>CAZUUK010000040.1:0-27689 GCA_964622675.1 uncultured Planctomycetota bacterium | reverse complement strand
CGACGAGGGTTGCGGGCTCGGCAGGCGCGTCGCGCTCGATAGATAACTCGAACGAGTCAGGGAAAAGAGCTTGAGTGCCGTGGTCGGCTTTGCTAATGAGGTAAGAGGGGCGCGCCCACTCGGGATCTGGTTTGAACCAGCAGGCCACTGTCAGCGCATCGAAGCCGCTGAGATGGCCGTCGTCAGGAGCGACGGCCACACCATCTGCTCTTTTAAGTTCGAGGGCGAAGTTTGAAACGCCGGGGGCGTACCCAGCGCCGCAACGGAGGGTCGCATGGTGGCCGTTTCCGGAGGAGTCGTAGGCGGTGGTGCCGGAGCCTTCGTCGAATTTCCAGTAAGCTACGAGACCACGCGCTTCGGAGGCTATCTGCTGCTGCGTGCGCGCATAGTCGTAGATTTTGACCTCGTCGACTGTGCCGCCGAATGACCACGTGCTGCTAAGATATGAACACCCTATCCTGAGCGGGATGTGTGTATTAGAGTTCAGCGGGGCGGTTCGCTCGTAGCTGGTGGTGGCCACCTGGAGTCCGTCGAGGTAGAGGCGCAAGACGCGGCCATCAAAAGTCATGGCGGAGTGATACCATCGGCCGAGCTGCCAGTCCACATTTGCCGATGTGGAGGCACCATTGTCCCAGGGCGTGGAACCGACCTGGAGGGTGGCGCAAATGATCTTCTGGTTGCCGGATATCCTAACGAGGCCCAGACCGTATGAGTCGTCAGCTTTGTCGGTGCCTTCAGGGTCATGCTTGCTGACGATGGAGCCGGATTGGAAGTTGGGCTCGGTAAAGAACCAGCAGGAGACGGTGAGACCGCGGAAGCCGCTGAGGCCACCGGTATCGGGGACTTCGACATAATCGCGGTCGCCGTCGAAGCTAAGGGCGGTGCCCTTGTTGCCAGGAACCCAAGCGGCGTCGGCGATGAGGACGCCGTGATGGCTGCCGCCTGAGGAATCGTGAGCGATGTCTCCGCCTCCTCGTCGAAGCGCCAGTGAGCGACGGGCAGTCCGTCAAGCATTGCATCCTGAAGGATTTCTCCTTTGGCGCGCACGCAGTGGTAGATCTTCAGCTCGTCTATAAGGCCCTGGAAGGGCTCTACCTCATCAGGGCGCTGCGATTGCCGCCCTATGCGTAGGGGGTAGCCGGATGGATGGATGCTTCCGTAGTGCGTGTAAGTTCCTTCGAGTTCACCGTCAATGTAGAGAAAGGCCTTTTGAGCCCAAGCCCGCGCGGCAACGGCGACGTGGGTCCAGGTCTCGAGGGGAATCCGGGTTTGCGAAGTGTGAGTTTGGCCTTCGAGAACGGCGAAGAGATAGCGACCGGCAGTGACGCCCAGTGCGTATCCGTGGCCTTGCTCGTCATAATGTTTGCATACGATACGGCCATTGCCGTTCCATTGGGGGTCGAGCTTGATCCACGCGCATAGGGTGAGTTCATTAACGTAGAAGGGGCTCGGGTCGGTATGGAGGTCAGCGTAGTCACCGTGACCATCGAGGCTGAGGGCTGAATTGAATCGACCGGGGCCGTAATCAGGATCGCCATGGAGTGTTGCATCGTGGCCGTTGCCGGAGGAGTCGTAGGCGATGTCCCCCGAGCCTTCGTCGAATTTCCAGTAGGCAATAGGGCCGGGAGGCAAATCGGCGGCAAGTGTGGTGCGCCATGAAATACAAATGCCGAGTAGGGCAATCGCGATCAGGACGATTGGAGAGCGTCTAGTCATTTTGCCGCCTCCTATTGCTGCTAATAGTGAGTAGGCCGAAGTGGTAACGGGCTACGGCCCTCGTGTAAAGGGAGCGAAAGGCGCGAGAGTGGTTTGAAGCGGGTGTAAGCCCTCTGAGTGGAATGGCGGCGGAGCTTGCTGGGCGAAGAGCTTCGGCGGATTTGCAGGAACCAATCGAGCAGCGAGTGAGGACGCAAATGCACAAATAGACCGGAGAACGCTGAGCTCGATACGTCGACCGATAGGGTCCACACTGCCACAGCCTCACCCCCGGCCATCCCGTGGCCGATACGCCCGTCCCCTATTGTGCCCGAAAGATTGTAGCTCGATCGCGGGCACATTGTCAATAAAATAATCTGGAATTATTTTTGTACGCAAGTAAAGGACGGAGCATTAGAAGGACGCGGTATTCGGACGCTAAAACAGGCATAGTCATAGGAGAAGCGGAATTCTGAGCGGGGAGAGGTGAATTGCGTCGCTGACGACGCTAGGCAAGTTTATTAACGGCGGAGAGGACTTCTTCGTAGTTGGGTTCGTCGGTGAGTTCGGGAACGAGTTGGATGTATTGTATTGTGCCGGCTTTGTCTATGAGGAAGACGGCGCGGGCGAGGAGGCGGAGCTCTTTTATGAGGACGCCGTAGGCGGTGCCGAAGGAGGCGTCGCGGTGGTCGGAGAGGGTTACGACGCGGTCTATTCCGGCGGCGGCGCACCAGCGCTTCTGGGCGAAGGGGAGGTCCATGCTGATGGTGAGGATCTGGACTTCCGGGCCGAGGTTGGCGGCTTCCTGATTGAACTTGCGGGTTTCGAGGTCGCAGACGGGTGTGTCGAGAGAGGGGACGGAGGAGATGATGACGATTCTGCCGCTGTAGGAGGAGAGGCTGACGGGGTTGAGGTCGTTGTCGAGGGCGGTGAAGTCGGGGGCTTTGTCGCCGACTTTGAGGTCGGGTCCAACGAGGGTGAGGGATTCCCCTTTCATGGTGACGAGTCCGGTGCGTTCCTGCATCGGCGGCCTCCTTTCGATATGTTGAGGCGGATAGATAGAGCTTGATCGTTTAATTGTAGCGGGGCGCGGATGAAAATTTAAGGGTCGGGTCTTGGGAGGAGTGGGAATTGCGTTGACGGGCGAAGGTGGTTTTGGTAAGTGAGCATGAGAGAGCCTTCTTTACAGTTGGAGGGGAGTTAAATGCAGCGTTTGCTGGCAGGGGCGATGGCTGTCGGCCTGGTGTTGTGCGCTCTGGGCAGTGCTCAGATTCTGAGAGCGGGCGAGCGAGAGGAGTTTCGTGAGCTGTTGGGAAAGCTGGCGCGCACGCAGGGCGAGTTGAGGTCAGGCAGAGGGAAAGCGACGTGGAAAATGACCACGATGAAAGAGGAGCTGAAGGAGATACGGGAGAAGGAGATAAGTTTTGCGTTTGATGGGGAGAAGCTAAGGTACGATACGACAAAGAAGGCGAGCCGGCGCATGTGGGAGGATGGGCGCGTCGAGGAAACACAACCGGGAAGTCCCAACAGGCGGCAGCATGCGGAGGATGGGGAGTACTTCTACGAGTACCTGTACTACCCGCATGACTATGAGGCGGGCGGTGTGGCAAATGTGTACTTGAAAGAAGCAGGTCACTTGAAGGGCGGGGAGCTTTACGGACATCGGTTTGACGTTAAGTGGCTGATGAATCCGGAAGGGGGCTCGATCCAGGAGCTGCTATCGGTTATGGATTCGCTTCCGGTGGAGGTGGAGATGGAGCGAACCGGCGATGGGTTGGTGGAGGCAGGGTTGAAGTCCACGGAAACCGGCGATGTTTGGAGGCTTTTGTTCGAGGAGCGGAAGAGCTTCAACATTGTGCTGGAGGAATCTTTGCGGGGCGACAAGGTGAGGTCGAGAATTGAGAGGACGTTCAAGGAGCGGGAGGGGGTATGGTACATTGATAGCTACGTCCATGACTCATACGCGAGCATTCCGCCGGACGTGTTTCCGGAACGGATCGAGTTCCGAATTGAAGAGATTGAGGTGAACGTTGAGGTCCCGGGGGAGACGTTCAGTTATCGTGGATTTGGGCTTCCAGCGCGGATACACGTGTGGGACAGTGCGAAGGGGGTGGATTACGAGGCGGGTCCCGGAGTGATCACGGCGCGGGACGCGGAGAAGCTGCCGGGGTTCACGGAGAAGGGAGCTGCGGAGGGAGGGGAGGAAGAAGGACGGGAGGAGGGTCGCGCGGAGACGGAAGGGTCAGTTCAGGTTGCGGAGGGCGGAGAGGCGGAGGAGGAGGGTGCACAAGGTGGTGCGTCTGCGCAGTGGAAGTTCAGGTGGCCGGTCGCTGCAACGGCGGTCGCGGCGTTGTTAATGCTCGCGATCGCGGAGCGAGTTGTGCGGCGGCGAGCCGGCAGGCGGTCGTCCAGTCGAAGAACCCGGTATGGCGCTATTCGACGCTGAGGTGTTTTTTGAGGAACTCGACGACGGCGTCGGCGCCTTTTTCGCGGTCCCTGCCGACGTGGGGGCCGATGTCCCTAATGACTTCAATGCCCGCTTTCTCCATGGCGTCTGCGAGTAAGACGCCGTGCATGGCAGAGTGGGGGTCGTTGATCATTTCGGGAACGGGCGGGTGGTCTTTCCCGGCCCATTCTGCGGAGCCCATGTGGCGGATGAATGCGGGCGGGTCGTCGGGGGTGACATAGAAGAGAGGAGAAGCGGCGCGGACCTTTTTGCGGATTTCGGGGTCGTTTTCGAAGGATTCGTAGGTGGCGCCGAATGCCTGGGTGTAGGCGTTCGCGAAGTCCTCTCCTCTGGACGACTTGCCGGGCATCTGCGTGGGCCTGACGCGGGTCAGATCCACGGGGCCGGAGAAGTCAACGAATGCGCTGAGGCGAGTGGATTGGCGCTCGACGGGGTCGGCGCTTTCGGGTTTGGCCATGTCGTCGTGGAGGGCGACCCAGGCGGAGAGGTGAGCGCCGGCGGAGCCGCCCATGGCGGCGATGTGGTTTGGGTCAATGTTCCATTCTTTCGCTTTGGAACGGATGAATTGGACGGCGCGGGCGGTGTCTTGTTCCTGTGCGGGGAACTGGTGGTCAGGTGTGAGGCGGTAGTCAATGGAGACAACGGAGATGCCGGCGTCGAGTACTTTGTTGATGAGGCCGCCTTTGTAGGTTCCGCCGAAGGAGCTTTTGAGGCCGCGTCGCCAGCCACCTCCGTGGATTTCGATGAGGACGGGGGTGGGTTTTTCGGATTTGAGAATGTAAGCGTCGAGTTTCTGCAGTTCGTGGCCGTTCTTGCCGTAAGGGACGTCGCGGTAGATGTTGAGGCGGGGGTCGTCCTGGAAGGGGAGTTTTTTCTCCGGCTGTGGCGATGCGGCTTGCTCCCGGCCTTCTTGGAGCTTTGCGAGGAGGGCTTGGGGATCGGCGCCGAGTTCCGCGGCAACGAGTTGGTAGTAAAGCTTTTTGAGGGCAACGGTCGCCTCTTCGGGGCGATAGCTCTGAGAGAAATGCTTTATGAAGAGGATGTAGTTCTTGTGCATCTGGAGCTTGTCGGGGCTGGAGAGGGCGTCTTTTCTGATCTGCTCGACGGCGTCGGCGTGGGGAGGATAGCCCTTCGAGACGGCGCTTTCGCTGGTTTGAATGAGAGCGCGGTATTGTGAATCCCAGTCGGTGCCGCCGGGGCCGGGCTTGACGATGTAGTTTTGGGCGTTGTCGAATTTCTGGAGCTCGGATTCGATTGCTTTGGGGTCGCCCGCCGCAGCACCGGCGAAGGTGAGCGCCGTGGCGGCGAGCAGAGCGAAGGGAAAGCCCAGCAACAGAACTCTACGATTGAGCATTTGCTTCTCCTTTCGCGTTGGTTTCAATTCGGCTGAAGAATTTTAATCCACGGCCCCCGCATGATCAACGAGGAAGTCACGCGCGGGAAAGCCCGGCGCAGTTCTGTTCGGGGCGAGGTGTGAGAGCTAGGGACCGCCTGGGCCGAAGGCTTCGGCGAGACCGGCCTTTATTTTCTCGACCTCCGTCAGCGGACGGTCTTCGGGAAGGGTCTTGTGAGCGACGTTGTTGAAGGTGGTGATCTCGTCCTTTATTTCGTCGTCGGGGTCTATGACGACGTAGATTTCGTGAGACTCCCGGGAAGGGGTCCACGGGAAACCCACGGTGACGGTCTTGGGCTCAAGGCTGATGGGCGCCTCGATGCTGGGGATGAATGAGGTGCCGATGGGGGTGCCGCCGTTTTGAGGGTCGCCGTCATAGGCGGCGACGCGGACGGCGCGCACGGGTAGGGAGCCAACGTTGTGGATGCGGGCGAGAATGAGTCTGCGGGCCTCGATGTATCGGATGTCGTCGGCGGAGAGGCCGGGGTCGGGCGCGAGTTCGGGTCCCCTCCCCCGCTCTATCTGGTCAACTTCGATAACGTAGGTGATGCGGGGCGCGACGGTTACCTGTACGGGGGTACCGAGCTGCGGGAAGGTGAACTCGCGCTGTTCGAGGACGGAGTCCATAGCTTCGTCCTCGTCGGCATCGGGGCCGTAACGGAGAACGTAGGTGCCGCCGGGCTCGAGGTGCCATGGGACGATCTCTATGGTGCGGGTGTCCGGGGTAAGGCTGTGGTAGAGGAGCCGAAAGCCCTGCGGGTCGGTGGCGATGACGGCGGCGGCGAAGTCGCGGGTGCTGTTGCGATAGGTCACGGCGGCTTCGAGGAGGGGGCCGCCGATTCTGCCGCCGGTGTAGACGAGGAAAGGATTGATCATGCCGACGAAGCCGATGCGGTCGGTGGGACCGGCCTCGGTTGTGTGAAGGGGCCAGCGCCAGATGAATTCGCTGGTGGTGCGCGTGGCGGAGCGGATGATGTCCTCTTTTGTGAGGTCATTTTCGAGGCTGCCTTTGCGTCCCTGCATCATTCTTTTGGCGAGGAGCCAGGCGTTGGTGTCACCGAGGACCTTAGCGACCCATTCTTCGCTGCCGCGCTCGCCGAGTTCGGGTGCGGCGGCTTCTTGTTTCTTCTTCTTTTTCTTGCGCCCGGTTTTGTCACGCTTGCCGAACTCCTGGGGGTAGGTGACGGATTGGAGCCTTGCGCCCGTTGTGATCTCGGGGGCAGTTCCGTACTTGGAAACGAGTGCGTATTCGAGGCGAAGGGGCTCAATATATTTGGGGTCGCGGGTCTGCTTGAAAGCGGTGAGGAAGAGGTCGTGCATGTAAGCCTTGTAGCCGGTGTCAAGCCGGGCGTCGTACCAGTTAGCGGAGTTTTTGCCGCCGAGGATGCCCTCGGGGAAAGATACTTTTGCGGGGATGACGCCTCTGGGCTTGCCGCGTTCGGTGGACATGGCTGCGGCAAGCCAGGAGTCGGCGAGTTCGACGAAGAGGCTGGATATGGTGGGGTTCTGGTTATACCAGAGGACGGCGGCGGCGGGACGAACGGCGCGATAGTTGATCCAGGAGTCGTTCATCATGAACTCCTGGGTCCCGATCTGAGAGGCGCTGAAGTAGTCGGCTCTCCAGTGGCGACGACCGTTGATGTCGTAGTCGGTCCAGAGGTCGCGGAGGAGTTTAGCGGTTTTGAGGCTGCGCTCGATCCAGGCGGGGTTGCCGTAGTCGAGCTGAACCATCATGCCGAGGGTGTTGCCGGTCCATTCGGCGGCGTGCTCGGCGTCGGTGAAGGGGAGGCAAAAGCCAAGTTCGGGGTCAACTTCGGAGAGGAACCAGACGCCGTTGACGAGTCTGGCAGTGCCTTCGACGAGGATGTCGGAGATGTCGGGGCTGACATATCCCATGTAACCGAAGGCGCCGACTATTTCGACGTCGTCGCCCCAGCCGCCGCCGATGGAGCCTTCGGGCTGCTGCTTGAATTTGATCCACCACTCGCACCAGTCGGCGAAGGTCTGGAAGGCGGGATAGAGGTGGCGGACCCATTCAGGGGAATCCTTCACTTTTTGGGAGTAGTCCACCATGTACCAGTCGTGGTATTTGGCGCCGTGGCCGCGGGGTTCCCAGATTTCGTGGAGGTGGTATTTGACGAAGCGATTGTCGGGGAACTTCTTTTCGAGCTTTTTGAAGATCTCTCTGTAGGTTCCGCGCGCGGGAAAGTATGGGAGGAGCATGTGCTCGGCGCGGGCGATGTGTAGCTGTGATTTGTAGTAGAGGGGAGAGGTGTCGTGGATCATCCACCAGTAGTTGATAGCTTTGCAGTTTTCGAGGAAGTGGTTTTCGCCGAGGGGGGCTTCGCCGCGAGTAACGTGGATGTCAAGGGCTTTGTCGAAGAGTTCGGCGTCATGAAAAATGTCGGCGACGCCGTTGTGATCGGGGTGAGCGCGGACGTAGGGTCTCAGGATTCTGAGGGCGGCGCGGACCAACGGCTGATCGAGTTCCAACTCGGTTTCGAGGCGGCCGACGAGCCAGAGCTGCACGATGGCTTTTGCAGGCTGGGCTTCGGGTTCGGTGACGCCGTCAAGAGCGCGGAGGGCGGCGGAGAAATCTTCGCGATTGAAAAGTGAGACGGCTTCGCTGAGTGCGGGCGAGTTAATGCGAGCAGCGAACCTGAGTTTGTCGTCTTTGCCGATGACGGGCGGGGGCATGTGAGGAACGATCTCGATGGCCATGATGCTGTTGTGGACGAAGGGCCAGCCGATGTAGTAGTAGGGGGGCTCCTTAACACCGACCCTCCAGTAGGGCGGCGTGCCACCTTGCTCTTCGATGGCGCTTTCCCATGCCTGCTCCTCCGGGGCGTGTTTGGCCATCATTGCGTCGAAGTGCTTCTGGTTCTTGGTGAGAGCGATGCGTATTATGGCGTCCTTTACGGAGACGGTGGTGCGCTCGTCGGTCCACCAGCCGTGAGGGAGGGTGAGGAGGCGGCGATGATGACCCGCGTACCCGCCGCCAGGGCTCCAGGCGGCGAGGTGCTCCGAAACCGTCGTTCCGTTGACGGAGAGGTCCATGGAGCCGATTGCCCGGGACATGTCACCGATGGTGACGGTGACGCGGTAGATCCCGTTGGGAACATCGGCGCGAAAGACGAGGTCGTCTTCACTGAAGACGAAGTCCCTGTTCAAGTCGTTGAGGTTTTGTCGCATGTGAGGGGAGAACGAGCCGAGTCGGCCGAAGGTAGTGATGTCGGGGAATGAGATAGCCTGGGGCTGTGCGCCTTCCCAGCCGTAAGCGGCCCCCTGGGAGTAGATTGCGTCGGGGGCGAGGCGCTGGTAGCCGACGGCGACGGGGGAATCGGGGGGGCCGCAGTCGAAACGCCAGGCTTCCGCCGCTCCGTGTGCGTGAAGGGTGATCAGTGATACGGATCCAAGGATGACAGCGAAGAGGAGGTACCTAAGGACCAGGCTTGATTTACTCATCGTGTTCTCCTTCGACTTGTTCTACCTGCCGCGGCGGGATGAGCCGCCGCCCACCTGTATTCTGGGTTTCGCGCCCATTTCCTGCCTGGGCAGCTTCGCGTGCGCGACGTTGTTGAACGTGGTTATCTCGTCCTTTATCTCGTTGTCAGGATCAAGTACGACGTAGATGTCGTGCGTCTCCTGGGTCGGAGTCCAGTTGATCGCGACTTTCAGGCTTCTGGGCTCGAGATCGTCCGGAGCGTCGATGTTGGATATGACCGCGGTGCCCAGGAGGGTCCCGCCCGCGGCAGGATCACCGTCATAAAAAGCAACCGTGAGGCCGCGGACTTCCTTGGCCCCGACGTTGTGAACCCTGGCAACGAGCAGCCCGTAACGCTCCTGGTAGCTGATATCGTCCTGCGACAGCCCCGGGTCAGGCGCGGCCTGGCGGCCCTTGCCCGGCGATGTCTGATCGACCTCGACGAGATAGGTGACCCTAGGGCCTACGGTTATGGGGATGGGAGTGCCGCGCTGTGGAAATTCAAATCCCCTCTCCTCCGTCACCGAATCCATCACCTCGTCGTCGTCCGCATCAGGACCATAGCGAAGGGTGTACTTGCCGCCCGCCTCCAGGTCCCAGGGGATAATGCCGATCTTCCTGGTATCAGGCGTGAGACTGTGGTAAAGGAGGCGGAAGCCCTGCGGGTCGCTGGCCATGACCGCCGCGGCGAAGTCCCTTGTGGTGTTGTCGTAGGTAATGGAAGCGGTTACGCGGCGTCCCGTTACCCTGCCGCCCGTGTAGATGAGGAAGGGATCCAGCAGGCCGTGGAACCCAATCCTGTCCGTGGCGGACGACTCCGTCGTATCAAGGGGCCAGCGCAGTTGCATCATCCTCAAGGCAAAGCCCGCGTGTCGAACGATCTCGTACTGGGTAATTTGGTTCTCCAGCTTGCCCTTCCGAGGCTCAAGGAGGCCCTTTGCGCTGAGCCATGCTTCGGGGGCGGGGATGTTTTCGGCGACCCATCTTTCGCTGCCGGGCTCGGCCGGTTGCTCATCAGCAGGCGCAGCGGCCGCCTTCTGCGCGGGCACGTTCGGGGTCTCGTCGAAAAGCCCTGGGTACCTTTCACGGAGGAGCTCCGTGCCGCCCATGGGCCCGTACCAGAGCTTTCCAAGGCCTACCCTGGCGCTCGCTGCCGGCGCTTTGCCGTAGCGCGCCGCCAGCTCGTATTCAAGTCTCAGAGGCTCCAGGTACTTGGCGTCGCGCGTCTGCTCGTACGCCGTCATCAGGAGATTCGACATGTAGTCCTTGTAGCCGTGTCCGGGCCAGCCGTAATTGACTATGCGCTCTCCCTTGCTCGGGGTGTACCAGTTGGGTGAGTTCGTGCCTCCGATGATGCCGTCGGGGAATGAGACCTCCCCTGGAATGACTCCGAGAGGTTTTCCTCTCTCGGTCGACATGGCGGCGGCCAACCATGCATCGGCTATCTCGACCATGAGCTTCGAAATCGCGGGACTCTGGTTGTACCAGAGCACCGCTGTCGCCGGAGCCACCGCGCGATAGTTTATCCAGGAGTCGTTCATCTGGTCGCCGCTTCCCACCTGGAAAGCGCCGAAGTAGTTCGAGCGGAAGTGACGATGGCCGTTGTTGTCATAGTCGGTCCAAAGATCTCGCATGAGCTTGGCGGTCTTCGTGCTCCGCTCGATCCACAGCGGGTTCCCGTAATCTATTGTGATCATCATCGGAAGCGTGTCGCCGGTGGGCTCGGCCGAGTGTTCGGCATCGGCGTTTGCAATCAGGAAGCCGCTCTCGTCGTCCACGCCGCCGTACTGCCAGTTCCCCTCGCACAGCTTCCGCGCGCCATCCAGGGTAATCTGGGAAACGCCTCGGCCGGTGAAACCGTAGTAACCTATGGCACCTATCATTTCAACGTCATCGCTGAGGCCGCCGCCGACGGCGCCCTCGGGCCCCTGCTTGTACTTGATGAACCATTCGCCCCAATCCACAATGCTCGAGAACGCCGGATAAAGCTCGCGCACCCAGGCGGGGGAATCCTCGACCTTTTTTGTGTGGTCCACCATGTACCAGTCGTTCCGATGCGTCCCGTCTCCATAGGGCTCCCATTCGTAGTGAAGAAGAAGTCTGATGAAGCGGTTGTCGGGGAATTTCTTTTCGAGCCGCTCGAGTATCTCACGTTCCGGCCCCAGGGTTGGTATGTAGGGAAGGTGCATATGGCCGCACCGAGCTATGTAGAGCTGGGATTTGTAGTAGAGCGGCGAGTCCTCCTTTATCAGGTACCACCAGCCCATGGCCTTGTCGTTCTCGATGAAGTGGTTCTTCTGGATGAATTGGCCGTCAACCTCCGCTATCCGGCCGCGCGTAAGGTGTATCGTCAGCGCCTTCTCGAATATCTCCGCATCTTCCAGGAGTTCGGCGACGCCGTTCTCCTGGGGATGGCTGGCCACGTAATCCCGAAGCGTAGCCAGCGCCGCCGGCACCAGGTCTTCCTCCAACTCCACCTCCGGACGCCCGGCAAGCCAGAGTTGCACGATGGCTTTTGCCACTTGGGCTTCGGGCTCCTTAATGCTTTCAAGCGCTTTGGCCGCGCCGGGGAAGTCACGGTTATTGAACTTCTTGATGGACTCCGCGAGGGCGAGGGAATCGATCTTGCGGGTAAGGCTGAGCTTATCATCCTTCGCGGCAACAGGCGCGGCGACGTACGGGACAACCTCAAGGGCCATGATGCTGTTATGAACGAACGGCATGCCGATGTAGGAATAGGGAGGGTCCTTCTCCGGGACCTCCGCCCACCACTCACGGAGGGGATTCACAATCTTCATCTGCTCCGCTATCTGCTCGTCATAATAAGTCTGGTTCTTGGCAAGGGTGACTCGGAGAGTGCCATCCTTGACGTCCACGGTCGCGCGAACGTTCGTCCACCAGCCGATGGGCGTCTGGATAGGCCGCCGGTAAACACCTGGGGTCCAGGCGGCCACATTGCTCGCGACGAGGGTTCCGTTAACCGTCACGTCGATGGAACCTATCGGCTGGGACATGTCGCCGATAAGCACATGCACCCGGTAGGTGCCATTCGGCACGTCCAGCCGAAAGACGATGTCGCCGTCGCTCAGGACTCCGTCCCGGTTCAGGTCGTTCTTGTTCTCGTCAATGTAGGCCGGCTCCCACTGGAGTTTCCGGGAATCCGGGGGTATCACGGGACCGAAGACCACCGGCTGCTGCGCGGTGCTTTCCCAGCCGTGGGCTTTGGCCTTGCTGTAGGCGTCCTCAGCCGTAAGACGCTGGTAGCCGACGGCGACGGGGGAGTCGGCGGGGCCGCAATCGAAACGCCAGGCTTTTTCCGCCGCGTGCGCCGGAAGGCTGGTCAGTGATACACATCCAAGGATGGCAGCAAAGAGAAGGTTCCTAAGAGCGACGCTGAACTTATTCATCGTGTTCTCCTTTGACTTGTCCTACCTGCCTCGGCGGGATGAGCCGCCGCCCACCTGTATTTTGGGTTTCGCGCCCATTTCCTCCCTGGGGAGCTTCGCGTGGGCGACGTTGTTGAACGTAGTGATCTCGTCCTTTATCTCGTCTTCGGGGTCTACCACGACGTAAATGTCGTGTAGCTCTTTCGTCGGAGTCCAGTTGATCCCGATAGTGACGGTCTTTGGCTCCAGATCGTTGGGAGCCTCAATGTTTGGTATGACCGAGCTGCCAATAGAGGTCCCGCCGGCCTTGGGGTCGCCGTCGTAGAAGGCCACCTCGACGTTCCGCACGGGCATTGCGCCGACGTTGTGAACCCGCGCCATCAGGAGGTTGTAGGTCTCGTCGTAGCGTATGTCGTCCCCGGAGATGCCCGGGTCGGGGGCGAGCTGTGCGCCCTTTCCCCTCTGGACCCGGTCGACGTCGATGATATAGGTGACGCGCGGAGATACCGAGAGCTTGATCGGCGTCCCGTGCTGCGGGAAGTCGAACTCGCGGTGCTCAAGCACGGAGTCCATCGCTTCATCGCCGTTATCATCGGGCCCGTAGGTCAGGGAGTACCTTGCGCCGGGCTTGATCGCCCAGGGCAAGATTCCGATCTCGCGGGCATCCGGCGCGAGGCTGTAGTAGATTATGCGAAAGCCCTGCTCGTCGGCGGCCAAGACGGCAGCGGCGAAGTCCTTGGTCGTGTTCTCGTACGTCACCAGGGCAGCCCTTTCGGTGTTGTTGGCACCCGTGTATATCAGATACGGGTTTATGGAGCCCCAAACCGCGACCCGGTCAGTAGCGGACGCCTCTGTTGTCATGAGCGGCCAGCGCATTTTCAATATCTGATACGCATAGAAGCTGTACCGGAATATGTCCTGGGTCGAGAGCTGGCTCTGGAGCTTGCCCTCGCGTCCCTCGAGAATGGGCTTCGCCTCGAACCATTGATCGACGTTTTTAAGGTTGGCTGCGACCCATGCCTCGCTTCCCGGTTCCGCCTGGGACGCCGACGCAGCTGAAGGCTGGGCTGCAGCGGGCTTTTCCTCCTTCGCCTCCGTTGTCTTGGAGAGCATGGGGAAACGATCGAAGATCATGCTCGAGCCGAAGGTGACCTCGGGCCGGATACTTTCCAGCCAGCCGCCGCCCGAAGGTTGCGGCGCCCTGCCGTACCTCGCCGCGAGCTCGTATTCCAGCTTCAGCGGCTCGAGGTACTTCCCGTCATGGGTCTGCTCGTAGGCGGCGATGAGGAGGCTATGGAGATAGAACTTGTAGCGCTGGCCATCGGTGCCGGCCCAGTCGTAGTTCACGGTTCCCTGGGGGTGGCTTGCGGTGTACCAGTTGGGGGAATTCGTGCCGCCGAGAATCCCATCGGGGAAGGAGACTTGGGCGGGGATGACACCCTCAGGCTTCCCCCTATCCGTGGACATGGCGGCCGCAACCCATCCGTCGGCCAACTCTTCGAACAGCTTCGCGATGGCAGGGCTCTGGTTGTATGAAAGCACCGCACGCGCTGGTGCAATCGCCCTGTAGTTTATCCAGCTATCGTTCATCTGGTCGCCGGTGCCTACTTGCGTGGCCCCGAAGAAGTTGGCCCGGAAGTGGCGGTGGCCGTGGTCGTCATCCTCGGTCCAGAGATCCCGGAGCAGCTTTCCGGTCTTCATGCTGCGCTCTATCCAGGTGGGATTGCCGTAGTCAACCTGCAGCATCGTGTCGAGCGTATCGCCGGTCCACTCTGCGGAATGCTCGGCGTCAGCCATGGGCAGACAGAAGCCGAGCTCCGGGTTGATCTCCGACAGGTTCCACAGGCCCTCGCAGAACTTCACCATGCCGGGGCGGGTAAGTTCAGAGGCGTCGGTTGTCACGAGCCCCATGTGGCCGATATCCGCTACCAGCTCCACGTCGTCTCCGAAGCCGCCGCCAATGTTTCCTTCAGGGTATTGCTTGAACCTTACCCACCAGTCGGCCCATTCCAGGCTGAGGCCCCAGGCAGCGTGAAGCTGCCTGACCCACTCCGGCGCCCCCTTGGACTTGGAGAAGTAGTCCCCGATGCGCCAGTCAAAGAAATGGGTGCCGTCGCCGTAGGGTTCCCACTCCCAGTGGAGGAGATACTTCACGTAGCGGTTGTCGGGGAACTTCTTTTCGAGGTGTTCGAAAATCGCACGTTCCGGCCCCAAGACGGGGATGTAGGGAAGGAGCATGTGAGCGGCACGGGCGATGTAGAGCTGGGACTTGTAGTAAAGCGGCGAGCTTTCGTTTATCAGCCACCACCAGCCGATCGCCTTGTCGTTCTCGATGAAGTGGTTTTTCTGCACCGCCCTGCCGTTCACTATTTGTATCTTTGCGCGGGTGAGGTGGATCTGAAGGGCTTTCTGGAATGCCTCCGCATCTTCCAACAACTCGGCCACGCAGTTTTCCTCAGGGTGCCGTGCCACGTAAGCTCGAAGCGTAGCCAGCGCCGCCGGCACGAGCTCTCGCTCGGCCTCGACCTCGGGCCTTCCGGCAAGCCAAAGCTGGACGACGGCCTTGGCCGCCTGAGCCTGAGGCGCCTTGACGCTTTCGAGCGCCTTACGTGCGCCCGGGAAGTCGCGGCTGTTGAAGCGCTCGATGGCCGCGGCCAGGCCGGGTGAGGCGATTTCGCGAGAGAGGCTGAGGCGGTCGTTCTTTCCCAGAACCGGGGGCGGAACGTACGGGGCAACTTCGATGGCCATGATGCTGTTGTGAACGAAAGGCATGCCGATGTAGGAATAGGGAGGATCCTTCTCAGGCACTTGCCACCCCCATACCCGCAAGGGATTGACCAGCTTCATTTGCTCGGCCATCTGCTTGTCGTAATACGTCTGGTTCTTGGCAAGGGTGACTCGGAGAGTGCCATCCTTGACGTCCACGGTCGCGCGAACGTTCGTCCACCAGCCGATGGGCGTCTGGATAGGCCGCCGGTAAACACCTGGGGTCCAGGCGGCCACATTGCTCGCGACGAGGGTTCCGTTAACCGTCACGTCGATGGAACCTATCGCCTGGGACATGTCGCCGATCAGGAGCGATGCCCTGTAAGTGCCGTTCGGCACATCGGCGCGGAAGATCAGATCGCCGGTGGAGACCACCCCGTCACGATTGAGGTCGTTCTTGTTCTCGTCAATGTAGGCTGGCTCCCAGTTGAGTTTCCGGGGATCCGGGGGTATCACGGGACCGAAGACGACCGACTGCTGCGCGGTGCTCTCCCAGCCGTAGCCTTTGGGCTTGCTGTAGGCGTCCTCAGCCGTGAGCCGCTGGTAGCTGTCGGCGACGGGTGAATCTGTGGTGCCGCAGTCGAAGCGTAAGGCTTCGGCGCGGGCGCGCGCACCCGCGAAGCAGGCGGCGATGATGAGGAGTAATAAAACGTGTCGAACGGAGCGGCGCATGTGTTTCACGTGTCACCTCCTGAGCGAGTTGGAAAGTGGTCGGCCGCACGCCGGCGAAGGATAGAGAAGTAGTCTAGCACGGACTCCCTCCTCGGTGGAACACTCGTTACAGGATTTTACAACTCGCCCAGTTGATGATGCGATCCTCGGTTGTGAAAGGCGCGAGTGTGGTGGTTGTGGATGGAGAATGGGATAAGTTGCGACGCCGGATGAAGGGGTATGGGAGGGTGTGGCTCTGGCGCTCTAGCCGGGAGTTCTCAACGTTCCGGTGTACGCGCCACCTGGTCGGGGACGATTTGTTTCAGCGTCCTTCTGAGACGGACTGAGCGCAGCCGCGTCCTAGAATTCGACTTTGGGGGCTTCGGCGGCTTCCGGGGCGGCTTCGTAGTATTCGGCGCGGTCGGTGAGGTCGCGCTTTTTGGCGAAGTAGGTGCCGAAGAATGAGCGTATGTATGAGTTGAATTCCTTTACTGCGGTGTTGTAGCGCTCCCTTTCGACGTTGATCCTGTTTTCGGTTCCCTCGAGCTGCTTCTGGAATGTGATGAAGTTCTGGTTGGCCTTGAGGTCGGGATACCTCTCGGAGACGACGAGGAGCCGGGATATTGCGGAGTCAAGAAGGCCGGAGAATTTGGCTTTAGCGCTGGCTGTGGGGGCCTCCATCCAGCGTGTACGGAGTTCGGTGACTTCGGCGAGCAACTCTTTTTCGTGGCCTGCGTAGCCTTTGACGGTTTCGATGAGGTTGGGGATGAGGTCGTAGCGGCGCTGGAGGACGGTTTCGACCTGGCCCCATTTTTCTTTGACTGTTTCGTCAAGGCGAACGACGGTGTCTATTCCGTTTTTGTACCAGAAAAAGGCGGAGAGGCCGCCAATCACGATGACGAGCAGGATGGCGACGACAACGCCGACGAGACAACCGGTTTTCATCTTGCTACCTCCTTGAGAGTTTGGCTACCAGCTTCCGGAGGCGCCTCCTCCTCCGAAGCTTCCGCCGCCGAATCCTCCGAAGCCGCCGGAGAATCCTCCGGAGCCGCCGGAGAATCCGCCGCCGCTCCAATATCGGCCGCGGGAAAGGCCACCAAGCAGCAGAAAGGGCCAGAGACGGAGGCGGAGAAAGAAGACGAGGATAAGGAATATGATGAAGAAGCAGGGGATGCCACCCTTTCTTCCGTAAGATCTTGTGCGAGGGACGGGCATCGCGGGTTGTGCCACGGTTACGCCCGCGTCTTTGGCGATTATCGCTCCGATTTTGGCAACAGCGCCTTTGATGCCGGCAGGGTAGTTGTTGTCGCGGAAAGCCGGGAGCATTATCGTGTTGATTATGTCCCACGCTTCGGCGTCGGGGATCAGATGCTCGAGGCCGTATGCGACTTCGATGCGCGTTTCGCGGTCATCAACGGCGACGAGAACGATGACGCCGTTATCTTTTTCCTTGTCGCCCACTTTCCACTCGTCGGCGATGGCCATGGCGTATTGCTCGATGGGGTATGGTTTGACGCTTTTCACGGTGACGACGGCGATTTCAGCGGTGGTGGCCTCCTTTAGGGACCCGATGTAGCCTGTGATAGCGGCTTCGTCCTGCGGGGAGAGAATGTTAGCGAGGTCATTCACGTAGCCGGTAGGTTTGGGAACCTCAATGTCGGCCGCCAGGGCGGCCGAGAAAACAAGCAGGATTAAGAGGACGAGGGCAGCGGATGTATTGAAGCGTCTCATAGGGTATCCACCTGTTTGGCGAGGCGGGCGATCTGCTGAAGAAAGAGTTCGAGAACATGAGGGGCTTCCTGGCCGGATATCTTTTCATCGCCCAGCTTGTCTCTGAAGACGGCGAGGAAGGGGGAGGAATCAATGCCGAACTCTTTGGCGGCGGCGGTTATGACCTCGTCCTTGGAGGTGGATGGCTTCTGGCCCTTGAGTGTGAGCAGACCGCGAAGGACGGGGACGAGAGAGTTGAGGGATTGGTGAAGGAGAAGCTCGATGCCCTTCGTGCTGCGGCCGAGTTCCAGATATGCCTGCCGGAGGCGGAGCATTTTGCCCTTTACCTGCTGCTCGCATTCGAGGCGGAGGTCGGATGGCTTTATCTCGATGTCGGCGAGGACGTCGTCGCCGAAGATGTTGACGTGGCAGTCGCGCATCTCCTGGAACTCCAGTGGGAAGACGTCGAGGGAAGAGGAGATGTATTCGCGGGTGAGGAACAGCGGCGGCACAATGCGGCGTCTCAGGCCGCGGGCTGCGAGCTTGAGGGTTCTGCTGAGTGTTTCCACATCGAGTTTGCGTACGACGAGGGCGAGGTTTATGTCGGAGCGTTTCGGTGAGAAATCACCGCGGGCGGCGCTTCCGTAGACGGCGAGAGAAATCAAGTTGTCGCCGTGGAGTTCAAGAAGGCGGGAGGCGTAGTCGCGGATAGCGTCTCGGGCGTGGTCATTGACGCGGTCGAGATTTGTGAGTTCAGGCATGGGCTTTTCCCTTCGTTTTGAGCGAGTGTCAGGAGGAGAGGATTCTGAAGTCGGGGTCCTCCATGGCCTGGAATATGATAGCGCCCTCGGCATTTGCGGGGAAGGGAATTCCCATGAGGTAGCAGACGGTGGGGATGAGGTCGGTGAGCCAGACGTTTCTTTCGACGGTGACGCCTCTCTTTATGTTGGGTCCGGCGATGAGGAAGAGGGGTTTGAGGGCGCCGATGCCGTACTCGGCGGTGGTGAGGAGGCAGCCGTGCTGGCCCATGAATTTGCCGCGCACGGCGTAGACGATGTCGCCGACCCTGTCGCCGTAGAGGCCGATGATGCGGGCGTCCTCTTTGCGAAGGATGAGCGAGAAGGGATGCTCGCCCGTTTCGGGGTCAACGTACTCGTGGAGTGCGGCGATTACCTGCTCACGGACTTTTTCGTAGTCTTCGGGCTCGACGATGCCGTCGGGGTCGCGGCCTTTGAGGTTGACGTAGATATATGCGGCGCGCTGGGGAAGGACCTTTGTGCCGTCGAATGCAACTTTGGGGAGGCGGCTGTCCTCTGAGGGGTCTGCGCGCTTGAGGAGGCCGGCCTTTTCGAGGATTGAGGCGACGCGAACCTCGGGGCCCTTGGCGGTAGCGCCGTGATCGGATATGAGGACGACGAGAGTTTCGCCGCCGGCGTTTTCGAGGATCTTGCCGATCATGCGGTCGAGGCTTTCGTAGCATTGGTCCATGGCGTCGCGGTGGAGCTTGCAGACCTCGGGGTCGGCGGTTGCGACGGGGTCGGCGGCGGTGAGGATGCGATGGCCGGCATGGTCGGGGCAGTGAGCGTGCATGAAGAAGAGGTCCCAGTCGTGGTGTTTGAGGAGCATGTCAACGGCATGGGCGTACCAGGTGTGCTGCATGTCGTACATTTCTACGGTGGTTTGGAGGTCGGTCCATTCGAGGTTGTAGACTTCGAAGATGCTGCCGGGAATGGGGAGGCCGGGAACATTGCGGAGTTCCTTTGCAGCGGCTTCAGGATAGGCCCAGCCGTCGAGCTGACAGAGGGGGGTGAAGAAGAGCTTGAAGGTTTCGCCGTCGGGCGAGAGTTCGATGAGCTTGATTTTGAAGGCGACGTCCTTTTTGCCTTCGACGGTTTGGAAGGAGTCGAAGATTTTGTCACTCCACTGCCCGACTTTGAGAGTGGCGACCGGGTTCTTCGCGGATTTGGATCTCGACACGATGACGGTATCGTAGCCGCCGCCGGAGGAATCCTGGATGAGGGCGTGCCAGGTTGTTTCATCGGTAACTTCGTGAAGGGCCCGCGGGAAGGTGAAGGGAAGGTCGGCCTGGAGGTCGTCATCCTTTGAGGGGGGTGCGTCGGTCCAGGCTTCAGCGTCTTCCACTTCGACGATTGTTGCGAGAGGGTATGGTTCGGTGGAGAAGAGCTGCTGAGCGGAGAGGCTGTGAAGTACGGGGGGTACGCCGCCGCGCCTCGTGGTTGGGATGGGGAGGCGCCACTCGTTTACGGCGAGACCGATGCCGGCGATGCGTATTCCGCCTTTGGGCTCAGCGCCCCAGGTAGTGGGATAATTGAAGAGGATGGTTTTCTTGCCGACCTTTGCGGCGGCGTCCCAGATGTACTCGGCGTTGCAGTCTTTGATGTCGAGAGCCTGGTAGGTTTCGTCAAGCGGCGTGCCGGGCTTGTGCAAGTTGAAGCAGGTGATGCCGTGGGTGCCCATCCAGGCGCCGGTGAGGATGGTTGTCCAGTTGGGCGGGGTGATGGTGGGATAGGGGGCGAGGGCGTTTTGGAAGTAGGCGCCGGTTTTGAAGAGTCGGTCGAAATTGGGGAGGCGGCCCTCGGCGGCGAGTCGCTGCAATTCGGATGGGAGGGCGGCGTCGAGACCGATGACCATGAGCTTTTTTGCTTCTTTGAGCACGCTGCGATTCCTTTCGTTTGAGAGACCGTGGAGTTAAATGGGGCGAAACGCCTTCGAGAATTGGAAAGCGCCACTGAAAGGCGAATTTTACCACTTCTCCCCTACCCTATCAACCGAGGCGCTTGGTGGATGCACGTGGGTGGTTGTCCGGAAATTGCGGGGCGAGGATGGATAAGGTATGATGTGCGTTCGCGTGCTATTCAGAGCAGATCAAGAGGAGGTGCGATGACGAACGCCGAGGTAGAGCGAGCGCTTCGAGTGATGGATGTGGACCTGAAGGTGAAGGTGGTTTTTGAAAGGGTCGAGGGGGATTTCAAGGAGGTCGAGAGTGGGGCGTGGAGCAACGGGGCGGCGAAGGTGGGAATTCGGAGCGAGAAGTTGGCGGAGGACGAGTGGGCGGTGCGGGTTGAGGTTTCGTCGGATGCGGGGGAGGAATTTGTTCTGAAGAATCTGACGGTGACGGCGCACATTCCGTCGGTGAGGATTCAGAGGCAGTACCTGTCGACGTCGCCCGGGCGGAACCGGATCGCGTATGCGAGTTACATCTGGCAGATGAGTGAGGTGGCGCTTTCGTGCAATACGGCGCCCTTCATCCAGGCGTACGATCGGAACGGAACGAACAGCTTGGTGCTAGGGTTTGCGGACCAGGTGCGGGAGGCGCGGGTGGCCCACGAGACGCTGCACCACGGGAGGAGAAAGGGGAGCATAGAAGATACGGAATTCAGTCTTTCGAAGCCGATGGAGTGGGGGGCGATCCGGACGAAGGAATATGAGGAGGCGGTGTACGTGAGCAGGGCGCGGGTGCCGCAGATGAAGGCGGTAGGGATGTACCGTGACTTCGTTGACAGGGAGGGCAATTTTCGGGCGGCGCACGTTCCGGAGGCGGCGCTGGAGCCGGTTTGGTGCTCGTTCTACCCGTTTATCGGAGGGAGAGTGGATGCGGAGGCGGTGCTGCGGAATGCGAAGGTGGCGAAGGAAATCGGGATCAAGACGATATTGATAGACGCGGGGTGGTTCAAAGGGACGGATGTGGACGGCGAGAGATTCCCCCTTGGCGCGATGAGGGCGAGGGGGGACAGGTTTCCGAACTTGCGCGGCACGATTCAGGAAATAAGGGGGATGGGATTGAAGGTGGTGCTGTGGACGGCGCCGCTTTTCTGGTGGGGTTACCCGGGTTGCGAAGCGACGACGAGATATCGGGTTCAGACGGGGGACGGGAAGATACATAGATTCCTCTGCCCGCGTGTGCGTGAGGTGACGGAGATAATCGGGGGGCTGGTGCGCGATGCGATGGAGGAGTACAAGCCCGACGGTTTGAAGATTGATTACATTGACATCGGCGCCGCGGAGTGTGTGGCCAAGCACGAGCACTGCTATCAGACGGTCGGGGAAGGGATGGAGGAGGTGCTGGCGGCCATCCATCGGAACATAGTGGAGGTTAATCCGGAGGCGCTGATCGAGTTCAGAGAGAACTACGCCAACATCCATAACCGGCGCAACGCGAACTGCTACCGGGTGAACGACTCGCCATACGATCCCGATCAGATACGGAGAGCCGCGACGATGATGAGGGCATACGCGGCGCCTGTGCCGGTTCACGCGGATTACATATACTGGCATCCGGACGAGGAGTTTGCGACGAAGGCGGTGGCGGTGGCGAGCATTGTGTTCGGAATGGTGCCGACGATAGGGATAGACCTAGCAAAGGCGTCGGGGGATGAGATAAGGCTGCTGAAGGGGTGGCTATCGTTTTACCGGGAGCACAAGCGGGCGCTGGCGCTGGGGGAGTACGATGTGCTTTCATACGACCCGCACTATTCGGTGGGGAGGATAACGGATGGGGGGAGGAACTACTTCGGGCTGTTTTCGCAGGTGTCGCCGGGGATTCTGCCTGTGAGCGGGCCGGAGGTGAGCCGCGTATACCTGATAAACGGAACGGCTGAGGGGAAGGTGGTTACGTGCTTGGAGGGGGTGGAAGGGAAGTTCAGGCTGGTGGTGCTCGACAGGTTTCTGGAGAAGAGGTGGGAGGCGGAGGCTGGTTCAGCCGGCGGGGAGCTTGTGGTGAATTGCGAGGTGGAAGTGGGAGGGATGGTTGCGCTGGAGCGAGTGTAGTCTGTGCGAGTGGTTTGGGGCTATCCCGAGACAGTCAAGGGGTTTTCGAGGGCTTCGGTGAGGATGCGGCCTTCGGACTGGGCGGGGGGAGAGATTCCCATGAGGGCGCAGAGCGTGGGGGTGACGTCAACGAGGTTGACGCTGCGGGTCTGCTGCAAGCCCCTGACGATGCCGGGTCCGGAGAGAGCGAGTATGGCGCGGTTAGAGGCAGGGCCGAGGCGCGCTGTGGGGAGGTAGTTGTGGTGGAGGCCGGTGAAGTGCCTTGCCTGGGCGAAGCCGGCGTTGACGGCGACCTCGTGGAAGTCGGCGTAGCGGCTTTGGGGTTTGAAGGCGGCGCCGGGAAGGGGATAGTCGCTGTAGCCCGGGTTGAGGTAGTAGACGCCATCGCCGACGCGGTCGCCCCACTGGCCGAGGAAAGCGGCATCTTCCTTCCTTGCGGCGAAGGCGACGGGGCACCTGCCGGTTCTGGGGTCACGGACTGCCGATAATACGGAGATAGCCTGATCGAGAACGGTGTCGAACTCGCGGCCGGGCTCGACGATGCCGTGAGGCTCGCGGCCTTTTGTGTTGACCCAGATGTAGTTGTTGGTAAGAAAGACCTTTGTGCGGGACCAGTCTATGACGAATCTGTCGGCTTTTGAATCGCGCTCGTAGGCGATGAGGCCGGCATTGGCGAGGAAACCGGTCGTCCAGGCGAAGGTGAGGGTGGGACAGGCTCCGTGGTCGGAGACGAGGCAGATTAGGGTGTTGTCGTCGGCGGAGCCTTCGACGAGCGCGGCGACGAGGCGGTCGGTTGCGACGTAGTTTCGGCGGAAGACGTCCCAGGAACGGGCCTCCAATTCGGGAGAGTAAGATGGGTGCTGCGGCATGAGGTAGCCGAGGAAGTCGTGGTTGGGGGAATCCTGGGCGTGGACCTGAACGAAGAGGAGATTCCAGTCTTCGGTGGAGGCGAGGTGATTGGCGATGCGGGCGAGGTCTTCGCATTGCAGCTCGAGCTGCTCGGGATGCTCTTCTGCGGTGAAGTAACCCATCCTGTAGGCATGGGCGCCGAGCTCGAAGCCTTCGACGTAGGGCGAGGCGTTTTTGATTACAGGCTTCTCGGCACCGGAGGGGAAAGCCCAGCCGGAAGGGGTGCCGGCGATGCTGCGGTAGAGCCTGAGACGTGAGGCGTCGCGCGAGAGTTGGAGGAGTTTGAAGCGAAAGGCGGCGCGGTGCTTCTTTCCGGCGGCGGTGAGAGTGTGAACGAGCCAGGGGGACCAATCGCCAACGCGGAGGTCGGTGAGGGAGGTTGAGGCATCGCGCGAGCGGCAGATGCGGACACGGTTGTAGGCGGATTTGCGGGTTGCGTAGATGAGGGCGTAGAGGTCAGGGCGAGAGGGTCCGGACGCGGTGGAAGCTTCGAAGGTGCTTCCGGCTTCGCTCCAGCCTATGCGAGCTGTCTCGCGGCTATAGAGAGGGACTTCGAGGGGCGGCCTTTTGCTCTCGGGGAGATTTTTCCAGGAACGGGCGCGGGCCGGCTTAACGGGGATGCCGAATTCTTTCCGGGCGAGGGTTTCTGCGGTGTAGTAGAAGACGTGGCGAGAGACGGTCCAGTCATGGGAGACGAGGCCGTCGCCGCCGACGACTATGCCGTTTTCAACGGTAGGCGGCCAGGCGACGGGATAGTTGACGAGGATGCTGCGTAGGCCCTGCCGCTCGGCGGCCTGCCAGATGTACTCGGCCTGACAGAGGCCGGAGGCGAAGGTCCAGTGCTGCTTTCCGAGCGGCTCGCCGGGGAGGTGGACGTGGAAGCTTGTTATGCCGTGAGTGCCGGTCCAAGCGCCGGTGGCGATGGTAGTCCAGTTGGTGGGGGTGTCGGCGCAGGGGGAAGAGAGTGCTGGAGCGAAGAAGCCGTTTTGCATGAGCCGCGAGGTGGCGGGCAGGTCGGAGCGGAAGCGAAGCAGCATTTCGGGCATGGCACCGTCAATGCCGATGAGGATGAGTTTGGTTGGGCGAGACAAGGTTTTCTCCTTTCGCGGAAGGAGAATTGTAGACCGGTGCGCGACGAAAAGCAAGCGGAGCCGACGATCTCCATGTTGCCGGCATCATGAAACGCCTGAGAACGCTTGGGCTCGGGGAGGCTAACGAGGGGATAGTCATCGAAGGCGACGGATGCGCCAAATGCGTCCATGGTCTGGTGTCCACGGAGGGGTTGAGGGTGACGGCTCGGGCAGCGGCGAGCGAGGAGCTAAGAAGAAACGGAAGGACAGCAAATGTCACGGCCCGGGCGCGGCTGCGCGTGTGCACGACTTGCGCTGCTGCCATATGCTACCGCGGCGCGGGAACGCACTCACTGTGCGACAATGACGTCGTCGACGTACCAGCCCTGGTAGCTGTTTAGTTGGTTGTCAACCGTGTTGAACCAGAAACGGACTTTGCCCTGGAGGGAGCTGTAGGCGCTGAGGTCCACGATGACGTTGTACCATTCACTCTGGACGAGGCTGGGGGAGGCATGAACGACGGCCCAGTTTGTTCCGCCGTCTTCGGAGACCCATACCTGACGGACGTCGTAGCCGGGCGTTGTCTCGGTCTGCTCCCAGCTCCAGAAGCTCAGGGTGGAGGCCGGCTCAAGTTCAAAGGGGGGCGAGGTGAGGCCGCCGGCGACCGCACCGCCGATGTCGTAATCGCTGCCGTTCAGCCTGGCGAAGCGGAAGCTGTAGGTGCTGTTGTGGGCGAGGCCGTAGGGACGGCTGATGTCGGTCTTGTACCAGAGGCCGGACTTGCTCCAAGCGGAGGTGTCGCCCTCGAAGTCTTCGTCAAGGCCGAGCTGGGCGCTTTCGGTAATCCGGACGTCATCCACGTACCAGCCGCGGTAGTCGTTGTAGATGTTGTCCACGGTGTCGAAGAGGAATTGGATGTTGGCAATGCCGCCGCCATAGCTGGAGAGGTCAACAAGGGTTTTAGCCCAGCTTGCCTGACCGGCAGTATCGGAGTAGTGAACCAGGGCCCAGCTAGAGCCCTCGTCGGTGGAGATGTAGACCTGGCGGGCATCAACGCCCGGCGGATAGGGCGGGTAGTCGAAGCCGGATTCCACTTGCTCCCAACTGTAGAACTCGAGGAGCTTGTCGGCGCCGAGTTGGAAGGTGACGGAGGTTAGGGTACCCTGGTTTGCCACGGGCGAGGGTGTGGGGGTGCCTGCGGGTACGGTATTGTAGTTGCCGGTGGCGTCCTGTCCGTACCACCAACTGTGCGTGCCGCTGCGGGCCTCGGCATAGGGGTTGGGAGTTGGGGTGGCGGCGGTGTTAACCATGTGCCAGAGGCCGGTGGGGATCCACCTATCGGGGCCGGATTCCATGTCGTCTTCAAGTGTGCTGAGAGGGGAAGGGCCTACGCGTACGTCGTCCACGTACCAGCCGCGGAACTGGTTCAGGATTTCATCCACGGTATCGAAGTCGAAGGCGATCTGGGTTACGGGGCTGGAGTAGGAGGAGATGTCAACGGCCTTTGTTTTCCAGCCGGCCGTGGTCGAGCCAGTTGAGGTGTAGACGAGGTCCCACGATATGCCATCGTGGGTGATGCGGAGCTGGCGGAAGTCATAGCCCAAATCTGCCTCGGCTTCGACCTGCTCCCAGGTGGAGAAGCGGAGGTGGTTGTCCAGGTCGAGGTCGAAGGGTTTGGATTTGAGCCTTCCCTGGTTTGCCACGGGCAGGGGACTCGGCGTGGCCGTGGCTACGGTGTCGTAGTCGCCAGTGGCGTCCTGGCCGTACCACCAGCTATGGGTGCCGCTGTAGGCTTCGGCAGGATAGGGATTGGAAGTCGGCATGGGGACCGTGGTGTCAACCATGTGCCATAGGCCGTCGGCGATCCAGTTCCCGGAGCCGGACTCCATGTCGTCATCGAGAGTGGGCAGGTCGGGAGCGGCCAAGACGATGTCGTCTACATACCAGCCGCGGAAGTTGTTGTAGAGATCATCGTCGGTATCGAATTCGAAGCTGACGTAACCTGTGGAGCCGGCATAGGAGGAAACGTCAACGGTGGCCTGGTGCCAGGTGAACAGGGGCGTCTTGGGGGAAGTGTAAACTGGTATCCAAGTCGAGCCGCTGTCGGGGCTCACGTAGACGATCATAGTGTCGTAGCCGACGTCGAGTTCGGTTTCATGGAAGGACCAGAAGATCAAGGCGCCGTCGGCGGGGAAGATAGTGAGGGGCGAGGTGAGGGCGCCGGAGTTAGCGATGCCGTTGTCGTAATCGCCGGTCGAGTCCTGACCGTACCACCAACTGTGGGTGGGGCTGTGTGCTTCGGCGTAAGGATTGGGAGTTGGGGTTGCGGCGGTGTCCACGATGTGCCAGAAGCCGGTGGGGGTCCAGCCGACCTCGCCGGCCTCGACGTCATTGATGAATCCTTCGGTGACGGAATCGTCGTTGGTGATTGTGAAGGTATGCTGTGTGACGGTTCCAAGGGCCGCGTTTACGGGGTTGCTGAGGGTGACGATTATTGTCTCGTCGGGCTCTGGCCAGATGTCGTCAATGAGGTTCACGGGGATGTCGTTAGCCGTTTGGCCAGGGGCGAATATGAGCGTGCCCGCTGGGAGGGTGTAGTCAACGCCGCCAGTGGCGGTGCCGCCAGTTACTGCGTAGTCCACATCCACCTGCTGCTCCGAGGAGATGGACAGGATGACGGTGATAAGGGCCGGCGTGACGGACTCGAGGCCGTTGGAAGAAACGCGGTCGAAGTCGACGTCGGGGACGGCATCGTTGTCGTTTATCGTGTAGGTATGCTGAGTGTTGGCACCGAGGGAGGAGTAGGTCGGGTTAGTGAGAGTGACGATTGTGGTTTCGTCGGATTCAGGGGTGGCGTCGTCAACGATGTCCACGGAGACGTCTTGTGTGGTTACGCCGGGCGAGAAGGTGAGGGTGCCCGGTGCGAGGGTGTAGTCAACGCCCCCGGGCGTTGCGGTGCCGCCGGTTGCGGAATAATCCACCGTGACCGTCCACCCGGACTGTACGGAGAGACTGACCGACAGAAGAGCGGGGGTTACGGATGCGGAATCGCTGGAGGAGGTGAAGTCGAAGGCGACCTCAGGAGGAGAATCATTGTCAGTGATGGTGTAGGTGTGCGAGTTGTTGGCGCCGACCGTTGCGCTGACGGGATTGGTGAGGGTGACGATTATGGTCTCGTCGGGCTCGTCAAACGCGTCGTCAATCACGTCAATTGAGATGTCATGGGTGATCTCGCCGGGATTGAATGTGAGGGTGCCGGCTGTAAGGGTGTAATCAACACCGCCGCCGGTGGCGGTGCCGCCCGCGGCGTAGTCGACGGTGACGGTCTGCCCCGAAACAGCAGAGAGATTGACGGTCATGTAAACGGGGG
>CAZUUK010000039.1:11714-28796 GCA_964622675.1 uncultured Planctomycetota bacterium | reverse complement strand
TACTCTCACTATATCCGCAGCATCACTTCGATCAATCGCACTATTTGCCGCGCCGAACCCATCCGCCGCGTTGCCGAACTAGCTGGCCCACTCGACCGAGCGGAGCTCACACCTTACTCTGCATCTATCACGGCGGAGCCCCCACCGCCTCCAAAACACGATAGATGACGAACGGAAACACGGCTTGCCCCTCCGCCGCCGGAAATGCAGCCACTGGCACCAGATACTTCCCATGCATTGAACTCAGCAGCCGCACCGAACTCGCCGCGTCTTCTCCCAGCCAGTCGCTGTATCCCAGATGCCACCTCCCGCCGTGTTCAAAAGAGTAGGTTTCCTGAAGTCGCTTTAGCTCGTCGTAGTTCACATACACGTAGTCTATCGAGCTTGCCCTAAGCAGCTTCCAGAACTCCCGCCCGGAGGGACCCGGGTCTTCGATCTGATCCACCAGCTTCGCATCGAAAACCGTTGGTGCGATAATCGGGCGGGTCGCGTAAAAGCTCTGTGCCTCACCAAGGAAAAGGACATTCTCAGATGCGGGAATCCTGTTCACGAAATCAATCGCGTCCTGGGAGTAGTTGCTCCCTGTGGTTAGCCTACCTATGTATGCGCGTGGAGATTCCATCCCCAGCGCAACTCGATGAAGGGCCAGCCCCTGGAAATCAATGCGTAACACCACCAAGGCACAGTACCCTACCAGCCCTACAACCACAATATGGCAAAGCTTCCTCCACCACCGCGTAAGCTCTACCTCGGCGCCACACGCCGCCAGAAGTGCTAGGGCGGGCAGCATCGGCACCAGAAACCTCGGTATCCGGTGCGTGAGCAGAAACCAAGACAGGAAAACAAAAACGCCATATAGCATCAGGGCCGCTCTTCTTCGCGCGTATCCCGCGTAGAGCAGACAGAATGGAAGAAAGACCGCCAGCGCCGGCGAAGCCAACCCGCCCGCGAAAAAATACTCCCCCGCGGCCCCCGAGAACTCGCCCCCACTTACCTCTCCCGGCGAATGCGCACGCTTGAATCTTGCGTCTCTAAACTCATCCCAGTTGCGCCCGTCGAAAACCCTATAGAGCAGCGGGTACGTAGGATTACCCGTGTAAGCGAAGTTCTTAAATAGCCATGGCCCGAACGCCGCAACCATGAATAGAACGCAAATCACCCCGTGTTTGACTAACCTGCGCGGCTCCGGAAGGTTGGCGAGGATTATGAACACCACCGCCGGAACGGCAACGAACAGCACCGCCGGATACTTCGTCCCTGCCGCAAGACCGCAAAAGACCCCCACCAGCACCACTTCCTCCCAGCGGCGCCGCCCCCTACCCGCACACCAATACCGCGCCGCCGCCAGCAGAACCAACGTCACATAGAATAGCACGCTTGCTTCTACGTATGCTTTCTGAGTAACGACGGCGACCCACGGCGCGGAGTACAATATAGCCCCGGCAATCGCACCTACCCTTCTCGAAAATAGCCCTATACCCACACGCCAAACCGTCACCGCAGCCAAAACACCCAGGAGCACATTGACAAGTTTCGAAGTGTAAGCCCCGGCGATGGTCCCACCCGAAAGCACCATCGAAATGAGGTAAAGCATCTCGCAGTTCTCGGGGAAGTTCGCGTACACGTTATCCGCTATGAAGAACACGCGCCCCGCGCCGAGGTACTGCGCCGGTGCAGCGAGATGGTACTCCAGCTCATCGTAGTCAAGGGGCGGAGCAAATGCGGCAAGAAAATTCGCAGCGAAAACCAGCAACACGATCGCCGCAAGCCAGTATTCAAATCCAGTCTTGGGCCTCAAAACACTGAAGTCGCTTCCTAGCTCACCCCACAGACGAAGCAGCTCGCCGATCGACCCCAGGATGAATATCCCCAGCAGCACCGCCCAGAAAACCGGGGAGAGTATCCCTGCAAGCCCCAGTCCCAGCGCGAGAAGGGATATCAGACCAAACCCAACACCGGCGGAGATTACCAGACGTTCCCAAGGGGAATCTGCGCGAATCCTAGCCACCTTCAGAAGCCGTAATCCCAATCCCGTCGCAGCGCAGAATATGTAAACCGCAACAACGGAACAAACCGCCATCCGTTGCAGTGCAGTCCATGAGCCGGAAGGATCAAGGGAGTTAACCGCAAATCCCTGCAACGACGCCCCGTCAACCACTGGTATCACCAGCAAGGTCCCCTATCCACACGACTAACCACTCAGCAACCGCCAGACGGCGAACGCCACGATTCCACACGCAGCCGCCGCCTTCACAAACGTTGACAACATTCTACCCAAAAGCGTGGACAATCCCACCCTAAACGACAAGCCCGCTCGCCGCGTCCTCAGATACTCGTAGCCGAACGCCCCCGCAAAGCTTCCCACGAAACTCCCAAACAGTACGTTCACCACCGGAATCGGAATCGCGGCAGCCAACGCAGCCACGACCAAACTACCGACAAGAGCACTGACCCCGGTCAACAACGTCCCACCGCCGCGCTTTGCTCCAAGGAAACCTGCTATCGGATCCAGGCCCTCCAGCGCAATTGAGAAACCAACCATCACCAAAACAGCAACAACCCCTACCCTTTCCCACCCCGTCACCCAGGCGACTATGCCGATCAGTAAAGCGATTCCTATCTGACCAGGGAAGCCGATAAAGATAGAGAAAAAAGCCACCAGCCCGCAGCCCGCAAGAGCAATAAACCCAAAAATCCTTCCTATGGAGATCGCGAGCTGCATTTGCCTGCCGACGACCGGCGTGAAGTCTATTCAGGTTTGTAATCTAGCCGATCTTGCCTTGTCTTAAGGCTCCCCGCCGGGTCTACTCCACTCGGTGAATAGTCCGTCTCTTCTTCCGTAAACGCTCCCTCAGGCTGTCGCTCCTTCTGCCTGGCCTCTCTCTTGAATTCCAAATAAAAGCCGGGATTGAACTTCCTATCCTCGTCCTTAGGACCGACGTGCTTGCTTAATCTAGCAATATGTCTGAGGTACGCCTCATCAGTGTTCAGGAAGACCGCCTTCCCCTCACCAGGCGGCGGAATCGCATGTGCGAATGGGAAGATAAACCAGCCCACTACGAAGGCGCCACATATCACGTGCGCCAGCACAAGCCCGACCGCCAACCCTCCAAGCCTGTAGAGCACATTATTGAACTTTATCTTTTCGTCGTGCAGAAAGTGAAAAGCAAATTGCCTGAACGTGATGAAGAGCACAAGCAGCAGTATCCAATAGGACGCCGCCAGCCCCGCTTGTTCATTCTTTGTAAAGAACCGCAGTATCACCAGCCTCGCAAGATCCTCGCTGAACATAAACGTCAAAAGCGACGCCGCGCCTATGCAGACGAAAGTCACGGTCGCATCGAAGGCACCCACCCGATACCCGTAGTATACAATGGCGAACATTGTCAGCACGATGAGAACGTTCAGCAACATAACTCTTGCACCCCCCTCACTTCGTCACTCGCGCCACCTCTTTGAGAGACGTTATCCCCTGGATGGCCTTCCGAATTCCGTCTTCCTCCAGAGTCCTCATACCCGTCTTTCGTGCTTCGTCGCGCAGCGCCTGAATAGAAACGTTGCGTCTTACCAGCTCCGATATCGGCTGGTTCACGACCAGCAGCTCGAATACACCGGTTCTACCGCGGTACCCGGTTCCCTGGCAGTGCTCGCATCCTTTAGCCTTGTACAACACCTCCACTTGCCCCCGAGAGACGCCGAGCTTCTGAAGGAACTCCGCGCGCGGCTTGTACGGAACCTTGCACTTATCACACAGCACCCGTACGAGTCTTTGCGAAAGAACCCCCTTCAACCCCGACGCGATAAGATAAGGCTCAACCCCCAGGTCAATCAGTCTGAATATACTTGTCGGCGAGTTGTTCGCGTGAACCGTAGTTAGCACAAAGTGCCCCGTCAGTGAAGCCTGAATCCCAAGCTGCACTGTTTCCAAATCGCGAATCTCCCCCACCATTATCACGTCCGGGTCCTGGCGCAGCACCGAGCGCAGAGTGTTTGAAAACTTGATGCCCGCCTTGACGTTTATCGGCATCTGCGTAACGTTATCCAATTTGTACTCGATCGGATCCTCAATGGTGATAACGTTCTTCCGCAGAGCGTCAATCTCACTCAGGATCGCGTACAGCGTCGTCGTCTTTCCGCTCCCCGTGGGGCCTGCCGAGACCAACATCCCGTTGGCGCTCTGCGTCAATGACTGAACAGGCTCAAGAATCCTGGGTGACATTCCCAAATCCTGCAGGCGCAGAAGCCCTTTTGCCCTGTCGAGCACACGTATCGCCATCGTCTCACCGTAGAGACTATTGCTGGTAGCTACGCGAAAATCTATGTCCCGCCCCTCATGAACCGCCGCAAAATTCCCGTCCTGCGGACGCCGCTTCTCAGAAATATCCATGTCCGCAAGAACCTTCAACGCGGAGACCACACTCGTCCCAAGCTCCTCGGATAGCGGCTCCACATTGTGAAGCACTCCATCTATCCGGTAGCGGACCTGAACCGCGTCACCTTTCGGTTCCAGATGAATGTCGGTAGCGCGATTGTCTATAGCCTCCTGGACTAACTGCTTGCAAGAATATATGCTCTCGCCTGCTTTCCCCCGCACCTTCCCCTTTCCCCTCGGGGCAGCCGCTTCCAACGGAGTACCGTCCTTTTTCGTAAGAACGATCTGCGGCGCCACGCCCCCTTCAACGGCACCCGGTACCTTCCTGGCAATGCTAATGCCGAGTCTCGCAAGAACGGCCGCAAGGACGTTGGACATATGCTCCTTACCGAAAAGCCGCTCATCCTCCGGCACGCGCTGATTTCGGATTTGGACGTATATCGCAAGCATCGTTATCAACAAAACTGCAAATGAAACCACCAGGACTGGATGAATAATCCAGGTCAGAAGCGCGCAAAAAGCGCCCGTCAGGTAGAACATAGTGTTCCAGAACGTTTGTTCGAGCCCGACGGTCCGCGCGTCTGCGCTCACCCACAACACCAGATAAAGCCACAACGCCGCCAGCCCCCCCGCTCCCATCACCCACAAAGGGTTGACTATGAAGTAGTTCATGAAATAGTCCATGACCCTCTCAGCCCCCTTACAGCATGCCCGTTCTTACTGATATGCCCTTCAAGGCCATTTCGAGCGCCTCGGGATTAGGCGCCACCTCAAGTGCAACCCCTCTTTCCACAAGCTCATTGACTACAAGTTCCGCCAGAGAGTGGGTGAATTCTTGCATCCCTTCGGTCCCGCTCGTGGTTATAACGTCCCCCACTCTCGCATCCTCGCCATCGCTTATCATCTTCCGAATAGCCGCATTCACGATCATTACTTCAGTTGCGGGCACGCGGTCTATACCTTCCTTGATACAGGGAAGCAGCATCTGACAAATCACCGCGCGCAAGTTGAAGCACAGCCCGCGACGCACCTGATGATGCTCGTCCGGCGGGAACAAGTCCATAATCCGGCTCACCGCCTGGTGGGCTCGAGATGTGTGAAGAGTAGTCAACACCAGGTGCCCGGTCTCCGCCGCCGTCAGCACCGTCTGAAACGTCTCCGCATCCCGCATCTCCCCTATCAAAATCACATCCGGGTCCTGCCGCAATGCGAACTTGGCCGCCGTTTGATACTCGTCCACATCCAGCCCGATCTCCCGTTGATTGATGAACGCCCTCTTGTCGCTGTGCATATACTCGATCGGATCCTCGACCGTGATGATATGACAGCGTCTGTGCTCGTTGATGTGCCGAACCATCGACGCCAGAGTCGTCGTCTTACCACAACCGGTGATCCCCGAAACAATTACCAGTCCCTGGCGATACGATGAAATCCGCTCGAGCACCTTCGGCAGGTGCAACTCCTCGAAGGTCTTTATCTCCGTCGTGACCCGGCGAAAAACCAAGCTCAGCTCCCCGCGCTGGCGAAATATATTCACACGGAATCGCGTTCCATCCTCCACCACGAACGACAAGTCAAAGTCCGTCCTCTCTCCGAAACGCGCCTTCTGCCGTGCCGTCAGCAGCCGATCAACCATTCCCCCCATCTCCCGCCCCGTAACAGGCGGCAGATCAGCAACACGCAAGGTCCCCAGAACCCGAAAGCTCGGTGGCGACCCCACCTTCAGGTGAAGGTCCGACGCGCTGAACTTCTCCATAGACTTTAGAAGCTTCTGAAGCTGCTCGAACGTATGTGCATCTTTTGCCATTATGTCCTCCGAATCAACGACCCTGCTCCACGCCGTCCGAAAGTCCCCTTAAAGTCTTACAACAACCCCCCGCTCGTGTAAATACCTTTTTACTTCTTGTACCGCGTATTGCCGAAAGTGGAACATGGAGGCAGCCAGCGCCGCGTCAGCTTCACCCTCCGTTAGAACTCTGTAAATGTCCTCCAAACTCCCCGCCCCACCGGATGCAATAACCGGTATGGAAACCCGCCGTGATATCTGCCTCGTCAGTTCCAGATCGTAACCCCCTCGAGTCCCGTCCCGATCCATGCTCGTCAGCAGCAGCTCCCCTGCACCTCTTTCTTCCGCCTCTACAGCCCATTCGATGGCATCCCGCCCCGTTGGCGTCCTCCCGCCGTAAACGTACACCTCCCACTTCAGCAGGTCGCTTCCCGAGCCTCGCGGCCCCTGCTTCGCATCCACCGCCACCACGATGCACTGGCTCCCGAACCTCCGCGAAGACGCGCTTATAAGACCAGGCTCCAGGACGGCCGATGTGTTTATGGACACTTTATCCGCCCCTGCCCTGAGCAGATTCCTTATGTCCGTTACGTTCCTTATCCCGCCCCCCACCGTGAGCGGCATGAAAACCCGCTCCGCTGTCCTGCGAACCACATCTATCATTATCTCGCGGTCCTCGTGTGACGCCGTTATATCTAAGAAGGTGATCTCATCCGCCTCCTGCTCGTCGTACACCGTAGCAACCTCTACCGGGTCCCCCGCATCGCGAAGATTCACAAACCGCGTCCCCTTGACCACACGGCCATCCTTCACATCCAGACACGGGATTATCCTCTTGGCAAGCACTGGGCGTCCTATCCGGGCGAAAGCAGCCTTACGATAACAGCCGAGACCTTCTTCGGGTTCGCTCGCCCGCGTGTCTCCTTCATAACCTGCCCCACCAGAAAGCCGATAGCTGCCTTCTTCCCCTTCTTATAATCCTCGACAGGCTTGGGGTTATTCTCGACCACTCGCCGGGCAATTTCTTCCAACTCACCCTCATCCGATATCTGCAAAAGGCCCTTCTCCCGCACAATCTCCTCAGGCGACTTCCCCGTCTCTACCACCTCGTCCAGCAGGCTTCTCCCCACGGAGATATTCACCTTGCCCGAATCAACCAGCCGGATAATCTCAACTAAGCCGCCCGCACCAAGTGATAGTTCTGACAACCCCAGCCTCTTCTCGTTGAGCATCCGCAGGACGTCCCCCATTATCCAGTTGCTTGCTGCCTTTGCAGCAACACCCTCGGCAACAGTCTGCTCGAAGAAATCAGCAATTCCTCTCTCCTGCGTAAGGACGGAAGCATCGTACTCAGGCACACCGTACTCGGATACGAACCTGCGCCGCCGGTAGTGCGCCAGCTCGGGCAGCGACCCCCGCACGCCCTCGATCCACTCGTCGTCCAGCACTATCGGCACCAGGTCCGGTTCCGGGAAATACCGGTAGTCGCTCGCTGTCTCCTTGGTCCGCATCGGCCTGGAGACCTCTCTAACCTCATCCCAAAGCCGTGTCTCGCGAGCCACTTCCCCGCCTGAGTCAAGGAGCTTCTTCTGCCGGTCAATCTCGTGGGCCACAACCTTGGCCACAGCCTTCATAGAGTTTAGATTCTTTATCTCGACCCGGGTTCCCAGTTTTTCGGAACCCTCCACCCGGAGGGAAATGCTGGCCTCGAACCGAAGCGACCCTTCCTCCATCTTGCAGTCCGAAGCCTCCAGGTACAAAAGAACATCCCGTACCGTCCGCATGAACGTTTCAACTTCAGCCACGCTCCGCATATCGTGGTCTGAAACAATCTCCAGAAGCGGCACACCCGCCCGGTTCAGATCAACAAGAGAGTAGTCCGCGCTCGTCGACTCCGGGTGAAGCAGCTTCCCCGCGTCCTCCTCCAGATGAACATTGAGGATGCCCACCTTCTTTGAACTCCCGTTCAAAAACAACTCCACCCAGCCATCCGTACCCAGATTCGTGTACAGCTGCGATATCTGGTAGTTCTTCGGCAGGTCGGGGTAGTAGTAGTTCTTTCGGTCGCTTCGCGTCGCCCGTGGAATCTTACAGTTAAAGGCCAGCGCAGCCCGAAGAGCATGCTCAAAAGCCCTCCGGTTCATCACCGGCAGCACGCCCGGCATCCCCAAACAAACAGGACAGGTCTGCGTGTTGGAAGGCCCGCCGAACTTCGCGCTGCAGCCGCAGAACAGCTTCGTCTCCGTCTGAAGCTCGGCGTGAACTTCCAAACCAATCACCGATTCGTATTCCGTCATGCCAGCCCCATCGCCTTCACTCAGCCGCCTCCCCCCTCACAAGCGGCGGCCGCCTCGGCTCGAAATCCAGCGCCGCCTCCAGCGCGCGGGCTGCCCTAAGCACACCTTCTTCGTCGAACGGCTTCCCCATTACCTGAATCCCGATAGGAAGCCCCTCCTCCGAAATCCCGCACGGAAGCGATATGCCCGGAATGCCAGCCAGATTCGCCGGTATCGTGTAAATGTCGCACAGGTAAAGCTTTAACGGGTCATCTAATTTCTCCCCCAGCTTGAACGCGGGGGAAGGAGAGGTCGGCGCGATGACGAAATCAATCTCCTCGAAAGCCCGGTCGAAGTCACTCTTCATCAACGCGCGCACCCGCGAAGCCTTCAGGTAGTACGCGTCGTAGTATCCCGCGCTAAGGCCGTAAGTCCCCAGCATTATCCGCCGCTTCACCTCAGCCCCGAATCCCTCCGCCCTCGCCTCACTGAAAAGCTCCACTATATCCCCCGACCCCGCAGACCTGTACCCATAGTGAACCCCGTCGTATCGCGCCAGGTTCGAACTCGCCTCCGCCGTCGCTATCAAGTAGTATGCCGCCACCGCGTATGCAGTGTGTGGCAGTGTTACCTCTACCGTCTCTGCCCCGAGTCCGTGCAGCGCCTCGATCGCGTTCTCCACAGCCCTTTCCGTATCCGCATCCAGCCCCTCCCCAAAGTACTCCCTGGGAACACCGAACCTGCATCCCTTCACCCCACCCTCCAGCCCGGCAACGTAATCCGGAACCTCCCGCTTCACGCACGTCGAATCCCGCGGATCGTACGCGGAAACAACCTTCGCCAGGAGTGCCGCATCTGCGACTGTTCTGGCCAGGGGGCCGATCTGATCGAGCGAAGAAGCGAAAGCGACCAGACCATACCGCGACACCCGCCCGTACGTCGGCTTCAAACCCACTACGCCGCACAGCGCCGCAGGCTGACGAATCGAGCCTCCCGTATCCGACCCGAGTCCCAGGTAAGCCATCTCCGCTGCCACTGCAGCCGCCGAGCCCCCGCTCGACCCCCCAGGCACACGCTCAGTATCCCAAGGGTTCCGCGTCGGGAAGAAACCGGAGTTCTCCGTCGAGGAACCCATGGCAAACTCGTCCATATTCGTCTTGCCGACGATAACCGCATCTTCCTCGCGAAGTCTCCTAACGACGTGCGCATCGTATGGCGGGATGAAATTGTGCAGAATTCGCGACGAGCAGGTGGTCAAAAGCCCTTCGGTGCATATGTTATCTTTGACCGCCACAGGGATCCCAGCCAGTTCCCCCAGCCTCTCCCCCTTCCCGAGCTTCCGGTCAACCGCTTCCGCCTGCGCCCTCGCACCCTCGCCATCCACCGTCACGAAGCAGCGAACCTGAGGATCTGCCTCACCTATCCAATCAAGCAGGTCCTCCAGCACTCCTACGGCCGAAACCTCCCCCTTGCCGATCGCCTGCCTGAGTTCAACGGCGGAAAGATGAAGATAGGACACTTCTCTTCCTGCAGCAGGCTAGGCAGCTTTCTGAAACTTGCCCGCGCGCAAACACTTCGTGCAAACGCTCAGCCGCCGGACCCTGCCGTTCACTATAGCGCGAACCACCTGGATATTCGGCTTGAACTTTCTCTTCGTGCGCCCGGTTATCCTTTTCCCCACTCCGCCCTTCTTCTTCGCCAAACCTCGTCGCGCCACTCGGTAACCGGTTTGCGTTCGCTTCCCACAGATCTCGCACACCCTTGACATACGCGCCAGACCTCCTTACGGTCTATAATCAACCAGAAACACCATTCTATCCCAATCCGACCCGTGGAGCAAGTCTCCCCTCACCCTTGTCAGGAGCTTGTCATGGCAAAGGTCAAAACACCCTCCCCAGTCAAGCTCATCGTCGGCATGATATCTCGCTTCGAAGACGCCTTCCTCCTCGCCGCACCCAAACTCGAAAACCTTTTCGGCCCTGTAGACCTCCAGTCGCCTCTCTTGCCTTTCGACAAAACCGACTACTATCAAACGGAAATGGGAACCTGCCTCAAAAGGAAATTCTTAAGCTTCTCCGAACTCATCCCGCCCGACACCCTCGCACAAATCAAAATCCAGACAAATGCCCTGGAGCACGAACTCAGTCTCATCCGCAAATGGCCGGTCGCCCGGCCGATCAACCTGGACCCTGGCTACGTGACCGCATCAAAGCTCGTATTGGCCACCGCAAAGGACTTCTCGCACAGAATCCACCTGGGCCAGGGCATATACGCAGAAGTTACTCTTAGCTTCCACAAAGGCGGCTTTGAACCCTGGCCTTGGACCTATCCGGACTACAGATCCCCGGAGTACAGAGACTTCTTCACATTGGTCAGAACGCGCTACCTGGAGACACTCAAACAGAATGGCTCCACCGCGCAGAATCAGAGCCCCTCAGGAGTCTCCTGACCCTCGCCTTCAGTCCCCCTCTCCGACATCCACTTCAGCAGGTCTTCATACGTCTTCAGCCAGTAGTCAACCGGAGTGCGCGCCTCTTCCTCGCTTGACAGCATGTATATGTAGCCGTCCGGCAGCTCCTGCCGTTTCAGCACCCTCCCCGATGGATACGAAGCCGACCTGGGCTGAACCCAAAGCTTGCAGCTCTCAGCCAAACCTCCCGGTCCCTCAACCGACATCTCCAAAACCAACGCCTGGCGGGAACTACCTCCCACCTCCACGCTCTCCCGGCCAACCACCTTTATCCTCACCGCAACGGGGGCAAGTTCCACAAAGTCGAAAGACCTGTACGTTTCCTCGCTCCCCACTGACAAACTGGCGGTCTGCAGGAACCTCGTGAGAGGCAGATCTCCCACCAGAGCCCCTTTGGGGAAGGCCACCTGCTTCTCTTCCTCCTCGCCGGCAACCGTCGCGTTGGCGCTGACATAGCCAGCCGTAACAACCCCTTCGACCTCCCGCTGGAATCCCATTGCCCGTTCCGACACCGAGAAGGAAAGCGGTGTCAGGTCCGGTCTCATCACGACCTTGAATTTCGACTGAACGCGCGGCTTCCTATCAGCCCTCAGCAAAGCCACCTCGCTTTTCACGGTAACAACGCCATCCGCCCCGATCCTCAACGAATTATGCGCGTATCCCCTCACGTCGCCCTCGATAGCGGGATGCCAGGCAGCATACCATTCCTCGAACGGCCTGACCCTCATCTTCTGGGCAGGCGGCGCCGTTGGCTCCACGGTGGGAGCCGCAGTCGGGGAGGGTGAACTCGTCGCTGATGGGGGACCCGTCGCGGACGGCGAAGGTGTCCGGCTCGCAGCCGATTCCTCTGCTTCCTCGGCCCCCTCATCTGCAGGAGTAGGGCACGGCGTTGGACTCGGAGAGGGCGTGGGCTCGGCCTCCACCTTCACGATATCTTCCTTCGCGACTCTCATCTCCCCGAACGAGACCTTGACAACCACCTCCCCCCCCTCTTCTCGCAGAATCTTTCCAACCAGCCGGTTCCCATTCCTGAGGTGTATGATCTCCCCGCTGGCGCTCCCTGCCCACATCCCTACCGCGAGCAAAATCCCAATCAAGCACCTGGCGCGCTTGGCTGCTATCATTCTCCCTCCCAATTACTGGTATACGTGCTGCGAAAACGGATCGTAAGAAGGCCGCGACAGCTCACGGTAAGATACTAACCAGTAAAGGTCCTGCGTCGAAGGCCCCGCCGTTAGCATCTCCATGAAAAACGGAGGCAGATTCTCTCGGAACTTCTGCGCCTGCCGCGAGGTGTCATTCAGCCGCCCGTCGAAGTTCACGTCCATCCGCGAGTGGTACGGCCGCGTGTCGTAGTCTCGGTTTATCTGAACGTGGTTCCCACCCGTCATGTTCCCATTGATCGTGAAGTGGTAGGAGCCCTGCTCATCCAGGTTGTTGTCCAAAAAGTTGTTCTCGGCGTACAGCAGCGTGTTTAGCTCCTCAACCGTCCCGAATATCGGGTCGCCGATCGTCACGTTCCCCGTCGTATCCGGGTTGTTCGGATCCTTGATCGCGATAAACATCCATACGTCATAGGTCGGATTGTTCTTGAACAGGTTGTCGGAGAAATAGATATTCCCCTCGACAACGAACGTGTTGTGGATACCCGTCTTCTCCGGGTGCTTTGGCACGAAGTCGTACGTGTCCCTGTTGTGCAGCCACAGGTTCCCCCGGATGTAGTAAATCCGGTCGTTGCCTTCTTCCGGGTCTCCTGTCTGCGCAGACGAGATGCTTATCGGGGTATTATTCACGTTGTACTTGCCCTGTGCGTTGACCTCGTACGGATCCTCCAGAAAGAAATCCGGGCCGACTGTCGTACTCGTCTCAAAAGCCCTGTCGTCCGGGTTGAGCCGCAGGATGTGAGCCACCGACTCCTCCGGGACTACCGTGCCGCCGTACCTCTCGTTTTTGATCACGTCGTAAGCCGACACCCCTTGATTTGCGAATATCGTATTCACGTCAACGATCGCCCCCGGGTGGCTAGCCATAATCGCACGTATGTTGTCCCCAGTCGGGGCCTCCAGAGGGTCGCTGTTGTCGAGCTGGCCGTTTATCGTACCTGCAGCCCTCACCGTCCCGTCTACCTCAGCGTCCTGCTCTATCGCCATGTCCTGTCCGGAGTACACGTCCCCTACGACATGGTCCCCCTGGTCACCCACCCCGCGGAAGTCGAGCGAGTAGTTCGGATCGCCGGACGAGTTGCCGGCATAGATGGCGTTCATCAGAGACGCTCTGACCTTGCTGTGAAGCACCCCCTCCAGCCTCCTCATTCGAGTGCCGTAGGCCCCGATACTGGTCACGACGACTATCCCCTGCTCATCCGTTTCGTCTATCTGGCCGTCCGAGTCATTGTCTGCACCGTCTGTCCCCCAGTACGCAGCGGAGACAGTGTACTTCCCGTGTCCGCAAGTGCCCAGCGCGATCTGCGCCGGATAGCCGCTGTTGAGCTGCTGTATCGCAATGTCAATCCCCGCCTCCGCCACCTGCAGTGTACGTTCGTCGGTAACTGAGGCCTCCACCGAATTGACAAAAGCCAGCGTCACCAGGAAGAACGCCGCCCCAAGCACCATCATGATCGCCGCCACAATCGTGGCGATTACGATCACCCCCCCCGCCTCCTTTTTTCTCAAAAGCCTGTTCATGAAACCCCTCCTTTCCGCTCAGTTACGGAACGTAACCGTAGTCTGAGCAGTTGCTGTGTGCGGCGGCCTGCCCCCCGCAGCCGCCGCCTGAAGGGTAAGCCTGATCAAAAGTTTCTCCGCGCCATTCGTGTCTCTCGAAACCTCAAAATAAAGATCCGAAACCCCTCCATTCACCACACCCTGAGAAATCACTTGCCCGCTGTCCCTCAACTCGATCCGAAGCACGTTATCCCCACTCAGCCGATACGATACCCTGTTGCCCCATGTAGGGTCGAAACCATCCGAGCCGACCGCCTTCCGGAAGTCCACCCGGTCACCATTCGTGTTCGTTAGTGTCCCTCCGTCGTATACCTCCAGCGTGGAAACCCCGGCCGGACGCACCTCCGTCACAATTCTCTCCAGCGCAGCGGCCGCCCGCTCCCGAAGATTCGACCTGATCACACCCGTGTTGTATGAATCCTGACCCGCCCCAAGAAGCACCATCACAAGCCCAATCATCATCATGAAAATCGCACTGCCCACGACCAGCTCGAGCAGCGTCATGCCCGAATTTCCTGCTCTCCTCTGCCTCATCATCAGCCCCCCTCCCACGTATATTCACGCCGGTCACCTACGATCGCGTGCAGCTTAACACTTTTATTGCCGGTAAGTCCACGCCATTCCACCGCGACTTCCACCGGCACAATCGTGTAGAAGTTCGTAACTTCACTTCCGCTGTCATCCGTATCCCCGTCGCCATTCAAATCATGCGGCAAACCTACCTCCGGCATGTCCGCGCTCTCGTCACTGTAGAAAGTTATCTTTCCACATCGCCCGTCCGGATCGCTTGGCAACGGGCTCAACCCATCAACCACGAAATCCGGACCTATCGTTCCGCCGGGTCCGTAGCTGGAGTAGATTCGCCTGACCGCGCTGCCTCGCAGCGTCTCAACCACCCCTCGCGCCGCGCTCATCGCCGCAGACTTCTCCCGCGCCGCCTGACTGGCCTGTCCGCAATATTGAAACGCGGGAATAAAAAGAGCTATACCTATCAAGATCACGGCCGCGGCGACCACAACCTCGATGATCGTAAATCCCAATGCACTTGTGCGCTTCATGATTTCACCCCCACAGGCACCGCAAAAAAGCCAAACCCGCTCCTTCGAGGCCGAAGGAACGGGTTCCTGCAAACATCTCTACTTCCGCGCCCCTTCGGCAACCGGGCACCCTCTCCCGCCGCCTTTCTTCTGGCCATCCGCCGGCGTGCGGTCGAGGTCCTTCGGTTTTGCGTCCCGTCCTCTCGGGCGGTTTGCCTTTTCGGAGGCTTCTATGTTTCCACATAATATTATACCCGCTCCGCCGCATTAGTCAAGCTACTATCCTCACACTCCTGGATTATTTGTTACCGCAAGTTCTGTCTGGGTAAACACTTACGTCAATCACCGCCCCTCGCCTTTACCCTGCCCCGCCCACCGTCCCACGCGCCAGGGCTTGGCAAACTAGGGTTCCTCTTCAAATATCGGCATAACCACAAGCAATTCATCGTAAAAACTCCGAACACCAGAGCGCAAAACAACTTCCGACGGCGGCGAGAGCGGCAGGACAATGTTCTTCTTCACACTTCCGGTGGCCCTGCGGCGCAAAAAAGCCCTTTCGCCGAAACTCCCCGATGCCCCCGCAGAGGCCAGCACAAGGGCCTCCTCCGCACATGCGTCCGCAGAAAATGCAAAGCCCCTGAGTTCTTCGAAATCTCTTCCATCCCGCACGATCAACGGGCAGAACCTCACCACCGCACGGCCCTCTGACAGCCTGGGCACCAAAACCAGCGCAAGCCTACCGTCTTCGTAGCTTCGCCGCGGAACACGAATCTCCAGCGGCTTGATCACATCTGTCATCACCAGCTTCAACCTATACGGCTCCGTAGCAAGTGAGAGCTGTACGCGCTGCGAAATGGATGCATGCAACACCGACCGGCTGGGCCGCGCCTCGGCTGTCGCCTCCCACAGCACGGGAGCTACCGAACCTAAGTCCAGCATAGTGAAGTACGAGCTCGTCTGGCCAAATCCTTCCATCCACGAGAAGCGAGCAGCCAATTCCTCTTCGTACCCGCGTTCCCCGCTCATGACCGATACGCCCGCGCAGCTCTCCAAAACTTCCACCTCTTTCGAAATGAGGGCGGATATGCCCAACGAACGAGGAAATGACATTCGCACCACCTTAAGCTGCACTTCCTTTGCGCCCGCTTCTCGCAGTATGTCCGGGCGTTGCGCGCACCCCCCCACCATAGCGAAAACCCAAATCATCCCTGCCACAGCCACCCTACCCCGCCAGCCGAAGCCCCCTCCCGCGTGCGTAGTCATATGCTTCAACGAACTCCTCCATCGTCGGATATCTCGCGATCTCCCGGCAGCCCTGCGCCTTATACATCGGCCGGTATTGATCCATCACGTTCACGTACGTATTCGGCGACAAATCGTAAAGGAAATCTATAACCTCACGCGACCCCGCCAGCCCGTTTGGTAGCACCAGATGGCGCACCAGAAGCCCACGAATCGCGAGCCCCCTCTCAATCTCCAGATCGCCCACCTGCCTGTGCATCTCCCGAATCGCGCATCTTGCCGCCTCGGGATAGTCCGGCGCGCTCGCCAGCCGCTCCGCAGCCTCAGAAGCGCCAAACTTGAAATCAGGCATGTAGATGTCAATCAGCCCCTCGAGCAACCTAATCACCTCGACCGATTCGTATCCGCCACAGTTATAAACCGTAGGAACCCGCAAACCATCCGCCCGCGCCTTCGCGATCGCCTCGGCAATCATCGGCGCTACGTGCGTCGGCGTAACAAAGTTCACATTGTGACAGCCTCGCGCCTCCAGCCGCAACATTATTCCAGCCAGCTCGTCGGTTGAAGTCTCCCTACCTCGTGCACCGTGGCTTATATCGTAGTTCTGGCAGAAAATGCAACCCAGGTTGCATCCCGCAAAGAATATGGTCCCGGACCCTCCCGCACCGACCAGAGGACGCTCCTCGCCGAAGTGCGGGCCGGCTGACGAAACCAAAGCTATATTCCCCACCTTGCAGAACCCCCTCTCCCCTCCCAACCTGTTCACCCCGCACCGCCGCGGACAAAGCGAACAGCTCCTCAGAAACTGCCAAAGCTCTTCCGCCGCACCGTTCATATCTCCGCCACTGACCTCTCTTCCCCCGGGCACTCCTTTGATTCACTCCCGCAACCGCAGACCGCGGCCCAACGTGTTATAATATCAGAGCCCTGAAAAAAGGCAACGCGCGTGCCGCCGATGGCCCTGCTTGACAGCGTCAGTCACGCAAAGTATAAATGCGGCTGCGTGCAAATTGGGGCTGAGGAACGGGATTTGGCCGCACACAAACCTGCTACCTGGGCAAAGCTGACCTTTCCACCCAGCCTCGTCGAGCTTCCTTTCCTCTGGGAAATGTGCTCCAAGTTCGACGTGGTCCTCAGCATTGCCTCCGCGCAGGTCACGCAAGACGGCGGCGAGGC
>CAZUUK010000039.1:0-11614 GCA_964622675.1 uncultured Planctomycetota bacterium | reverse complement strand
GAAATGACCCCTACCCTCGCGCGAATGGTCATAAAGCACGCCGCCACCCTTCCCAAACCCATAAAGTGGTACAGCGTCTCAAGGTGTTGCCGCTACGAACGGCCCCAGCGCGGAAGGTTTCGCGAATTCTTTCAGTGGAACATCGACATACTCGGCGTCAAAGAGCAGACCGCTGACGCCGAGGTTATCGCCGCGGCCGTAGAATCCCTGAGGGAAATGGGGCTTCGCCCTGACGACATCCAAGTGAGAATAGGCAGCCGCAGACTCTTCTCGGCGCTCCTCTCGAGCCTCGGCGTCGCTGACGAACGACAACCACAGGTCTTCACGACCATAGACCGCATGACCAAAATGCCACCTCAAAAAGGCCGCCTCCTTCTCTCATCCCTCAATCTCGGCAAGACAGCCGAAGAGAAAATCCTCCAGGCCATCTCCGCTCAAGGCAGTCATGAAGTCCGCACACTCGCCCGGCAAAGTGATGAGCTCAAGCGCGCAGCCGCCGAGGCAGAAGAGCTCTTCGCACTGCTCGGCCACTATGGAATCGCCGATTTCTGTGTGCTGGACCTGGGTGTCGTTCGCATGCTCGCCTACTACACCGGCCTTGTCTTCGAAGTATTCGCAAAGCGCCCGAAGCTCAGAGCCGTAGCAGGTGGCGGCAGGTATGACGACCTAATAAGCACGTTCGGCGGCCAGCCAATGCCTGCTGTTGGATTCGGCCTCGGAGATGCGGTAGTCAAGGAGCTACTTTCGGAAAAAGGCCTGCTGCCAGAGTTCCCCCCCTCCGTCCAATTCTTCGCCGTGCCACTTTCCGAAGAGGAGCTGCCCACAGTCCTGAAAATAGTCCAGGCCCTCCGCCTTAAGGACCGTATCGTCGAATACAGTCTCTCTTCCGGCTCCGTCAAGAAATTGATGCGGGAGGCCGCAAGCTCCGGGGCTCAGTGGACCATCATTGTCGGGCCGGACGAGCTGAAAGACGGCGCCGTCACCCTCCGCGACATGGAATCCGGCCAGCAGCGGAAGGTGCCGCTCGACGCTGCCATTCGCGGCGAACTCGGCTCCTGATAATCCCCCAGGTCGGCACCCGCCGTTTCCCCCAAAGCCTCGCCCTAAAGCTCGACTCGCGTGCCGTAAGGCCTAAACGACGCCTCGTATATCTTCATCACCTGAGCCGCATGTCCCAACCCGCCCGTCTCCGGCTCCCGCCCCTCGAGCACACACTCGCAGAAGTATTCTATCTCCGGAACGTAACCCAGAAGGAATAGCTGCTTATTGTACAAAACCCCCAGGGAGAATTCCGGCTCCCAACATACTGGCGCCTGGCCATCGGGGCCGATGAACGTTCTGGACTTCCCGTACCTGCGAAAGTCGCCGGTTACTCGTCTGAAATACGTCAGGTGAACGCCGTTATCGACCACAACATTGGCACCCTCCCCTATCACCTCCAGCCGTTCGAGGAAGCTCGCCCGAGAACGGCCCGCAGCAAGATGAATGCACCCCACCGCCCCTGAAGCAAACTCCAGGATCGCAAAACCTCCCCCCTTTTCGTCCCGGTAATATGTAACCGCGCTGGCCGGACCCACGAGAGAAGTCACCAGCGAAGCCGGATGGACGATGTGATCAAGAAAGCTGCGCCTCGCCTGCCGACCCGGCCCCAGCGCAACCTCCCCCTCCGGCGGAAGCTCTTGCGGATACCGCACATATACCGAGTGAGCCTTGCCGAACTCCTCGCTTCGTACTATCTCGCGCACCTTGACCGCAGTGGGCGTAAAAGCTTTCTTGAACCCGACGCAGACAAACTTCCCCGCCCTCTTGCTCGCGGCCCTCATCTCCTCAATCTCCGCAACCGAGGCGGCAGGCGGCTTCTCGATCCACACGTGGAAGCCCGCCTCCAGTGCCTTCACAGCCATTTCCGGGTATAACGGCCTCCCCTCCGGCGAGTAGCCCGTCACAATGAAGACCGCGTCCAACTCCTCCTTTGAAAGCAGCTCTTCGTACTCGGTGTAGTGCCGCATCGCCCCGAACTTGCGCGCAGCCTGCTCCCCCCTCCCCTCGTCCTTGTCGCACGTGCACACCAGCTCCACGCTGCTGAAAATATACGAGGGAAATATGTTCCGCAGCGAATGCCCTCCGCATCCAACGTGACCGATCTTCAGCTTTCTCTCATCATTCGCTGCCAAGCTATTCCTCGCCTTCAGTGTCGGTCATTCGATTGCCGGATGAGTAGCAGATCACCGCCCTCAGCGGCTCATCCCCCTTCACCACCGCCTGGTGCGAAACGCCCCTCGGAATAGATACGAGATCCCCGGGCCCCATCTCGTGCTTCTCCTCACCCACGATGTGAATGCATCTTCCCGAGACTACGTAAAGGAGCTCCTCGCAGTTCGGATGTGAATGGAACTCATTCTTTCGACCGGGGTCTATTTCCACAACGCCAAAGGTCAGCTCTGCTCTCGGGTTGATTGACGCATTGTACAACCACTTGATCTGCCCCCACGGAAACCGCCTCACCTCAGCGTTTGACTCCTTTATGGGCATCACAGACATGCTCCCTTCCCTTCACCAAGCTCACGGGAAAAGCGTCGACTGTTCGCCCTTACCCTTCTCCATCCCCAAATGTTTCAAAGCCCTCGTACTGATCGTTCGCCCCTTTCGCGTCCGGCTTACGAACCCGATCTTCAAAAGATACGGCTCAACCATATCCACTAGCGTATCTACCTCCTCGCTCAGCGTGGCCGATAGGGCCTCGATCCCAACCGGGCCCCCGTCGTAGAACTCCGCGATCGTCCGGAGATACTTCCGATCTAGCGGATCCAGACCAGCAGTATCAATCCCCTCCATCTCCAACCCCTTCCGGGAGATCTCCAACGTGATCCTCCCGTCCGCTTTCACCTGCGCGTAGTCGCGCACCCTTCTTAGCAGCCGATTTGAAATGCGCGGCGTCCCCCGTGAGCGCTTCGCGATCTCCAGCATCGCATCTTCATAAATCTCGGTGCTCAGGATACCCGCAGCCCGCCGAATTATCTCCTTAAGCTCCTCCGGCTTGTAGAAATCTATGTGGTGCGAAATCCCAAAACGCTCCCTCAACGGCGCGCTCAAAAACCCCGCTCGCGTCGTCGCACCCACCAGAGTAAAACTCTCCAGAGGAATATTTATCGTCTTCGCAAATGCCCCCCTGTCTATCACGAAATCTATCTTGAACTCCTCCATCGCCGGATAGATGAACTCCTCTATGGGCGGCGACAGCCGGTGTATCTCGTCTATAAAGAGCACATCCTTGAACTTAAGGTTCGTCAAAATGCCCATCAGATCCCCGGCCCGGGTCAGCGCGGGACCCGAACTGACCACAAGGTGAGAACCCATCTCGTTCGCTATCACGTGGGCCAAACTCGTCTTCCCTATCCCCGGAGGGCCGTGCAGCAGCACGTGCTCGACCGGTTCGTCGCGCTTCTTCGCCGCCTCGAGCGAGATCTTTAACTTCTCCACCATCTCCCGCTGACCTATGAAATCCTCCCACCTCTTCGGCCTCAGCGCCCAGTTGAATTTCTCCTCGTCCTCACCCAGAGGCTGCCCCGATATTATCCTTTCTCTCGCCATCGGTTCCCCTTGCTAAAGGTCCTTTGCCTGTTGTCGGAAAATCTCCTGGATAAGCTCCTCGCAGGAAGCGAGCCTTGGGTTGTTCCCGATCGCCATCTTGATCATCCTCTCGGCTTCCGCTGGCTTGTATTGTAGCTGCAGCAGCACCTCTCGCGCCTCCACGGTAAAATCGGCCTCCGCCTTCTCGACGAAGACCTCCTCCTCAGGCTTGATGAGCGCCCATTTCGCCAGCTTGCCCCGCAGCTCCGCAATAATCTTCTCCGCCGTCCGGCCTCCTATCTCCGGCAGGGAATTGAGCTTCGATTTGTCGCCCCTCTCTATGGCAAGCGCTATCTCCCGCACCGGCAGCGTGAGCGAACGGAGCGCTTTGCGCACGCCCAGCCCCTTCACCGTGGTATAAACGGAGAAAAACTCACGCTCCCCCTCGGACAGGAACCCAACCAGCCGTGGAACCTGGCTCCCCAGCGAAGGCCCCCCCTCAATGTAGTGCCAGGTGTAAAGCGTAACCTCCGGCCACTCATCCGCCGAATCAACGAGATGCTTTAGCCGCGCCCGAAGGTTAGCCGGTATCAGAACTTCATAATAAAGACCGTTCAAAGAGACTATGGCCGCCCGTTCCTTAACCTCCACAAGCAATCCGGTAACTCGAGAGATCATCCGTGCCTCCTCGCCCGCTCCAACGCGCCAGGATGCAGCACCACATTCGCATGGCAAAGCGCCAGAGCCAGCGCATCCGCTACATCCGCTGGTCTCGGCACTGAACTCAGCCCAAGCGATGACTTCACCATCCGCTGCACCTGCTCCTTGCTCGCCTGGCCGTAGCCGACTACCGCCCTCTTCACCCGGGTCGCAGAGTACGTCGCAAGCGGAATTTCCTCAAGCGCCGTGCAGAGAACTATCACACCCCTCGCATGTCCCATAAGAATTGCCGTGTTCGGATGCCTATAGTGAGAGTAAAGCTCCTCCAAAGACACAACGTCGGGCCGCAGTTCACGAAGCAACTCAAGGAACTCAGCTTGCACACTGCGCAAGCGCTCCGGCAGCGGCGCTTTCCTATCCGTCCGAATAACCCCCGCTTCCGCCAGAGAAAGCTCACGCCCATTCGCAGCTACAAGACCGTAACCCGTCACGTTCAGGCCCGGGTCAACCCCGAGGATCAACTTCCGACTCACGCGTGACCTCGAATCACTTCCGGCACGTCCGCCTTGGCGCCCTGGTACGAATCGCGCCTGATCAGTTCCTCTGTTATTCGCCTCAACACAACCGCCTTCGCAACCGGCCACTTCGGCGCAATCAGCAACTCGCTCGAAACGTCCCCCACCAGCCGCTGCACCGTTATATCCGGCGAAATCCTCTCCAAAAAGTCCGCCGCAAGCTTCACGTATTCCTCCCACCCCACCACCCTCAACTCCCCTCCGCGATAAAGCTTCTCCATCGGGGTACCCTTCGCCACGTACAAGTGGTGCAGCTTTATCCCATTTATCCCCACATCGGAGACGGCGCGCGCCGTCTCCATCATATCCTCCCAGTCTTCACCCGGAAGCCCCAGTATCACATGCGCGCAGGTATTTATCCCTCGCGCCTGCGTCCGCCGCACAGCGTCCGCAAATTCCTCATAGTGGTGGCCCCGGTTTATCAGATCCAGTGTCTTGTCGTGAATAGACTGCAGCCCGTACTCCACCCACACGTGATACCGCTCCGTGTACCCATCGATCAGCTCAAGCACCTCTTCCGGCACGCAATCCGGCCGCGTCCCTATGGACAGTCCGACCACATCCGGAAACTGAATCGCCTCGTCGTACCTGCTCTTAAGAGTTTGCACGTCGGCGTACGTGTTCGTGAAAGCCTGGAAGTACGCTATGAACTTCTCCGCCCCGTAGCGCCGCCGCATGAACTCCATCCCTCTTCTCACCTGCTCAGATATTGGAAGCATCCTCCCAACGTTCGGGCTGAAAGATGCATTCACGCAGTAGGAACATCCGCCCACACCCTTCGTACCGTCGCGGTTGGGGCAGGTGAATCCTGCGTCTATACTTACCTTATACACCTTGAAGCCGAAGTGCCGCCTCAGGTAATCGCTGAAGGAGTAGTACCTCCTCTCCGCTAACCACGGCCTCGGGAAATGCTCCTCACTCATTCCAGCAGCCTCCGCTGCGCGCGCCGCAGAAGTCCCGGCTCACCTACCCTCGCCGGAGGTCGATCTCTCGATCCATGAACGGAACTCCTCCGTCGCGTCGAAAACCTTCGCCCCCGGGGGAAACCTCGAATCGAATTCCGACCCCGTTCCCTTAGGGTTCAATTCCAGCTCAATAACCCCCACCGAGTACACTAATTTATCCCCCAGCCCCAGCTCAACCTTCCGGACCATACCGTCACCCGCACCGTACCATACGGACACCCTGTCGGCCTGTGTAGGGATTTCCCTTCCCTGCACCGAAATGGTCTTCGGCTTCAGTCCCGGCTTCAATCTCGCGTGCAGCGCGTAAGTCAACTGCCCCCGCAGCTCTTCACCCTCACCCACCGAAAGTTCGTAGTCCTTGAGCGCCGCGAGATTCACACGCCCGACCGAAGCAGGCCCGGGGATCTGCCCGATGGAATCCCGCGACGGGAAACCGCCCTTCTCGGGCAGCTCAGAGAAGTCTATCTTTGTGTACCCTTTCAGTCCTCTACACACCCCTGAGGCAAACGCCGCAGAGCCGTCGAACCACGTCTCCACGACTATCGGCTCGGCAGCCCCGGACATCTCAAGGATTCCTGATATACTGAACCGACCGTCCTTGACCCAGTATATGTCGAACTTATTCCTGAACTCTTGCTCGGCCAACTGCCCGCTTTCAATGATCGTCGCCCTATACGAAGCCACCGCATCCTGCTTTGGCTTAAGGTTGTCCAGCAGCTCCGCTGGCGTCATCGCCACCGTCGCAGAACAAGCACACAAAGCAAAGGGCAGAGGCAACAAAACCCGAAATAAACGGAGTCTCGCGGCGAACATCGGCACCTCCCGAATGGATTGACCGGACGATCAACTCCGACAATTCTAATATAAACCTGTTCCTGCCTCGCGTCAACGACACTAGACACTCGATTGACCCCACGCCGTCCAACCATATAATCAGTCGCTGAGGAGGAACGATGACGGCACCAATAGTCTTCGACGACGTCTGGAAGAGCTTCCGACGCGGAGAGTCGGCCGCGACTGTACGCGACGTCATTCCCAGACTGCTTCGGCGCTCCAGCCGCTCACCGGCCAGGGAGCGCTTCTGGGCCCTGAAGGGCGTTTCCTTCCAGGCGCACCGCGGAGAAACACTCGGCATAATTGGTCCCAATGGCGCAGGGAAGACCACCATCCTCAAGCTCCTTTCGCGCCTGATGAAAGCCGACCGCGGAAACATAAGCGTTAACGGCCGACTCTCGGCCCTCATAGAACTTGTAGCCGGATTTCACCCCGACCTGACCGGACGCGAAAACGTCTACCTCAGCGGCTCTATCTTCGGCATGTCACGCCGCGAGATCGCCGCCAACTTCGATTCAATAGTCCAATTCGCAGGGTTCAGGGAATTCCTCGACACCCCGGTCAAAAGGTACTCCGCCGGAATGCGCGTGCGCCTCGGCTTCTCCGTCGCCTCTCACGTGGACCCAGACGTATTGCTGGTGGACGAGGTCCTCGCCGTAGGCGACATGGCCTTCCAGCAAAAGTGCATGAAAAGGATGGAAGAACTCAGGAGAAAAGCCAGCACGATCGTTCTCGTATCACACAATATGCTCGCCGTTCCAAGGCTCTGCAGCAAGGCGCTCTACCTGCTGGATGGGCAAGTCCGCTACCTAGGCGACCCGAGCGACGCGGTCGCGGCGTATCGGCGGGATGTCGCCTCTCAAGAACAGCCCGGGGCCGATGCGGCCAAAATGTTCCACGTGGAACATTCACGACTTTTGCGACTTGAGGACGTCTCTTTCCTCGATGCGTACGGCCAGCCGCGCGAGGAGTTTTCCATGGGGGATCAGTTGCAGCTTTCATTGGCATATCGCGCTGAAGGAGACATTGACGGAGCCGTTGTATCCGTAGAAATACTGACCGTCGGCGGTCTCTTGCTCACGGGGATGGAAAGCCCGCCGCAGGGAGCCCTGCGCAAGGGAGATCGCGCCCGTATCAAGTTAACCATCGAGGAGCTTCTTCTGCCCCCGGGCGAATATCTCGTAAGCATAGTCGCTTACGACAGGTTTGGAGTGATCAGGTACGACTCGAGGGAAAAGGGATACACCTTCAGGGTAACGAATGGGAGAGGGCAAATCCGAGGGCTGCTTGGGTTGGAACACCACTGGGAAGCAGACTAGGCCGTTTCCCGATCCCTGCTTTGCAGGACAGTCACATTCGCCTCGCCGCGGACGAACTCGGGGGTTATCCTGAAAGCCATCCCGCGCGTCATTGAAGGGAGGTCGAACATCAGGTCAAGCATAAGGTTTTCAACAATTGCCCGGAGCGCCCTCGCACCGGTTTCCCTCTTTTTTGCCCGCTTTATGATCTCGCGCAGACCCTCTTCAGCGAAGTCCAGCGTCGCACCTTCCATATCGAACAGCTTCTGATACTGTTTGACCACGGCATTCTTAGGCTCCAGGAGCACCCGCATCAGCTCTTCCTCCGTCAGCGGTAGCACCGGGACCACGATCGGCAGGCGGCCGACGAACTCGGGGAGCATCCCGAACTCGATCAGGTCATCCGGCTCGACCAACTCAAGCAGCTCGCTCATCGAGAGCTCGCGGTCCTCTTTTTGTTCCGCCCGGAAGCCCATTGTTTTCTTGCCGACGCGGCGGGCGATTATTTCGTCCATGCCAGTGAACGTTCCACCGCAGATGAAAAGGATGTTTTTCGTATCCAACTGGACGTACTGCTGCTCGGGATGCTTGCGCCCGCCCTGTGGCGGGATGTTGGCTGTCGTTCCCTCAAGCATCTTCAGCAGCGCCTGTTGGACACCCTCCCCTGAAACGTCGCGCGTTATAGAAACGTTATTATACGTGCGCGCGGTCTTGTCGATCTCGTCTATGTACACGATCCCTTTCTCCGCGCGAGCCCGGTCGAAGTCCGCTGCGTGGAGCAATCTCAGCAATACGTTCTCCACGTCCTCCCCTACATAGCCGGCTTCCGTCAGCGTCGTCGCGTCCGAAAGCGCAAACGGGATATCGAGGAGCTTGGCGAGAGTGCTGGCAAGGAGAGTTTTCCCACAGCCGGTGGGCCCGACGAGGAGAATATTGCTTTTGAACACCTCCACGTCCCCCTGCTGCTCGGCAAGCGCCAGCCTCTTGTAGTGATTGTGAACCGCGACAGCCAGGAACTTCTTCGCCCGCTCCTGCCCGACAACGTACTGATCCAGACCTTCCTTTATTTTCTTGGGCAGAAGCGGCCTCGGCGACCACGGCCCGCTCTGCACTTCACGCGCCCTTTCCGCCTGGATCAGCGAACTGCAAAGGCGTACACATTCATCGCAGATGCACACCTCTTCGTGCGGCGGAGGCGCAGCTATCAACCGGCGCACACTATGAAACGCCTTGCCGCAAAAACTACACGACTTTACTGACGCAGATGCATCCTTCGACATGCAGATCTACCTCTTCCTTGCCCCTGTTCCTACTCCTTCTCGCTCTTGAGCACCTCGTCAATGATCCCATATTCCCTGGCCTGTTCGGGCGACATGAAGAAATCTCTCTCCACATCCTTTTCAATTTTCTCGACCTTCTGCCCGGTATGGTCCGCAAGAATCTCGGTCACCTGTTTCTTCATTCGAAGCATTTCCTCAGCCTGTATGCGAATATCGGTTGCTTGCCCCGTCGCTGCGCCCCAAGGCTGATGGATGTGAACGCGGGCATGTGGAAGCGCCGCCCGCTTTCCCTTCTTCCCTGCCGAAAGCAAAAGAGTTGCGATGCTCGCCGCTTGCCCTATACACGTAGTCACCACGTCGCACTCCACAAACCGCATCGCGTCGTAAATCGCAAGCCCGGCGGTTACCAGGCCGCCAGGGGAATTTATGTATAGGTCTATCTCCCGCTCCTTGTCCTGGTGGTGAAGAAACAGCATTTGAGCGACAACCAAGCTTGCTACGTTTTCATCTATCGGCGTGCCCAGAAATACTATCCGGTCCTTAAGCAGTCGCGAGAATATGTCGTACGCAACTTCGCCGCGCCCGGTTTTCTCTATCACGATCGGAACGTACCCGTTCACTCTTCCTTCTCCTCGTCCTTCTCTTCCTCCTTCTCCTCGTCCTTCTCCTCGGGCGCCGCGGCTTCCTTCTCTTCGGCCGCGGTCTTCTCCTCCGCCCCCTCTTCCACTATCTCGGCATTATCGCGAAGGAACTGAAGCACCTTGGATTCGAGGATCCGCTGCTTCAGCAGCTCCAGCTCCCCCTTTTGCTCCAGCTCTCTTCGGTAGCGGTTCGGAGCGACCCCCCGTCTCTCTGCGATCCCCCGCACCCACGCTTCCACCTCATTCTCCGTCGGCTGCAGGTCTTCTTTCCCAGCTATTTCTTCGAAGAAGAACTCTGCCCTCAGGTCGCGCTCGATGGCCTCGCGCGATCCCTTCTCTATCTCTTCCGTCCTCTTCTGGACCTCGTCAGCCGGAACGCCCTGGTAGAGAAGCTGGAAACGGACACTTGCTGCCCGCCGTTTCGCCCGTTCCTCGACCACCCCCTGCGGCAGCTCGAACTCCGCCCCGGAGAGCAGTCTCTCCATAATCTGCCGGTCAATGTCCTTCTGCGAATCCTGTTCCTTCATGCGGGCGATGTCCGCGCGCGCGTTTTCTTTCAGCGCCTGGATCGTATCCGCACCCCAGGTCTTCGCCCACTCATCGTTTACGTCCGGAAGCTCCTCCCGCTTGATCTCGTTCACCTCAACCCTGAGTATGCCCTGCTTCCCGCGCAAGTTCTCGTCACGGAAATCATCAGGGAAGCCCGCCGGCAACTGTCTCTCATCGCCCGGCTTTACCCCTTTCAGCGTTTCCACCAACTCCGGCACCCGGATAGGACCTATCGAGTTGCCGGTTAGCTTGAATGGAACGTTTTCCTGCTTCAAAAGCTCTTCGTCGCCCGCCGAGAAGCGGATGCTCGCGATCAGGACGTGCCCTTCCTCAGCAGCAACGCCTTCCTCTACCGGCACCTGCTGCGCGCCGCGACGACGTAGATCCTCCATCAGCTCTTCCGCCTCGGCGTCGGTCACTTCGATGGCCCTCTTGACGACCTTGATCCCCTTGTACTCGGGCAGCTCGAACGAGGGAGCGACTTCGACCTCGGCGTCGAAGACGAAAGCCTCATCCTCCTCCATCTTGATCTCGTCCGGCTTCAGGTCGGGCTCAGCGAGAGGCTTGAGCTGATTCTCGTCTATTGCCTGTTTGTACGACTCAGCAATGAGCCCTACCTTCGTCTCGTTCGTCACCTGCTCGGCGAACCGACGGCGAACCAACCTGAGCGGAGCTCGCCCACGCCGGAAACCGGGGAGGGCAACCGTAGTTCTAAGCTCCTCGAAGCGCTGCTGCATTTTCTCGCTCACCTCTTCCGGCGGCACCTCGACGTGAAGCTTCTTCTTGCACGGACCAATATCTGCCACTTCGATCTTCATTGCCGACCCTTACCTTCGAAAAGCCCTGAGGTTTGCGCTGTCTGCCAGAATAGGGGCAAAAAAAAATAACGCCTCAACTCAACTGCGACCGGTGCCGTTCACCGCGCCGTCAGGAGCGGGTGATGGGACTCGAACCCACGACAACAACGTTGGCAACGTTGCGCTCTACCACTGAGCTACACCCGCACAGCCGCCTCAACGCTCAATATATAGCCCAACTCCCCAGATTGTCAAGTTTCAATTCGCCGCGCCAAGCGCTCGCTCAAGCAACAAGCCAGTTGAATGAACTCGCCTTCAGCTACAGCTGCGCAACCCAACGATCGCCGAAAGCGAAACTATTTGAGGCTCAAGGATGCCTACCGCGGCGTCACAAGTTCAGGTCGAGCAGGCCCTGCTCGACCTTTTCCCGACACTGCCCTTCCGT
>CAZUUK010000038.1:14362-28921 GCA_964622675.1 uncultured Planctomycetota bacterium | reverse complement strand
CTCTCATAGAGTTCGCGAGGCGAAAGAATGGGGATGTTCGTCCGCCCCACGACGCACGCGGGATTCTCCCTGTCCAAAATGGCAGCGCCGAGCCGGAAAAGCGGGCCGGAGGAGGTCTCCTTGACGCCATAATAGATAATCAACCACCCCTGGCTGATTTCTTTCGGTGGTGTGGCCGTGCCTATGCGGTTACCGTCCCAGTATCCGCTACGGGGTGTCATCACTACCTCCGACCATCCCCAGTACCGGAAATCCGTTGAATAGCTGACCCAGATATTCCCACGGGTCCAGGGCCGTTCGAGCCGTGCATATTTTCCCTTGATCTTCTTCGGAAACAGAGCCCCACCCTTGGTGTCCGGCTCCGAGACCAGGCCGATGCGTTCGATCGAGCTGAAGTCCTTGGTGCGGCCCAGGCCCAGACGGTAACCATGATGCCCCACGGCATCGTAGGAGATGAAGAACCCGCCCTCCGTCTGGGTTATCCTCGCATCGAGAACGCCCAGCTTCTCGTAAATCTCGAACGGCCCTTCCCTGGAGGGCGCAAGGAGCGGCTCGTCCCCTACCTCGAAACGTAGTCCATCCGAGCTTCGCGCAGGATAAACCGCATAGGTGCCATCCAGGCTCTTGATGGTGACAAGCAGCATATACGCCGCATCTACCTTGACCGCGCCCGCGTTGCAGATGTCCCCACACGGAAACGAGAGATTTTGAATCGTGATGATCGGGTTGCTCTCGCATCTGTGGACAATATCTCGAGACCATTTTGGGGGCATGCGGACTCCCTCGCGGAAAAGTTAGTCATTCCGAACATGCGTTGGCCAAGTATCTGGGCTGACTTCGCCTTTGTCAACCGTTTTCCGCGGCTCCAGGGCGAACGCGGGACAGGCACAGTAAGTGTTGCAGATGCGGAGGAATATCGGTTAGACTAGGAGCTGAAGACCCCCCGAGGCGGACCGGCTACAACGAGAAGGTCCCGCTTCCATGAACTCGGTAGAGATTGCCCATGGGCCAACGCCCCGCGAAACCGCTCTCCGTTGCGTTCATCGCATCGTACGTGCCGCGTCGGTGCGGAATAGCAACCTTCACTCATGACCTCGCCAAGGCTCTGGCCGCCCTTATGGGCGGGACACTCGGCGAACGCGAGCTGGTGCAGATCGTAGCGCTCAACAACCTGCCCGAAAGCCCCCCTTTTGGCCCCGAGGTATGCTTCGAGATCCGAGACCACCTGAAAACAGACTATCGCAAGGCAGCGGACTTCCTCAATGTCTCGCTGGCTGAGGTCGTCAACCTCCAGCACGAATTTGGTATTCTGGGAGGGGCCGATGGTAGCCATGTCCTGACGCTTCTCAGCAGCCTGAAGAAGCCCGTAGTGACGACGCTCCATACGGTGCTCCACGAACCCACCAAAGGGCAGCTTGAGACACTTCAGGAGATCTGCCGTCTTTCCAGCCTTGTCGTGGTGATGGCGGACCGCGCTCGCAACATGCTCCGCGATATCTATGGCGTGCCCGAAGAGAAAATTCTGCTCATTCATCACGGCGTTCCCGACGTCCCGTTCATGGACCCTAGCTACTACAAAGACAGGTTTCATGTAGAGGGCCGCCGTGTTATCCTCACCTTCGGCTTGTTGAACCCCAACAAGGGCATCGAGGTCGGCCTGGACGCACTGCACGAGGTCGTAAAAACCCACCCCGATGTTGCCTATATTGTCTTGGGCGCCACCCATCCCGAAGTTAAACGCCGGCACGGCGAGGAGTATCGCCTGTCGCTGCAACAGCGTGCAGCCAAGTTGGGACTCAGCCACAACGTACTCTTTCATGATTGGTACGTCACCCTAGAAGAGCTCTGCGAGTTCCTGCTCGCGTGCGATATCTACGTGACGCCCTACCGCACCCGGGAGCAGATCGTCTCGGGCACGCTGGCTTACGCGCTGGGATGCGGCAAGGCGATAATCTCGACGCCCTACTGGTACGCCGAGGAGATGCTTGCCGAGGACCGCGGCCGCTTGGTGCCTTTCGACGAACCGGCGGCCCTTGCTGAGCGAATGCGGGACCTGCTCGACAACGAGGTGGAGCGTACCCACCTTCGCAAGAACGCTTACCAACTCGGCCGCGAGATGATCTGGCGACAAGTAGGCTGGCGATACCGGGAGGCGTTCGAGCGTGCGATCGCCGAGTACGGCCGCCTGCGGCGTGCTCTAGCGCCCCGCCCCGTTTCTCAACCCGCGATTCCTGAGCTCAGCCTCCGCCATCTGCACGTTCTCAGCGATGGCACCGGCGTTCTCCAACACGCTATGTTCGCCACGCCCGACCGCGCCCAGGGCTACTCCACCGACGACAACGCGCGCGCGCTTCTCGTCACCAGCCTCTATTGGGACACGCTCCGGGACGAAAGCCTCATTCCCAGGATCCACACCTATCTGGCTTTTCTCACCCATGCGTTCAACCAAGAGAACGGCCGGTTCCGCAACTTCATGACTTACGATCGACGGTGGGCGGACGAAATTGGTTCGGAGGATTGCCAGGGGAAGGCGTTGTGGGCCCTCGGCTATTGCGTGGCCTTGGCCCCCAACGAGTCGATCCTGGGGCTTGCTACTCGCCTCGTGGTTCACGCTCTGAGGGCGTGCTCTTCGCTTCAGAGCCCCCGCGCATGGGCCTATGTTCTCCTCGGATGCTACGCATACCTCCGCCGATTCGACGGCGCCAGCGAGGTCAGGCGTCTGGGCATGGACCTAGCCCAACGGCTCATGGAGCGCTTCGAGGCCAACGCCTCGGACGACTGGCCATGGTGTGAGGACGTGCTCTCCTACGCCAACGCCAGGCTACCGCAGGCCCTGCTCGTGGCCGGGCGCTGGACCGGTGACGACCGAATGCACAGCCAGGGACTGCGCTCTTTGGCGTGGCTGCTTGATGTTCAGACGGGCGCGCCTGATGGGCACCTTTCCATCATAGGGAACAAGGGGTGGTTGCGCCGGGGAGGTACAAAGGCCGACTTCGACCAGCAGCCCGTCGAAGCGGCTTGCCTCACGGATGCCTGCCATGAGGCCTATCTGGCAACACATGAAGAGCGCTGGTTCGCGCACATGCGCGTCTGTTTCCACTGGTTCCTTGGCGAGAACGACGTGCGCGTTCCTATCTACGACTTCACGACGCAGGGTTGCCGCGACGGACTTCACGAGGCGGGGGCGAGTGAGAACGAAGGTGCCGAGTCTACCCTGGCCTGGCTTCACTCGCTGTACCTGATGCACGAGGTAACGGCCGACCGCGGGTCCGTCTGCCAGCATGAAAGCGGCTTAGAACGGGTTGCTGCTTTTTGACGCCAGTAGCCTGCCGCGAAGGTCGAGCCGTGCGTTCACACTGGCGGCTCCGCGAAGCGAAATCCGAATGCAGGCGAACGCAAATCAACTTTCAGCATAACCCGTGTCTATTGCTTCATCGCGGATGCGTACAGCTTGTTGCGATTGAACGCCTGCATCCTCCTGACGCATTCCCAGTATGGTTCGTCCATGTAGTTTTTGATGCCGACCCTACGCGAGCGGTTTTCCAGGAAGCCGCACCAGTGGAACCCGATGACGTGGGGATGGGAAAGGACGGATTTGCAGTGTTTCTGGTAGGCTTCGCCGCGCGCTTTCTGATCGGGGACGAAGGCGGGGATGCCGGGCTGGACTTCGAGGAGTTCCGTTGGTGCGAGGAAGCCCATGTCGGAAATGAGGGTCGGGCGACCGGTGAGTTCGGACCATCTTTTCAAATCGTCGGCAGCCTCGTCCTCGGTGACGAACCAGTTGCATAAGATAACATCGAAGAACTCGCCCGCCATTCCAATTATCCACTCAGGCGTCAGGCCGGGCTTGTCAAAGCGCGGCCCGAAAATCATATGGTCCTTGTCGTAGCGGCGGATGGATTCCGTGGTAACCTCGAAGTATCTGCGCACGATGTCCTTTAGTTTGCTCACATCCGCTTCATTTTCGAGGTCGAGCCCCTCCGCCCAGCTACCCGGCCTGCTTGAGACGAAATCGGGCAGGGGAACATCGGCGTAGCCGATGAGAAGGGGCTCATCCGCCATGTCGACGCATATACTCCGCGCCAGGTAATCCGCCCACTCGGCGAAGTCGTTGCTGAAAACGTCGGGGTAGAAGTGCTTGAAGTTGAACTTCTCTATCTCCGCAAAAACGAAGTTGTAGATGTACGGCATCCCGGCCGTTTTGTAGTGATGATATTGCCACTCGGGGCAAAGGCGCATCGGGCATTTCGCGTCCATCCACATTCCGCTGACCTGATCCTCGGTCCAGCCGATGGTGTTGAAGCCCCATTCGCGCAGAGGGGCGACGATGCCTTCTTTGATGTATCGCTCATCGCTGAAGCCGTAGCGTTCGCGAAATATGTGGACGTTGTCCGGGTACTTAAGCGCGGATAGGTCGAAGTGGTTCACACCGACGGAGATGAATCCGTGGCCCTCGGGGGTCACAAGCCACCAGCGGCCGCCGATCTGGGCGACGTAGAAGTAGCCGGTGGGATTAGCCTTGACTTTTCTGTTGCCGCCGAATTGGTCGAGGTCGAGCTTGGTAGCTGTCATGGCGTTTCTCGCGTCGGTCTATTTCCCCGCTGCCGCCGCCACTTTGTACATCTCGTTCAGATTGAAATCGCGCATGCGACTTACGCAGTCTTCGTAAGGTTTGTCGTTGCCATCGAGCAGACCTGAGCGCCGGTACTTGCTGCGGCCGAAAGAACACCAGTGCGCGCCCACCACGAGAGGGTTTGAGTAGTTCTTTCTCATGAAACGCACGTATGCGTCGCCTCGAGCGGCCTGGTCGGGCACGTAGGCCGGCGAGCCGGGGGGTACCTTGAGCACGTCGGTCGGCGCGAAGTAAACGAAGTCCGCCAGCAGGATCGGCTTGCCCGTGACGTTGTACCATTCCTTCGACTTCGCCTTCATGTTGAGCGCGCGAGGACGCATGGTCTCGATGCTGAGCACGTCAACGGTGTCTCTCATCGCGACAAGGGCTTCTTCAGTCATCCCGTCCACCTGCTTACCGTCGATGGGGATAGCCACGTCTCCCTTGAACCGGTCTCCGAGAATCAGATGATTGCGATCGTATCGGCGAATGGCGTCGTGGCAAGTTCGGTAATACTTGGCGATGACCTTTGGGAAATCATCGCCGCACAACTTTTTCCACAGGGGAAAATTCGGCGTATCGGTGTAGAAGTATCCGACGAGGTTTGGGTCGTCCTTCAGGAGAGGACAGTCTCGTGCGGCCAATCGGTTGCATTTCTCCTCCCATTCCCGGCTGAAGACATCCGGAAACGCTTCGTTGCTGTACCACTCGATGTCTGCGAATCGGACGATGTGCGTATAGGGCATGTTGGCGTGCTCGTACTCCTCGGCCCCCCAGCCTCTTGTCGGCGGCGTATCACCCACCCTGAAGTCATAGCGCTTGGTGTCCTGGGACCAGCCTATTGTGTTGAATCCCCAGTCCCTGAGGTGTTCCACGACGAATCGGACAAACTCGGGCGAGTAATCTTCCCTGAAATCCACGTGGTTCATTCCGGTGGACATGAAGACATTGCCTTCAGGCGTGATGAACCACCACCTCTTACGTAGCTTCTCGATGCGGAAGAATCCTGTGAGAGTTGTCGTAATTCCTGTCCAGCCGCCGTATCGATCGTGTTCTTCCGCCTTATCTGCCATAGGACCGTTCCCCCTGTTCGCGTTGTGCATTTCTGCGGCCAGCAGAACGCCAATCCACTGCCGCGTGGTCGCGAGGGTGGCTCGTTTCGCGTTGAACACTCACTCCTTGCTCTCCCGGTGATGCGCGTCGAACCAATCGAAGATCATGCCGTAGGCTTTCATGTTGCGCAGGCCGTCGTGGCCGCCCGGGAACTCCTGCATTTTGACGTCGCAGCCGCGGTCTGCCAGTTTCCGCTTGAGTTCCCGCGCTTTTTCGATGGGGAAGATCGCGTCCTCAACCGCGTGAAGTATCAAGGTGGGAACTTTGGCGATCCCATCGAGCCACTCAGGCGCGGGTGCGGTGCAGACGGGGGCTATGGCTGCGTACTTGTCCGGGTTGGCGGAGACCGCTGCATACAATGCGCCCCCGCCCCTGGACGCGCCCGTAAGGTATATGCGGCCCTCGTCAACGTGGTGGCTGTACGTAACCTCCTCGATTACAGCCTCGACGAACGAGACGTCCTGCTCGCTGATCCGCTTCAGCATTCTCTCGCGTTCGCCGGGGTCGTCGTGCCAGACGAGCGTGAAAGGAAGAGCCGGGCACGCAAGGATGTAACCGCGTTCCTCGGCTATGGTCTGGATCCGTTCCGGCGTCTCTTTGTTCGCGAAGTACCAGTTTTCGTCACACGGGTAATCGGCGGAGCCGCCGCCGTGAAGCATTACCACGAGCGGGAACTCGGGGACCTCTTCACCCGGAGCGACCGGGACGTACTGATAGCTGCTGGGTACGAATAGCCTGTAAGGCCGCAGCGTGCCGTTGTACTCGGCAATGCAGAGCTCGGCGTCCAGGCCTGCCAGGCGCTGCCTCTCGATGAAATCATCTTTTCTCACGAGCGCCGCCCCTGTCCGGGTGTCCACGACGCGGGAGACCCGTGCCTGCGGGAGAATTCGCTGCGGTCTGCGTAACGTGTTTGCTCATTTCTCCGGAGCTCCGCGCTGCGCGTCGAACCAGTCGAAGAGTACCGCGTATGACTTGAGGTCTCGATATCCGCCGTGCCCCGTGGGAACTTCGTGGAGCTTCACCTCGCCGCCTGCGGCTTCGAGTTTCTCTTTCTGCTCCCTTATGCGATCGATTTTGAAGGTCTTGTCCTTCTGGGCGTTGAACATCAAGACGGGGACTTTTGCCAGACCTTCGATCATGTTGTCCGTAAAGCCGCCGCAGACACCCGCGACGCCCGCAAAGGTCTCAGGATATCTCGACGCCGCTCCGTACACCGCAATTGCCCCGCTTGAGGCCCCGGTTGCGTAGACGCGGTCCTTGTCGATCCAGAACTGTTTGGTCACCTCCCGGATGACCTCCATGATGACGGCTATACCCTCTTCCTTGCAGAGGCCGCCCTTCTTGATGATGACCTCTGGGTCCTCCGTTTTCGGCTCGTTATGCCAGTGGCGTCCCGGCGCTCCGGGGCAGGCAACCACGTAGCCGCGCTCCTCGGCGATGGTCTGGATGCGATCGGTATGGCCTTTCCAGCCGAAGTAAGCCACCTCATCAGCACCTGAGGAATGGCATACGACGACCAGCGGGAAAGGCTTAAAGTCGGGGGACTTTGGTTCCTGCACGTACTGGTAGCTCTGTGGGAAATATACGCGATACGGATGCAGCCGGTTGTTGACCTCGACGAAGTACAGCAGCGTGTCTCGGCCGAACAAATCACCAACATACAGCTCTTCGCCGCTCTCTTTCTTGTCTGCCCCCTCTGCAAACGTGGCGAGCGCCGTCAGCAGCACAGCACTCGCCACAATCAGCACAAGCAGGTTGCCTCCGTTCATTGGCGATTCCTCCTATCTCTGGCGTTCTCTGTCAGCCAACTTTTGCCCGGTGGGAATCGAATACTACTCGCTGTCGTTGGCAGCCGCAAGAGGCCGTGGCGTTGTCAGACGGAGGGGTCATGTGAGCTGAGCAGCAGGTAGTCGAAGAAACGCTCTATTAGAGTCGGTCCTTTGGAGGGGAGGGTGGCTATTCGCTGAAGAGGTTGAGGACTTCTGGCGAGAGTTCAACGCCGAGCCCCGGTTCTTCGGGAACTTCGAGGCAGCCGTCTCGCACCTCAAGTGGTCTAACGAACATCCTCTCGCGCCAGGGTTGGGGTTCGATATTGTACTCTTGGGTGTAACGACAGTTCGGAGTACTGGCGACGAAATGGAGCGTCGCCACCTGCCCCAGGGGTTGCGTCTGGTGAGGTGTGCAGACGGCCCCGTAGGCTTCCGCGATGGCTGCGATTTTCCTGCAGACAGAGAGACCGCCGGCCTTGATGGGATCGGGCTGAACGATGTCAACTGCCTCTCTGGCAAGCATTTCTCTGAATCTAAAAAGGTCCCAATCCTGCTCGCCGCCGGCGACTGGCACGTCAAGGGCGCGGGCGACTTTGGCCGTAGAGTCCAGGTCCAGGAATGGGCAGGGCTCCTCGAAATGAAAGATGTTGTAGCGCTCCAGACTCCTGCCTATTTGTATGGCGCGGGGGGCACTGTAGCAGCTATTTGCGTCCACCATGATGTCCACGTCGTCGCCGAGGGCGCTGCGGACTTCTTTTACCACTGCCTCGGAGCGGCCCGGCACCTCGTCACGGTCGAACCCGTAGCGGCTGCCAATCCGTACCTTCACCGCCGTAAAGCCGTACTTGTCCACGAGGTCTTTCATGCGCGAGGCTTCTTCCTCGGGCGAGATATCGCGCCGCATGCTCGAAGCGTACATCTTGATTTTCTTCCGGCATGCGCCGCCCAGAAGCTTGTAGATAGGCACGCCGAGCTTATTGCCAATAACGTCCCAGAGAGCGATCTCGATGCCGCTTGCCGCCATCGCCAGCCCCTGTCCCGCCAGCTTGTACAGACGTGTGAACATATCCTCCACTATTGCGTGAACGTCGAAGGGATCGCGCCCAAGGACGAGCGGTATAAGCGCATGCCTCAGATGCGCGAGGACTACGGGGCTTTTCATCGGGCTGCATTCGCCAATGCCGTCAATCCCCTCGTCCGTGCGGATGCGAACAAGGACATTGGGCTTAAGATAAGCGGTCTCTATTCGAACAACCTTCATGAATTACCTCCGACTTGGCCCGTAGGATCAGTTATGAGGAAATGCGTCGGCCGCCGTCGAGAATATTCTGAGATCAAGCTGGGAGCCACCTTTCCCTCGTTCCTATCTGCCGCGCCGGAAGTTCGCAGGTAACGGAATTATAGTAAACTCGCCCGAAGCCGGCAACGGGAGCTGGAGTAGGTCCGCAAGTCCGATTCGGAGCCGTCAAGAGCCTGGCGGCCGGTCTCTATCGCGAATTCGTGTGCCGTCGGGGCCGGGGATGGGGCCTTCAAGCAGCGGGTCATCGGTTTCCTGCATCCATTGCTCGAGGCGTGCGCGCATACGTTTGTGAATCTTTTCCACGCGAGGCTGCCCCATGAGATTATTCATTTCGTGCGGGTCGAAGATGAGGTCGTACAGCGCTTCTTCCTGCGGTTTCATGTCGTACCAGCCGTGATTGACCCAAAGATGACCGCCTGGAGATCTTGGGTCGGAGTTATCGGGCCCCCGGGCCGTGAAGTCGAAACGCCGGACGTACTTCCAGCGTTCTGTGCGAATACAGCGCAGCGGCTCGTAGACTCGATGATAAGTCAGCTCGGTGAAGATCGCATCGCGGACCTCATCGGTCTCCTCGCGGATGAGCGGCATCAACGATTCGCCTTGCAGCCAGTCGGGATGTTCGACGCCGAGCAAATCGCAGATGGTGGGAAAGAGGTCGATTTGAGAGACAAGGCTGTCAACGACCCTGCCCCCCTCGAATCCGCCTGGCCCTCTCATGATGAGAAACACTCCCGTGCCGCTGTCGGTCAGATTCCCCTTCATTCGCGGGAACGGGGAACCGTGGTCGGTTGTGGCAATAATAAGGGTGTTTTCGTAGAGGCCGTTACGTCTCAGCGCGTCGAATACCTTGCCCATTTTCGCATCAACGATGCGCGCGCTGGCCTTGAATGCTGCCATGTCTCTGCGCATTTCGGCGGTGTCGGGAAGCGTGGCTGCCGGCAGGCAATAGTTGGGGTTTTCGTCGGGTCCGGGCTGTTTGAAATCCCGGTGGGTCTCGTTGAAGCCCACCGAGAGGAAAAAGGGCTGGCGTGGGGCATTTTCAAGGAACTGCGCGGCAGACTCCTCTCCATTGGATCGATTTCCGATGAATTGGTCGTAGCCGATGCTTCGTTGGGCTTCGTCGCTGAGGGCGACGATGTGCTCCACGCCGGTCAGTACAGTATGGTAGCCGGCGCCGCGAAGCGTATACAGGATGTGATGCCGCGGTTCGTTCAGGGAAAATCCGCCGATGTCCACAAGTTCAGGCACAACATGGGATAGTCCGAACATCCCGTTATTGTGGTGGTATTGTCCTGTCAGCAGGCAGGCGCGGCTCGGAGAACAGGAGGGCGTAACGCAGAAAGCCTCGCGGAAAAGAACCCCCTCTTCGGCAAGGCGTTGAAGGTTTGGCGTGGGGATAGCGTGGCCGTAAGGTTGAATGTATCTGCCCGTGTCGTGGGTGTGGATGTAGAGGATGTTCGGCTTGCTCATGTTGGTGTCCTTTCTTCGCGAGAGTTCTCCGGTCACCCTAACACCTTGAGAATTGATACCGTATAAGAAAATATCCCCATTCCGACCCGATGGTCAACAGGTTCATCAGGATCCGGTGTGAAGCAAACCCCACGAATTCGGCTTCCCTCTGTTACGCGCAATCGCGATTACTGAAGAAGGCGGATCACGATATCGTGTTATCGAAACGTCAGACTGCAGCGGATCTTCTGTACTCTCTGATGCTGTAATTTGCGATGCGTAATTATACCAGGTTCCGCTGGCACTCGAACGGGCGGCGTTGAATGACCGCACGAGCGACGATTCCAGGCAGTCCCGCCGAATGGTCAAGGTGAGCCGATTCCGGCGGGCGCGACAGGAGGTCCCTCCGTGACTCCCCCGTCTCCTCCCCCTCCCCCCGCTGTCTCCTCCTGTGGACATGGCGGAGCGAGCGATAGCGCAGACTCCACCAGGGCCGCGCGGGCCAAAACCCATCTAATCAGCACACACCGGATACCCTGACGTGTCGCCGTGATTCCCTCACTTGTAGATTCACCTTGCTAACCGCTCAAGAGAGCCGCGCGAGCCCGACACGGCCGAACCATACACTTTTCTCGTTGGATTTGTACAACGGGATTACATGATGCTTGGATTCGTCGCGTTAAGTGCTCTTGCGGCCCCCGAAGAAATCGTAAGAATTGGATGCAACCTTCCTTGGCTTCCGGCATTGCACTATAAGGATGGATGTTGTCTCTTCGCCGTGCCATCAAGGGAGACCGCATGAGAGGGGCCACCGGCAGAAGATCGGCAGACCGCACGATTCTCAGTTACGAAGCCGGAAATTCGGGCGAAACTGGTGCCGAACGCGAGTTGATTGAGCAGGCCAGGAGCGATCCGCAGGCGTTCGGCCGGCTCTACGAGGCGAACTACACTCGAATCCTCAACTACATCTACGGTCGCACACTGAATGTTGACGTTGCGGAGGCGCTGACGTCTAACACATTCTTCAGGGCTCTGCGTGGCCTTCCCGGATATCGGCGCAGGGCACCATTCCGTGCTTGGCTCTACCGCATAGCAACGAATGAAATCAAGACGCACCGTCGCTCCCAACGGAGACGTCGAGCGGCCGAACAGGCCCCTCGTTGGCAAGAAGAATTACAGCGCATTTATTTCTCTGCAAGCGAGATCGAAACCAAGGAGGAACATGAGGAGAAGATGCAACAATATTCTCGCCTCCATCAATCCCTTGCCGCCCTCCCGGAACGGTATCAGACGGTTCTCGTTCTCAGATACTTTGAAGACCTCAGCTACTCCGACATCGGGAAAGCGCTTGGAAAGAGAATTGGCACGGTGAAATCACTGATCCACCGCGGGTTGAAGCGGCTCAAACGCCTCATATGAGAACGAGGTGCAACTTTTTGATGACATTGGCATTATTGAAGGTGAGAGGGGATGGCCATCTAATGAATTATGATCGAGCACACACGTAGGAGGGAGACGCCATGAAGCACCACGATGATGTTGAAAAAGCTCTCGCCGATACACCCGTCCCGAGGCTCGTTGAAGGCAGCCATCGGGCACGCCTAAAGTCTGATCTCATGAGCGAGATCGGTAAGGAGGGCTCAGCCATCCCCAGAATGATCTGGACGTGGAAGAAAAAGTTCACCTGGGCCGCTTGTGCCTTGCTCGTAGTGGCGGCAACCGCTTGGGGCGCACATAAGGTCTCCAAAAAGTTTATCTTCCAGGAGGAGCACGTGGAAGAGGTACTGCCGGACGGGCGGGAGGTCATCCGCGCAACAACGCTTGTCGTAAGGACCAATGATCCGGACTTCACCGACGAGAAAGCGCAAGAAATGAATCAGGAAATCCAGGACCTCATGGCTCAGGGAAAGGCAGAACTGATCGAAGTGAAGGAACTGGGGCGCGGGCAGAAGGCCTACATTTACAGGGTGGTTCTGTCCAACGGCACGTCTGTCACGTGTGCCAGCGGCACGCCGCTTGAGCTTTCAGGAGAGCAGGCGGATGAGGGTAGCCCGTGAGATATACAGCAATGACGGCGTGGAAATGGATATCATGACTTGAGTGCTTCATCCTTGAGAATAGATTCCAGTTCTGACGCGTTTTCAGCCGTTCTGGGAAGCGCTCTTCAGGTGAGGGAAGAAAAAGACTGCGGAACTGCGAGCGCTCATCCCTGGCCTTCTGGGGGCGAAATCTCCACCTGATGCAGTAGTCGTTCGCGTTCTTCGGTGAACCGAATCTCGTGACGTGTGCGTGGCGTTGACGATTATGTCGCGGGATTCCTGGTCAGGCCGCTGGCGGAGTGGTTGGCTAATGGCCTTGTTCTGGGCGCGTTTGCGGCCCCTTTGTCTTGGGATGACTGAGCGCGGGGTATCGTTCTCTCTTTGCCTTGGCAGGAGGCCTGTTCTCTTCAAACCAGCGATTGACCTTAAAGGCGAGGTCCATCAGGGAGGGGAGTTCGGGTAAGTGTTCTTGCAGTAATCTCGTCGCTTCCTGCATGGCGCCGCGTATGCGTCCCCAGGTCTCGGGCTCGTCTCGCCTCAGGTGAATCCATAGGCGGGAGGAACCGCAGAAGTACTGGCGGATCGCGGTACAGGCGTAAATGAGCTCGAAGTCGTCACCAAGTCCTCTGTCCGAATCCCACCCGGCGCCTTCGGCGAGAGCATCAAGATATGCTGCTTTGGCTGTCTTGATGAGTTGCTCTGGCATTTGCCTCTTCATTGCCGAAGGCGAACCTTCCAGCAGTCTGAAGAGATCCATGAGGACAATGTCAGGTCCGCCGCAGTGGAAGTCAACAAAGCAGGGGTTTGATTTTGACAAGATGACATGTTGGTGCCAGAGGTCACCTGCGACGTGGCCGAAGAATCGATTCCTCTCGCTGAACCGTTGCGTGAACTCCGCGTACTCATGAACTGGGTCAGGCGAATTGCTTCCACCGAAGTGACGATCGATGACGAGGAGATTCTCGTAGTTCTCTTCTTCGGTGAGCGCCTGAGCTCGAAATACAGGCTCGAAGCCCGGTACAAGGGACAATGCCAAGGGCGGGAATTCGAAGGCGTGCGGTAGAGCAACGCCGTGTAGGTGGCCAAGCGCCTGTGCAACTCCGACGATGGTGTTCCAAGCATTGCTTGATGTAGGATCCGTAAGGAACTTGTGGAGATCCATCTCGCCCAGATCCTGCATGAGTATGAAGCCCGCTTGCGGGTCGTATGCATAGAGTGTTGGCACGTATTGCCCTGCGCCGACCTCATGGAAGAACCGCAAGTTCACGTAGTCTTGGGCGAGACGCCAGGCCGGTCGCCACATCGCGAGGTACGAAGCATCGTAGCCTTCGTACGGTCCCTTCATGATGGCCGTGTCCGGACATGAGCCATTCTGCCTGGGGTGCTGAAGCTTAAGCCGGTATGCAGTCGTGTTAGCCCATTGCACTAGAGGTGTAGCGTCCTCAATCCTGACTTCGTAGCCGAAGTAGGAAGATAGCAGAGAGGAAGCTTTGTTCAGCGGCATGTCATGCATCTGGTTACTTCGGTTCAATGCAGCCGATGCTGATTATACCCTCTTCGACGGCGGCAAGTGAAATCTTCGCCCCGGCGCGGATGATGCGACTAGGTTTGGGATGGCATACATTCCCCTTTTTCGGTTAACCGGATTCTGTTGAGCCTGCCGGTCTTGGTCAGTTCCTGGCTCTCTACAACTAGACCAGAGGACATAAGCCTGGACTTGAGCTTCTGGCCTTGTCTTACGCTTATTCCAAGGCGTCTGTATCTATGGGCAACTCCGCTTTCTGGATAGGTTTTCACGTCGACGAGGAAGGCGAGTTCGAGGTCAGAGAGAGCGCTTTCCTCGTCGGCTAAGGTGGGGGGGCCCTGCTCCGGTAGGAAGGCGGACGTTCCTGAGCCGGATAGCGGCACGAAGGAAGCAATCACACCAGTCATCCGTTGTTTCACATCATCGTCGGTGACAACGCCTTTCCTGATCTGAAACTCTGGAATCTGGACAAGGAACGGCCTCGGAATCCTTCCTTGCACTTTCACCACCGCCTCGCCAACGTTGAGTGAGCCAAGCAGGCCCTTTTCTTCACCTTCAAGAAACATGGCTTGAGCCATGGTGTTGACGTCCTCGGCATGTTTGAGATTCATGCAGATCGTCGTGTACGTATTGCCAAGCGCAGGAAGGCTGATCTGGCTCGGGCGCTGGTCGAATAGGACAAGGCATTCGCCGAACTCTCTTATTTCTCTGAAGGTGATGTCCATGACTGACTGGCCGCCAAGGAGGCTTCG
>CAZUUK010000038.1:0-14262 GCA_964622675.1 uncultured Planctomycetota bacterium | reverse complement strand
CTCTTATTTCTCTGAAGGTGATGTCCATGACTGACTGGCCGCCAAGGAGGCTTCGTCTTTCATTGCTCAATATCTGATGGCTCTCTTCGATGAAGACAGCATGTTTGAATTCCTCGCGGGAGGCTTCGGCCATCGCTTATCCGGGGCGGTGAGAGCTGTCCGTCTGGTCATCGAGCGGAAAGCGGGAGGATTGCAGATTGGCCTTGCGGCAGGTCCTCTTGCCCGAAGAGCCTCACATCGAATCCGGCCCTCCGCCATCGCGCGTGATCCAGGCAGTTTACTACGTCAATAACTATGTGCCCCCGCATGTTGCTGCGCAGGGCAAGGGGATCGAGGCGCTTGAACTCATCGTGACCGACGAGGACCAGCATGGCATCTGCATCAGAGGTGCACGTATGCAGGTCCACTGGATCGCAAGCGTACTCGTGGAGGGCAAGCGCAGAGGCACGCGGGTCATGGACGCGCACTTGATGACCCGCCCGTCGGAGTAATCCCACAACCCGAAGGGCAGGGCTGTTCCGGAGGTCCTCAACGTTTTCCTTGTAGGTAACCCCGAGAACTCCCAGGACGCATTGTCTGCCGCCGAGCTGCTGTGTGGCGAATTGCAGAACCTTTGTGGGCATGCTTTCGTTCAGGAGCCGTGCTGATAGGATGAGGCTGTGTTGCACCGCTCCTTCCTGCAGAAGGAACCAGGGATCCACGGGGATACAGTGACCTCCAACCCCAGGTCCGGGGCGCAGCAATTGAACGCGGGGATGTTCGTTTGCCAGTGATATTGCGTCCCAGATGTTCACGCGAGCCTTTCTCGCGATAAGCGAAAGTTCGTTTGCGAGTGCTATGTTAACATCACGGGAGGCGTTCTCGACGAGTTTAACGAATTCGGCTGTTCTAAGATCGGTGACGCGAATATCGCCCTCAACTATGTGGCTATAAAGAGACACCGCCGCCTCCTGAGCGGCGGGCTCGTCGGCTCCGATGATGCGCGTGTTTCGGCTCAGCTCGGCGAGGAAGTTGCCCGGGAATGCCCGTTCAGGAACATACGCCAGGTGTAACTCGCGGCCAACCAGCAGGCCTGACGTTTCCAGTAAGGGTGCTATTACACTCTCGCAAGTGCCACATGGCACAGTGGATTCAACGGACACCAGGGCGCCGCGACGTAAGTGAGGCAGAATCTCAGATACCGCTTGCTTTAGAGCGGTGAGGTTCGCGGTCCTGTCGGGGGCGGTGGGGGTTGGTACGGCAATGACGAAAACATCAGCGGCCTCAAGCCTTGATAAGATACGTAAGTTCCCCACTGCCGTCGTTCTTTGCAATAGTGCGTCCAGATGTTGTTCAGGTGGATGGAGCTTTCCTTGCCGCAGGTTTCCTGCCACAACGGGGTCAGTATCCCAGCCATGGACTGAGAGCCCATTGGATGCAAAGAGCACGGCGGTGGGCAGTCCCACGTGTCCAAGTCCCACGACGCATATTTGCATTTTGCCACGTTCCACTGGCATGGTCGTCCAGGGACCTCTAGTAGCTGGCTGTTCCGTGCACCGGCTGCGCCGCCTTCCAGGGGCTGCACGAGCACGGCGGATCCAGAGACTAATATGACTTAACGTCGGAAGATTGTCAATAGACGGCTGAGAGTTATAACCGGTAGCACATCTAGTCAATATATCTAGGTGTAGATAATTAGATACGGATGCAAAAGTAAAAGCGGCTTCGGGGGCAGAGGGGCACCGATTTATCCATTCAGTGAGCAACTCCCGGCTTTTATTTTTAGCAGGTAGGCCCGGGTGTATCAGGCCGCCCTTACACCTGTGAGACATTGGGTGTCGCGCTAGCCTGTGTCGCCGGGGCTATTGATTTGCAGAGCCATTGAGGTGAAGCAAGGGGGTGCTCTGGCGAGACCTACGCGAGTTGCGGTGCGCGTGCTGAACGCCAGCCGCGCGAGGCTGCGGCCTTGCAGACGCGTCATCATTCATTCCTGGCGTGGGGTTGACCTGAGTTGGGAGCCGCTTGTCTGGGAATGTTGAGATGATTCACTCGTCAGAGCGACGAGGGGCTAGGTGGACGCCAATTGGGCCGCGTAGAGTCGGGGATAGACCTCGCCGTGCCTCAATAGGTCGGAGTGGGTGCCCTTCTCCACAATCCTTCCATGCGCTAAGACGACGATGAGGTCGGCCTTGAGAACGGTTGACAACCGGTGAGCGATCACAAATGTGGTGCGAGCTTGCATTAGCTTATCGAGTGCTTCGCGAAGCAGGCGTTCTGATTCTGCATCGAGAGAGGATGTGGCTTCATCCAGTATAAGAATGCGCGGGTCCCGTAGAACGGCTCGCGCGACCGCTATACGTTGCTTCTCGCCGCCTGAGAGCTTTACTCCCCTCTCTCCAATGTGTGTCCGGTAGCCCTCAGGCAAATCGACGATAAATTCGTGCGCGTTCGCTATTCTGGCCGCCCGCTCTACCTCGTGATCTGTTGCGCTGAGGTCGCTCATTCGTATGTTCTCTCTGACGGATGTCGCAAAAAGGAACGGATCTTGGAAGACGATGGCAATCGCTCGACGGAGTGACTCCGCCTCGATTCGCCTGACGTCTTGCCCATCAATCATAACACGCCCAGAAGTGGCAGCGTGAAACCGGGGGATCAAGCTCGCCAGGGTGCTTTTGCCAGCCCCGCTAGGACCAACTAGAGCAACAATAGTCCCCGGCTCGACTTCGAGGTTGACATCCTTGAGAATCCACAGGGGTTCGCGGTAGGCAAAAAATACGTTCTCAAACTTGACCGCTCCCTTAACTGTCTTCAGAGGGCGGGCATCAGGGAGCTGATGTGGGCCAACTTGTTCGGCAAGAACGTCTAGAACACGATCTGCGGCGCCGAGCGCGTTCATCAATTGCCCGGCGAGCCCCACGCCCCTTTGGACGGGAGGAAATAGGAAGCCGAAGTAACCGCAGAGGGCGAAGAAGCTGCCGATGGAAAGTTGACCGTGCGCAACCCTCGTCGCGCCGATCCCGTACAGGATCAGTAAGGGTACCCAACTCACCATCAAACATAGCCCCGTCATGGCACTGGTGAGGAGCCTCCTCCGTATATTGTCGTGGAGCAGTCTGCCGCATATAAATCGCATTTCGGATAGCTCTCGTTGCTGGAGAGTGTAGGCTATTATTTCACGAGTCCCTGAGATCGATTCCTCGAGCTTCTCGGACGCGTCTGCTATTCTCTCTTGGACGCGCCGGGAAGCCGCGCGTATCGCCCTCGAAAATCTGGCAGGAATGATTGCGAAGAAGGGCGAACAGATAAGTCCCAGCAATGCGAGCTGAGGATCGATATGAGCTATGACACCGATACTGGCAACATATTGCATGGTGATCACCATGCTGTCAGGGAGGATGGTGCTGTAAAGCTCTTGCATGACTGGTACATCGCTCTGTATGACCGACATTAGCCGCCCTGTCCTCTTCGAGTGAAAATATGAAAGCTCCTGTTGCTGCACATGGCTGAAGAGCTGGGTTCGAATATCAAAGGCAGCCCGTTCCGCGGCAACGGTGAACAAGTAGTTGCGTGCGATCGGAAAGAGGGAAACCGACACGACGATACCGCCGAACACACCAAGTAACGGCGCCAGCATATGCATTTCTCTGTTAACCATCACGCGGTCCGCTAGAAGCTTCAGGGTCCAGGGGCTGGCCATGGTAGCCCCCGCCGCTATCAGCGCGCAGACAACTCCCAGCAACTCGATGTGTATGTATGGCAGCACGTATGTTACCGCTTTGAGGGGCTTTCTCACCTGTGGCAATCCTTCAGCTCAGTGGCTTCACTGTCGAAAGATATGGGGCTGTACTATTTCTGAAGCGATTCCGAACGTAGGATATCGGTGGCTCTGGCCATGTGGACCGCAAATTCCTCCTCTCTTGATGCGAGGAACTGGAATCTAGCGCGAGTTCCCGGAACTACGAGCGGCGCCGGAGCTTTTGTCCTGCGCGTCTGGCTTAACCACTGTTCTCAAACCGGTTTCATGAGCGGCAAAGGTAAATCCGCGCGGTGATTTTCTAAGGAGCCTGCCCGCATGGACAACCACACCAACCCCAAGCCCTAATCCGAGCGCAAGAGCGCGGGTGCTTAGCAAAAAGGGATAAACGGCCACTGCCATCTTCCGGCATCGCCAGGCCCGCACTGTCAAAGGGAGCGTCGTAACCAGGAATGCCCCGCACAGGCTCCACATGATCAGCCAAGCTGGACGACGCCACGCGCCAACGAAAGCCAGGATCAAAGCCGCCCATAGTAAGACTACTTGAGCCTTGAGGGCATGTGGAGTGTGAGCATCCTGCAGTGCCTTGCCAGGGAACCTGCTCAACACCACGACCTTCCAGAAGCCTATCTTGAATTTCCTCCTGAAGTACGCCCAGAGGCTAGAAGGGTGGAGGTGGTAAACTACGGCGCGAGGGTTGAAAACCATACGGTGTCCCAGCTTCGAGAGGCGAAAGGACAGATCCTGGTCCTCTACAGACGCCGTCGGGTAGACTGGATCGAATGCGCCGGCGTGCAGGAGCGTATCCCTTCGGTATCCGGCGGAGTAGGTGTCGATAAAGTCGATGTTGGAGCGCTTGAACATGCGCGCATACCTCTCGTCGTATTCCGACTGAACGAATCGTGCTACGAGGGATTTCTGTTTCGTGCGGTATGCCCCCTTGACGCCGATAACGTTGGCATCTGCAAATGCCGCTGTCATTTGTTCAATCCAGTCTTCCGATGGCTCGCAGTCACTGTCGGTAAAGAGCACAATGTCGCCTCTTGCATGTCGCACTCCAAGGTTCCTTGCGGCCGCCGGGCCACTGTGCGCTTGCGCCAGCACGGTTACGCCAGGCCCTACAATACGTGAAACTTCGCCACATCCGTCGTCCACGACGATAACCTCATACCGAGAACGGGGGAACGACTGACGACGGACCGCCCGCAGGCACTTCACCAGGGAGGGAGTAGCAGCATGCGCTGGAACAATAACGGATACAAACGGCTCGCTTCGCCCCTCGGATTGGATAGCCGAAACTGACCCTTTCTTCGTCGACATTAGAATAGGACCCTTTTAATTTGACTAAATCTCCGATGCGCTTGCGTCATGCAGAGCAAGCACCGTGAGTGGACGCATTGTCTTGGCAGCTTCGCCTCCGGTTCAGGTTCGTTATCTTTCAAAATCTTTGACGTTTACCGGTCGCAGTGGTGGAGGTCCGCCTTGGTGCAGAGATCACTTGCGAAAGCACACCTCGTCGAGCAGCACTGCGACCTGGTTTGCGATAGAGCGGAAACTGTACTTGGCCGACAGCGGCTGCGCGGGCGTGTCTTTCCCGCTTGCCCAGTCCCTCCATGCCTGGTGAATAGCGGCGCTGATGGCGAGGCGGTCCTCGGGTTGAGCCAGCCGTGACGAATGGTAATCTTCAAGGAGATCCCACAAAGCTCCCTTATGCGTCAGGCAGAGAATGGGCTTCCGCAGGGCCATGTACTCGTAGGTCTTCAGTGGCACTATGCAATCAGAGCCGCGGCCGACGATGTTGAGGAGCAGCAACACGTTTGCGGATTTCATCAGATATAGGCTAGCCGCGTGCGACAGCGGGCCAAGGACGTAAATCATGTCGCCTATGTTCAGGTCTCGCGCAATTGCTCCAATATCAACGGTTGGATCGCACAGACCGCAGAATATCACCCGGCTCTCTTCTCGCAGTCTGGGTTCAGCGTTCGCAGCATCGGTGAGGGCCGCGAGAAAAGGCTCGGGGCTCCTCCCCGGATAGATCGAGCCTGCGTATACGATTACAAACACGTCAGCTTTGTCTTCCGGAACTTGTGCTAGGTCGCTTTCATCCACTCCGTTGGTGATGGGCCGGATCTTGCGGAACTTGTTTTTGCCTCGGCACAGAGACAGAAACCCTTCACGCGCTCTTTCCGTGTTCGACACGACGGCGTCCGCAGTATTCAGTATGCTCTGCTCCAGGCGACGTGCTAAAAACCTGTGCAGCGGGGTAGGCGGATGAAACCATGGCGCCAATGTCCAGGGGTCTTTGAAGTCAGCAACCCACGGCCTCCCGGTGAGCTTTTTCAGAAACCGTGCAACCCAATGCGCTGCAGGCGGCGGGGACAGACTGTAGATAGCGTCGAACTGCTCTCTTAACACGAAAGTTGTAGCCCACTGTGTCGTGTGGAAGGCCCAGGAAGAACCTGTGGGCAGCAACAGGAATTTGCGGAGAAGGCTTTTCTTGAAATGGAACAATCGTTCCACACGGGTGGCATACCTATCAGCGGCTAGCTCACCGCGCTCTCCCCGCAGAGCACCCCTGACCGTCTCCATGTCGGAAGCGCGCCCCGACTCTTCGAAGGACTCACGTCGTACGTATCTGACCCCGTAGGCGTCGGCGAGCGCGACCTTCCATCCATATTCGGGCAAGTAAGAACATAGCTTCGCGCTCCGGTAGTGCATCGAGCCACCTTGCCAGGACGAGTGGCGTGTTATCATAAGAACCCTTTTCACGGCTGCTTTTGCTCCTGTAGGTCTGTCGGTTGGGAAGGTGATTGGCTTGTCAGCGATAGCAGTCTCACGGCATTATCAGCCAGAATCTGCCGCTCGCGCTCAGGATCGAGGTGCAGACAGCGGACTTTCATCAGCTCGACCGAGGGGTGCAAAGCCGGTGAATCGCTGCCGAAGAGCACCTTGTGCGGCACGGTGATTGCCGCTTCATCTAACAGCCATGACACCAACATTCCTGACGTTTCCAGGTAAACGTTTGGCAGCTCCCGCGCTGCGTGTATGCATAGGCGAATGGCTTCGCAATTCCAGAGGCCCCCCATATGCCCGAATACGATCGCCGTTTGCGTATGTCGGTGCGCGAGCTTGATGAGTTGCGGCACGATGCCAATGCTGTGAAAGATAACCGGAATCCCCAACTCACCGGCAGCATCAAGGACCTCGTGAAGCCTTCGAGTTCTGATTGAGAATCCGTCGCACGCATAATGCAGCTTGAGGCCCCTCAATGACAGCTCTTCCACAGCCCGGGTGAGCAATTTGACGGCGTCATTGGTCATGGCTATGCGCGCGAAGCCGATTAGCGACCGTGGGTTCTCCTCGACCGCGTGCGCGATTTCCTCGTTGGCTTCGTCATACCTGTGGGCTGTATAGGTCACGGGAAATACCACTGTCTTGTCGATGCCGGCCTCTTTGGCGCAATCGATGACACATGACGGAGCTATGTTAGTTTGAAGCAGGTCTGTGCTGCCTTCCATCCCCTTTCCCACATGTGCGTGAAAATCGATGATCATAGCTCTTCCACCTCCTTGGTCTTGAGCTGCCCAACCCGCTTGCGTGCCCAGATCGGCGGTGACCAAGACGTGTCGCGACGGGCGACAGCAATTATCGTGTCTCTGTAAGGCTTCAGGGGTGTGGCCCCTAGGTGAACCAGAGAGTTCATAAGACGGCGTATTGGGGTATCAGGCAACTTGCACGTGGTGAGCAACGGTCGGCGGAGGTTCTTGGTTCTTACCCACTCCAGCCTCAAGCCCGCACGCCGGATGAGGTCGAGGACTTCGCGAACTGTATATTCGCGCACGTGCGCCCGGTAGTCGAACTGGCTGCTAACCGGGGGTTGGGGAGTTTCGCGCGGGGTCCCAAAACTCTCATAGATATTGCGGCAGAGCAATAGCCGCAGCACGTTCGCCAACCGCGCGACATTTGGAGTGGCCAGTAGTACCCAGCCGCCTGGCTTGAGCAAGCAAGCACATTTGCATATCGCTACGACGGGATCGGCTCGCAAGTGCTCTATAACCTCGGAAAGAATCACCCCGTTCATCTGGCCCTCGGGGAAAGGCGGCAAGCCCGTCACCAGGTTGAAGGGCCTGACTGCAATCCCGAACCTTCCGCACAACGCGCAGTAGGTAGAAATGTTTTCCTGAACCTCTGTCCCCCATACCTTGACCCCCAAAGATTCTTTGAGCACGATGCTATAGAACCCGTAGGAAATCCCGATGTCGGCCACTGCGTCACCCTCCCGCGTAAGTGACTGGACGGTGGCGACGACGTCAGCCAGGCGTCTCAATCCATCGCGCAAGTAATCGCGCACATGTTCGGGCGTGATCGGCCGGGCGTGATAGTCCTCTAAACCCGGGAAGGTGTCCTCGTTGATATATTGGACGAGAGAAAGGAGTTGGTGTTTGATCTGTCTGTAGCTTGCCGGTCGGATTATGAGCTTGGTCTGGGCAGATATAGATTTATCCATTCCTTTGACGCCTTCGCATTTTGTTTTCCTTGGCCGACTCGTACACTTCCTCGTATGAGTTGATCAGGCCGCGCCAGTCGCGGCATTGCTCGACATATTTCCGCCCCTCGTGAGCCAATCTGTCCCGCAACTCTGGTCGGTCAGCCAGGAGTGCAAGCTTGGCTGCCAGATCATCAAGGTTTCCGGGTTGGAAGAAGAGGCCAGCCTTATCTTCGGGAATTAGTTCCTTTAGTCCTCCGACACGGCTTGCCAATACCGGAATCTTCATGGCCATTGCCTCAAGAGGCTTCAGAGGAGGCGTGATCTCGTTCACTCTGTAGGAGCGCCTGGGCATCACGAAGACATCGATCAGGGAATAGTAGGAACGCAACTGAGTTCGTGAGGCGAAGCCTGTGAAAATCACCCTGTCTCGTACTCCGAACTCCCTGCGCGCCTGGATGAGATTAAGAAGGTATGCTCCGCCGCCGACCAGGAGACACCTAAGGTTGGGGTGTGACTTCCTCAGGACCCCCATCGCGCGGATCACCAAATCCAGCCCTTCAGGTTCACTTAGGGTGCCGATGTAGCCGACGACGGTTTTGCCCTGAAGTCCGTACCGGTCACGCAAGGCCGCATCCTTGCCGCACGGCTGGAACTCCCTTGTATCAACGCCATTGGGAATAACGAAAATCCGTTCGGGGTCTACGCCGCGGGCGATTATCTCACTTTGGAGCCGCGAGCCGATGGTTACCACCGCATCGGCCAGCTTCAGTGCAGTCGTCTCGCCCATTCGGCGCAGGCGATGCGAAAGCACGAACCTCCAGCCGAACTCTGGCATCCAGTACTCCTCGTTGAAGCACCTAAGTTCATATACGAACGGCAACGATGATTGCTTAGCTTGCATCCAAGCAGCCAGGCCTATATGGAAAGGGTGGTGCGCGTGCACAACATCCGGCCTCTCGTCCTTCAGAACCCGACCTAGCAAATACCACAATCTCCACTCGGTGCTCACTGAAGCCAAGCGGCGGGTAATACGATCTCTTCGTAAGAGCGGAACCTTGTAATTCGAGCGGACATAGCGCACTTCGCCCGGGATATCCCCGGACTTAATGTCTTCCACTTCTCTATGCGTGGCATACCCGCGGAACGGCGAGCAGAATACGACCGGGCAGAGGGGGAGACACATTTTCTGGAACTTGGCGACATAGTGGCTGCGCATTGCGTAGCCGTCGACATAGGGCAAACCATAGTTTACAACGTGAAGCACTTTGATCATGTTTAACGTCCAGCCTGAAGGACTTGCCGCCAAATTCGGGCGGCCTCCTCCATGGATACGTATTGCCACCCTCGTACCAAGGCGGCGGAGAATGCATGCTCGAAAGCCGCCATGGTTTCCTCATCTCTTGTTATGTCTAGAGGATCGAAGTAAACACATAGAAACCTCTTGGACTCGGCCAGTTCGAGCAGCTCTGACCAAAGCTCCAGAAAACAGTCGAGAGATTGATGGACGCCGCAGACACCACTTTCCGTGTCCTCGATACGGCGGATCGTGTGATAAGTGGAGAACGGCTCGTCCGAGTGCTCGGGGCAAACATCCAACGGAATCATCAGGAGGTCATAGCCATCACCTTTCCAAGCAGTGCAATAGGATAACCCCCCAAGCGGACTATGATGGGCGATGAGATATGGTGCTCCACTGGTGCACTGAGAGGTCGCGACGGAGCTACAGTAGCGGAATCCAAGTTGGGCGAGAATACGGAATTCTCGAACGGTGTCTAAGAAATGCGGGCTGCGGAAGCCCGTGGGCTCGAAACCGGTGACCTTACGGATAGCCGTTTGAGCCTGTACGATCTCTTGTCTCATTTCTTCTTCGGGCAAGCGGTCAAAGCGCCGGTTGGGACTCAAGATGGGGTTGAACGGATGGGTATAAGAGTGATTCAGTATTTCATGCCCCTGCTGGATAATCTGTTGGTATGGCTCGGGGTCCATCTCTACCAGACGTCCAACGCAGCTGAAGGTGGCCGTTACTCTGAGTGATGCTAGGAGGTTGAGCAAGGTTGGCAGAGCCAAGGTGTCCCTCCGGTAATCACAATCGAAGGTCAACGCCAGGGTCGGCTTGGGCAGCCGTGAGTTCGCGTGAGCCCCGCGGAATAGATGCCAGCTTCGGAAAACAGTGATAGCCCGAGCGCATGAGGCGCTCAGCGAAAGACTTAATACTTTTAAGGCCCTCTTGCTCAATAGAGCCTTCGCGAGTAATAAAAGTGCGGCTCTAGGAGGCAGATGCATCTCACCTGCGGCCACGCCATGGTGCCGGGAGCCGGAGCTCAGTTGGCTAAGCATTCTGGTGATGTTCTTCAGCATCGGCGACCCTGGGTTTCGCATCTGGTCCGTTGCGTTCTTGGGGCGGGAGGGGGCGATTTCGGGACCCGTGAGAACGATATGTCAAGCGCCATCGGGAGGGTTGATTCGGCCCGCCGCGATGCGTAAGGAGGTGGGGGAAGCCTGCCGCCAACCGTCCGCCCTTGCCTATTGGCCGAACGTCGGGTAATGTCAGACGGGGTTGCTATGGAGAGGAGGGGAATGGATCGATCTTGTGCGAAACGGCGGATGGAGAACGGTAGCTCGCTTAAGAGTAACTCAGGTGTGATTAGCTCTCCCAAGCTACAACTCTCCGTGCATATTTCTCGACGCAGGTTTTGAAGGCTGGGCAAAAGCCCTATAACCCACCGAATTAGCCTTTGACTGCGTGAAAGAGACAGCTTCGTTCGCGGTTCCATAATCCTCTCCATGGTGCCAAAGGTTCCAATACCTGGACGCTCGTAGTGCGTTCAGCGCAGAACTCGGGCTAAATGTCAACGTTTTCACCATCCGGGGCAAAGCACTGTTCGCTTAATAAGCACTTACCTAATTGCAGGCAGACAGGTGTCACCTATAGTTTCGCGTCCTGCGGCGACAATGTCAAGGCCATATGGATAGATTTAACCCGCCTCTATATGTATACATCCATAGTCCGGGAATAGCCCACAAGTTAACCCGTTTACCACCCGATTGAGGCCGGCCCCGACGCCAACACCTACTTTCACCTAGCGTGTGCGGCGAAACGACTGTAGCGTAGTGAGGATTGCGGAGCGAAGGGCGGCTTGTGCCGTTAGGAGCGGAGCGCTTGTCTTTGGGGCGACAGCCTTGGGTGCACGTGAGCAAGTAACGGCGGCTGCGCGACGGATCTCCGGCGTTAGCGATCACAACCCGGCCCAGAAACGGATTTCGGGTGTGCTGATGATTGTGAGGGGTTTTGAGGAAAAGGCCGGATGCAGAGCAGAGATGGGAGTTGACAGTCTTACCGATGAGTGTAAAATAGCTCTGGTTCGAACGTGGGGCGGCAAGACGCCGCCGAGGACGGTGGGTAGTAGCTTTGCCGAAAGTGAGCAGGCTTAGATCTGATATATGAGGAAGTTCACGACTCATGAGAAGGTAGACGTGAGTGTTAGCAAATATTAAAGCTTGGATCAGAGCGGAGGCGGTGTGCAGGTGAGCGGGCGACTTGCGAATCAGGAGTGGGAAAAGATGCCGTCGGGTGGAACTGGAGAGAAGCGCTGGGCGAATTGGTGTGACTGGCTTGCCTTTTCGGCACTTATGACCTGGTATTTTATCGGCATGGTGCCGCCGGAGGTGTCTTTTGGATTTGGAGCTGTGCGTGTCGACTTTGCGATGAAGGCGCTGCTCTTCGTCGCGATTGGGGGGCTTGGGCTAGGCAAAATTCTGGCGAGAGAGCGGATAGAGGTGGGTGGTCTACAATCCTGGGCGTTCATCGCATTTGTTGGGATGTTATTTGTCGCTTCGCTTGACGGTGTTGCGATTGCTCCTGCCGCCAGCAGGGATACTGCGAAAGTTTTCCTACTTTGGACGGCGATACCTTACCTATTGACGGTGAATCTGCTGAGCAGCCGTCGGCGGCTTCGATTGTTCTTGATAATAGTCTCGGCGGTCATGACAGTTGCTTGTGGGATAGGGGTGATCAATTCGTTGATGCATGCCGCAGATGTGTTGAATGGAATTGGCGGGGCCGGGGGCTTCCTGTACGGGAGGGTGGCACAGAACACTCTCGTGTTTGCGCCGGTCGTTCTATGGGTGATTTCCACTGGCAGGCGCAAGTGGCCGACGGCGGCGCGGTGTCTGGTGTTTGCTATGCTTATAGCGGCAGTCGCTCTGACAAGATCAAGGGCGGGCTTGATTGGCAGTGGAGTACTGCTCGTTGGATTGCTTCTGCATTATGGGCGGAAGCAAGTCTACGTCGTATGCAGCGGGGCAGCGGCGCTGGTGCTGATACTTGTGATCCTGGGTCCTGTGGAAGCGCGGCTGCAGGAGGCCAGGGTAGGGTTGAGACAAGTCGGCGCGGCTCTGGCTGGCAGAGAGACTCCTCCGCCTCAAATGCACAGCAGCTTCATGCAGCGTTGGCACGTTTGGAAGGGGGCACTGAAGGTGGTTTCCGGGGATGTTCTGACCGGCGTTGGTCCGGGGGGATTGAGGTTCGCTGCAGGCGAGATTTTGACGGGGCAAGAAACACTAGCCCAGATCACCGACGAACACAATGCTTTCATTCAGGTGTTGGTTGCTAGCGGGGTGCCAGGGCTACTTGCGTTTGTCTGCTTTCTGGCAGTAGCGGTTGTGAAAGCGATCCGAATCGCCAGGCATCGGCCCGTTGTTGACGCGGAGATGCAGATGATGGCGGCTTCACTGGCCCTTGGGTTCCTTTCCGGAGCGGTATTCTTCCTTTCGGAGCATCTGGCTTTACGAAGTATGGTGCAGGTCGGACCAGTCTATTGGAGGACCTCGACGGATAACAGTTATATCGTACTGGCGCTGATCGGCGCACTGGCGGTCCTGTGGCACAAGACTTACCCAAGGGCCTCAGGTCAATCTCTACACGGGGAAACCGGCGCACCAGCGGGGAGCGGCCATGAAGCGTAGGCATGTCGGGAATACTGTCCAGGCGCTTTTCTTGGGCCTCGGGCTGCTGCTCGCAGCCTGGTGGTCAGTCTACGAGCCGAAGGGGCCGTTGGACTATTCGGGGCTTGACCGGGTCCTGAGAACGTGCGTAGGCGAGCAGCATGTTGACTGGGATGCGTTGCGGGCGAGCGCCCCCGAACTCGAAGCATACTTAGGCGATGCCGCGCGGGTCAACGTGGCACAGATGAGCTACGTGGAGGAAGCGGCGTTCTGGATCAACACGTTCAACGCTCATGCGCTTTGGCTGGCGCTCAAGGGCGAAACAGATGTACTTCGCCAGGATTACCAAATGCACTATGTGGGCGGTTCGAGACTCCGTGGGCGCGTGAAGCTCTTCCTCGCCGCGCGTCGGGCGAATTCCCTAAACAGGATCCGCACAGGGCTTCTAATCCGCGGTAAGGACCCGCGTCTTGCGTTCGCCCTTTCCTATGCGGTGGCAAGCGGGCCGCGATTGCGTCCGGAGGCTTATCTCCCTGACAGGCTCAATTACCAGCTTGAGGATCAGTTGCGGAAATTCTTCTCGAACCCCGACAATTTCCGGCTTGAGAAGCCCGAGGGTGTCTTATACCTCTCGATGGCTTTCAAAGACGTTCTGGGCGCGCCTGGCACTGCTGAGTTTCTGTCTGCCGAGGCCAGGGGAGAGCCCAGGCCGAGGCTTTGGTACGGAGGGCAATTTGTCAGCGTGACTCACGCCAAGAAGCCGCTCGAACTTGTCCCAGGTCGACCGAGTCTCACGGACCTGGCAAATGCGGCCGGGTCGTTTGCGAATTTTATCTTACGTTACTGTTCCGACGAAGATAGGCAGTACCTTGCCGGCAGCAAGGTTCGCGTGATTTACACGGAGTACGACTGGGGCGCAACTGGAGCACGGCCATAGGCGTTCGAAACGCAGCCATGAGTCCAGGGATGCAAGTCAAGAGGACGATCGTGGGATGATTTGGTCGCAGGGACAAGAGGCTAGGCCGGGCGTGGAGGCACCTGACGACCTCACACAGTCGGGAGACAGTAAGCCTTTATAGAAGGGACCTTTGACCCG
>CAZUUK010000037.1:0-29878 GCA_964622675.1 uncultured Planctomycetota bacterium | reverse complement strand
AGAATCTTGAGGCGCTGTCATCTGTGTGCGGCGCCTGGGTCGATGCGGTGCACAGACGGACCGGTCTGAATCACCTGGTGCTGGACATGGACAGCTCCGAGAGTCCGACATATGGGAGTCAGGAGGGCTCGGCCTATAACGGCTACTTCGGGTGCACGTGTTATCATCCACTCTTCTGTTTCAACCAATTCGGTGACGTAGAAGCTGCGATGCTTCGGGAAGGCAACGCGCACAGCGCCAGGGACTGGAAGATGCTTCTGGCGCCGATTGTATTGCGGTACGATGGTCTGAGCATTTCGAAGTTCTTCCGTGCGGATGCCGCGTTTGCTGATCCCGAGGTGTATCGCTACGTGGAGGGTGAGGGCTACGGGTATGCGATCCGCCTGCCGGGCAACAAAGTCCTCCACAAGGCGGTGAATCATCTCCTGAGGCGTCCCGTTGGCCGGCCATCCCACAAGCCGAAGGTCTTCTACCACAGCTTCCGCTATCAGGCGGGAAGCTGGCAGAAAGCGCGGCGCGTTGTGGCCAAGGTGGAATGGCGTCTGGGCGAACTGTTCCCCCGGGTAGGCTTCATCGTGACGAACCTGACCTGGTGGTCCAGGAACGTCGTAGGTTTCTACAACCAGCGCGGAACGGCGGAGCAATGGATCAAGGAGGGCAAGAATGCGGCGAAGTGGACACGGCTGTCGTGTCGCGAGTTCCAGGACAACGCGGTCCGCCTGCAGCTGTTTGTGCTGGCCTACAACCTGTCGAACTTCCTGAGGCGGCTTGCGCTGCCGAAGAGCATCCGGCACTGGTCGCTGACGACGTTGCGAGAGAAGCTGGTCAAGATCGGTGCGAAGGTGGTGCGGCACTCACGCTATGTGATCTTCCAGCTTGCCGAAGTCGCGGTGCCCAGGGCGCTGTTCGCTGCTATCCTGGCCCGCATCCAGCGCCTGGCGCTGGTGCCGACCTGACGCGAGGCGGTCGTGGCACCACCGATAGGCTGCTGGAGGGCGCTTCAGCAAGGGAGGTATGTCTCGGAGCGAGTGATGGCGATCTGACAGGGCCGTTTTCGGCCTTGGGCACGGTTGAGATCAACGGATGGCCGGCATGAGAACACGGTTCTCGGGGTCGACAACGCTCGAACAGAGGGCTACACTTCAGCGGGTCGGACCAGACGCTGGCCAGAGAGAGCCATCTGGGAAAGATGGATTTAAAACGCTTGACTTTAGGTGGGACTTTCAGCGAGTTTGAAGAGGAGTCTTATCAGGAAATGGAACGTCCGGATATAAGGTTCTTATGAGGATCCTGATAAGCCCTAGTTCGGCGGTTTGAGTGGATGAGAGATTGGTCATGAGCGATAGATGGATCTTTACGTCCGGGCTGGGGTTACTGCTCGTGTTGGGTGCGGTTATTGGGAAGCGCCTGGCGCGAGACTATCGGAGTCGCCTGCGCGCCAGCATTCCAACAGTGGCCCTGATATGGGCTTTCTATGCGATTCATTTCGGCCTCGTGATGCTCGCTGCCGTGAGGTCGATATGGCACTTCAGCCTTCCCGCGCCGCTAGCGTTTGGTGGTGGGGTGATGCTTACGGGCGTCGGGGCTGGGCTCAGCCTGAGCGCGGCGTACGCGTTTTGGTCTTTCAAACGCCTGAACTTTCTAGACAACACGCGCTTGGTGACGGAGGGAATCTACCGGTGGAGTCGGAACCCACAACTCGTTGGCTGGACTCTTGTCTTGGTGGGACTTGGGCTAGTCTGCGGCTCAGCAATGGTTCTATTCCTAGCACTAGTTTTTTTGGTAAGCACCCGTCTCTCTTTGCCACCCGAAGAGGCTCTTCTCGAACGTCTCTACGGAGAAGCCTATGAGAGATATCGGCGTCGTACGCATCGCTACTTCGGACCTCCAAGGGAGGATGCAGCTTAACTCATCTTCCCCGACTTGGCAGCCATCCTGCCCCACTCCTCCTTCGACGGGTGCCTGAACCCCTCGTTCCGCAGCAGATCGATCATCAGCGCCGCCGACCACGAAAAGTCCCTGCCCCCCAGCCCCCTCCCGCTGTCCGGCCTGTAGAACTCCCAGAACCCGTTCTCCCACACCAGCGCAAGCACCCCCTCGTAGCACGCGTTCGCCCTCCCCATCTTTCCCCTCCGATACAGCCCCAGCGTAATCAGCCAGTTCACGTTCAGCCACACCGGCCCCCGCCAGTAGCTCACCTTCGAAAAACTATCCGCCGCAATATCCGCCGAGGGCACCGCCGCGCTGTCGCAGTTCCCCTCCCCGCAGAAGTTCGAATGGTTCATCCACGAAACCAGCCTATCCACCTCTTTATCCGAAAGAAAATCCAGCGCCAGCGGCATGAAGCTCATCACCGTCCGCTTCCTCAGCCGCTTCCCTCCCCGCAGATCGTACGGATAGAAAAGCCCGTCCTCCTCCTCGTACAGATACTTGTAGAAACCCTCCCGCGCCCTCTCCACCCACTCCTCAATCTCCCCCGTATCCTCACCTATCCGCTCGCCTATCTCCTTCAGCGCCTCGTTCGAAAGATAAAGCATCACGCTGCTCGCCACGTCCTTCACCAGAAACTCCGCCTCCCCGTAAACCGCCTCGTCCCTGTACCCCACCCTCTTCATCCGCTCGCACAGATGGACGTACCTGTCGTACGTCTCGTCCGTCGGCCGCTCCTCCGCGTCGTCCACGTGCTCGACGTCTTTTCGTTTATAAGGCGGGAGGTCCCGCGGCTCGATCCGCCCCATCGGCTCGTCCCACGCCGGAGAGTTATCCAGCCCGCTCTCCCACGGATGCACGATCGATACCAAACCCGATCCCTCCGGATCTCTCGCGCTCATCAGATACCTGTGAAACGCCATCAGCTTCGGGAAAAACTCCCGCATCAACCCTCCCGCATCCGAGACCCGCTCCCCCGCGTTCCTCACCACCGAAAGCAGCGCCAGCGGCGAAACCGAAGGCTGCGTTATCCCGCTCGTCGGAACATCCCTCGGCGCCCCCTCCGCCAGCCCCGGAAGACCCCAGTACCCCGGGTCCGGCCAGTAGCTCCTCACGTCCGGATCGAAAATAATGTGCGGCAGCATCCCCGTCCTCCACTGCCCCTCGTGCAGCCGCCTGAGTTCCCGCACAGCCCGCTCCGGCCGCACGTGCGAAAGCCCTATCGCGATGAACCCGCTGTCCCACAGCCACTGATGCGGATAGAGACCGAAAGCCGGTATCGTATGCGTCCCCTGCCAGTTCCGATCCAGCACTCCCTCCGCGTGCCGCTCCAACTGATCCCCCTGAACCAGCACGCTCCTGTCCGGAAGCTCGCACCTGACCGGCCGCCTGAACATCACTCACCCCCGCCGACCTTCCCGTGAAGCATCCGCGCCAGCTTCAGGAATTTCACCAGCCGTCCCTTGAAAAGCGTCTCGAAGTAATACCGATCCGCAGCGCGTCTCACCGCCTGCCCCGTCGAAGGATACAGGTGAAACGTCCTCGAAACCGCCGTCACCGGCATATTGAAAGCGATGAGCATCACGCACTCGTGCAGCAAATCCGACGCGTTGTATCCGATAATGCTCGCGCCCAGGAGCTTCCTCTTCGAGCACACCAGCTTCACCAGACCGTAGTCACGGTCGTCAATAACCTGCCGGTCCGACCTGTTGAGCGGATACTTGTAAACCTGCACCTTATACCCCGCCTCCCGCCCCTGCATCTCGTTAAGACCCACGTGCGCCACCTCCGGCTCGCAGTAAGTGCATCTCGGCGCCGCGCGGTAATTCGCCCTTCTCGGTATCCCGTAAAGCGCATTCGGCACCACTATCGAAGCCTCGTACTCCGCGATGTGCGTGTACATCTGCCCGCCCGTCACGTCGCCCAGCGCGTAAATATGCTTCTGGCTCGTCCGCATCCGCCGGTCCACTCTTATGAATCCCTGCTCATCCGTCTCCACACCCGCAGCTTTCAGGTTCAGCCCTTCCGTATTCGCCTTTCGTCCCGCACCCACCAGTAGCTCCTCCCCCTTCGCCACCGATTCCTCCCCCCACGGCCCCAAAGTATGCACCCGCTTGAACCCGTTCTCGTCCACTTCCACCTTCACCGCTCGATGCCTCGTCAGGATTCGCACCCCGTCCGCCGCAAGCTGCTCCTCCAAAAGCTGCGACACCTCCGGATCCTCCTTCCCGAGAACGTACTCCTCCCGCTCCAGAAGCGTCGTCTGGCATCCCAACCGCTGAAACGCCTGCGCCATCTCCACCCCTATCGGCCCGCCTCCCAGCACCACCATCGAACGCGGCAGATGGTCCAGATCGAAAATCGTCAGGTTCGTCTGGTAGGTCACCCCGTCCAGCCCCTCGACCGGCGGCCGCTGCGGACCGCTCCCCGTCGCTATCACAAACCTCCTCCCCCGCAGCCGCGTCCCCTCGAGCAGAAACGTCCGCGGGTCCTCGAACGAGCCCGACCCGATGAAAACGTCCACCCCCATCTTCCTGAATCGCTCCGGCGAATCCTCCTCCCCTATCTTTTCGATCACCTCGCGCACCCGCTCCATCACCCGTCTGTAATCAACGCGGATGTTATCGGTGAGCACCCCAAACCGCCCCGCCCGCCGCATCTCGTAGCTCGCCGTCGCCGCCCGGATAAGCGCCTTCGACGGCACGCACCCGTGATACAGGCAATCCCCGCCCAGCGCCCTCTTCTCGACCAGCGCCACCGACGCACCAAGCCTCGCCGAAGCGCTCGCTACGCTCAAGCCCCCTACCCCGCCCCCTATGATCACCAGATCGTAGCGCTTCTTCGCCTTCATCGCTCAATTCTCCGTGCAGACGCCTGATCCCCGCCAACACCGTCCTGCCAAGCGTATACCTTACACGGAGAATTGTCAAACCGGCGCCGCTACAAAGATCATCTCCCCCGGATACTTCTCCCCGAACGCCGCGCGATCGAAATCGCAGTAAAGCTCCTCAATCTTGAACCCCGCCCTCGCCAAAAGATGCTCCACCTCGAACCGGAAGAAGTACCTGAACGGAAACGCGTCCACGTGCCGCTCCTCCCGCCCGTCAGGCCACCGGCGGTAATAGATAAGCTCGCAGTGCAGAATCTGATTTGCCAGGTCCCGCCTCGGCTGCCTATCCGTCCGCCGGAACTCGCTGCCGTCATCAAGCCGCGTCCACGCCACGTTCTCGTGCTCCTCGACTTGCGGCGGACCCGAGATGTACTCAAGCCTCGCATTGAACACGTCGAAAATCAGCCGCCCATCCTCAACAAGATGATCCCGGATCGAGGCCAGGCACGAAAGTTGATCCTCCACCTCAACGATATGCTGAAACGGCCGGAACGGAATGATCACCAGAGCGAACTTCCTCCCGAGCTCAAACCGCCTCATATCCGCCTTCACTAGCTCCACGCGCCTCCGCACCTCCTCCGGCTCTCTTTTCAGCTTCTCCCGCAGCGCCGAAAGCATCGGCTCGAAGAAATCAAGCCCCGTAATCTCGATCCCGGCCCGCGCTATCGGCAGAAGCACTCTCCCCGTCCCGCATCCAAGCTCCAGCACGGGTCCGCCCGACTTGACCGCTTCGTCCACATAGAACTCGACGTCACGTCCTCCACGAACCCCCTCGTACACCTTGTCGTAAAGCTCCGCCGTAACCCCCGACTTATAAAGTGTGCATTCATGTTCCTCCATCGTCCCTCCTTATCTCTTTGGCCGTCTTCCTACGGCGAGTAACCTTCTCGAGTGACGCGTAAATCTTCCAACCGGCGGCCCCTGGTACAGCCTGATGTCTCGAAATCCCGCCGCCCGAAGCAGCGCGCGTATCTCTGCACCGTTGAAGATCCTCATCTTCGAAACCCTCCGCTCCTTCGTTCGCCCGCGCGCGAACGTCCACGCGCTCGTCACCCGCGAAGTCCGCGCATCGAAACTGGTTCGATTGTGAATGCGCACTCCCCCTATAACCTGCTCGCTGGTCCCCCGAAAGTGCGAAACCAGCCACGACTTGTTTATCCCCTCCACCAGGAACCTGCCGCCCGGCTTCAGCGCTCGAAGAACCTTTTTGCAGAACTCCAGATTATCCCCGTCGGAGAAATACCCGAAGCTCCCGAACCAATTGAACGCCCCATCGAACTCCCCCTCAAAATCAATCTCCCTCATGTCGCTTCGCACGAACCGTATTCCCAGCCCCTCCTTCTTCGCCTCTTTTCTGCCGCGCCTCAAGAACTTCGCCGTTAAGTCAACCCCCGTCACCACCAACCCCATCTTCGCCATCGGAATGGTCAATCTCCCCATCCCGCACGGAATGTCCAGCACCCGCTGCCCTTTACGCACCCCGAGCAAGCGCTTAACGAGGCGCACCTCCCTCATCGTCCGCTCCTCGTCGAACACCTTCCCCAGCACCTTCGCATACATTCCGTCGAAGAAATCCTCAAACCATTCCGTCATCTGCTACCTCCTTCCAACAGAGCCTCGACACGGAACCTCACACGCCAACCGCGCCCCGCACCCGTTCCAGCGTCGGCCGCGCCGCATCTCTCGCGCGCTTCGCACCTTCCTCGAGCACATCACGCACGTATTCACTTCGCCCTTCCAGCTCCTCCCGCTTCCGCTTCGCCTCTGAAAAACGCTCCAGCACCAACTCCACCAGCCGCTCCTTCATCTCCCGGTACCCGATCCCTCCCTTGCGGTATCTCTCATCCTTCTCCTTCCGCTCCACCTCATCCGCGAAAAGCCGAAGCAGCGCAAACACATTGCACCCCTCCGGATCCTTCGGCTCGGAAATCCCCTTCGAATCCGTCTTCATCCTCATCACCGCCGCCCGCACCTCCTCATCGCCGTCGAAAATCCCGATCTCGTTCCCGTAGCTCTTCGACATCTTCCTCCCGTCCGTCCCCGGCACCAGCGCCGCCTCCGGCAGAATGCAGGGCTCCGGCAGCCGAAGCACCTCGCCGTATTGATTGTTGAACCTCTCCGCGATATCCCTGGCCACCTCCACGTGCTGCTTCTGATCCTGTCCCACCGGCACCAACTCCGCCTCGTAGATCAGAATGTCCGCCGCCATCAGCACCGGATACGCAAAGAGCCCGTGGTCCGCCGGCACCCCTTCCGCTATCTTCTCCTTGTACGCGTGGCATCTCTGCAGAAGGCCCATCGGCGTCACCGTCGTCAGGATCCACGCCAGCTCCGTCACCTCCGGCACGTCCGACTGCACGTAGATAACCGCCTTCTCCGGGTCCAGCCCCAGCGCCAGGTAATCGCACACGCAGTCTCTCGTAAGCCGCCTCATCTCCTCCGCCTTCCTCACCGTCGTCAGCGCGTGATAATTCGCCACGAAGTAGAAGCACTCGTGCTCCTTCTGCAGCGCCAGGTACTGCCTGATCGCCCCGAAGTAATTCCCCAAATGGAGATTTCCCGAAGGTTGAATTCCTGATAGCACTCGCATTTCATCTCATCCTTTCGTCTCTAAACCGGTTTCCGTTAGACCGCCGTCGAAACGAAAGCCCCACGCAAGGCGGACGCTTTCCCTCAGACCGGGAAAGCACTCCGCCCTTTTCCCCTCCTTCTTCTTCGAGCCTCGCCTCATCTCGCTACCTCGCGCCGACAAAAAAACCCGCCGCCTTTTTCTTTGGCAGCGGGCTTTATTGTCTTCAGGTTTCTTTTGAGACTAGATCTTAGAAGACGCACCCACTACCCACCTCAGGCCACACGGCCACCGGGTTCGCCACGCACAACGCGGCGATCTCAGCGTCCATGACGTCCGTAGTGGGCAGATGAGCCATCTTCATAAACCCAACCCCAAATCGTTTCGGAAACTATACCACCTGATCCGCCCCCTGTCAACCCCAACTCCGCCAAACAGAACCTCCCCTTGCCCACGTCCGCAGATCCAAACCCTTCGCCTTGAATAACAGCGCAGATCCGATCAACAAACCGGCGGCCCGAGGGAGCGTGTGCCCGTCTCCCTCGGGAGCGACCAGCCTTTTGCGCGCTCGGACTGACACACCCCGCCTTCGCCGGGTCCGGTCGCCTTTTACCGCCGATGATTGCCTGTCAGTTTCTCCTGTTGCCTACCCTATACTATAGTCGCAATAAGCCCGTCAGAGCTTCACCTATTCCTTCGCGGCCCTCGCTTTTTCTCGCGCCTCGATAATGGATAAGACCAGCCGCTCCATCATCCGCCGCACACGCGGGCGGCGTTCTACGGCAAGTGCGTGCGCCGCAGTCTCCAGCGGCACCGACTCCGCGCATCGGCTGCTAAGCTCGTATGCGGCCCGCCGCCGCACACCCCACGACCTGTCCGTCAGCAGCGGCAGAAGCAACGGCACGAATTCCTTTATCCTCCGCTCCTCGTCAACGTCCAGGCCCAGTATCGCCGCCGCCGCACACTTGCGTACCTTCTTATCTCGGTCTCCCAGCGCCTCCTTGAGAAGCTGCACCAGCATTTCTCTCGCGTCCTTGGCCGACGGCCCCGCCACGGTATGCACGAACCCGAGATTGGCCGCCGCGAATCGCCGCGTCCCCGAGTGAGGGGACTGCATAGCTTTCACGAATCCATCAACGCCGTCTACCCCGATGCGGCGCAGCTCTTCTCTGATTTCTTCCCAAGGCCAAACCAGTTCAGGCCGCCGATAGCGGCAAAGCAGATCAAAGACGCGCTCGCCGAAATCCTCCTTCGGCGCTTCCGCCTTCAGAACGTCCTCCACCATCCCCATCATCTCCTCTTTCAATCGCTTCCGCGCCTCGTGCAGCCGGCGTTTCACCGTGCCTACCGGCACCTCTTGTATTGAAGCCACCGCCGCCACCGAGTACCCGTTTATATAGAAAAGCGTCGTCGTCTCGCGCTGCGTCTTACTCAGCTTTCGGATCGCCGCAAGCACTTGTTCGCGCAACTCCCCGCGTTCCAGCTCGGCTTGAGGGCCCGCGACCTTGCTCTCCTGTCTCTCGCAGTGTTCCACATCGCTCAGCTCCCGCCGGCGTCGCTGCTTGTTGATGCAATCATGGATCGTCATCGTTCGCAGCCACGCGCCAAGTCGCGCCGGGCTCTTCAAGTCTCCCAGGCGCTCGAAAGCCTTGACAAACACCCCCTGCGCGACATCCTCCGCGTCGTGGAAATTCCCAAGCCGCGCCAGCGCAATCCCGAAAACCGCGTCCTGGTACCGCTCCACGATCGGCGCAAAAGCCTCAGGGCCGCCGCCCATCGCGGCCGCATACAATTCCGCGTCGCACTTCATCCTTTCAATTGGCTGGATCCTCTCGCTTTCGCCACCCATAATGACGCACAGCCCTCTCCAAAGGTTCGCTTCCATCATAATTTCTTCGTGGAAACGATACAATCCAGACCCATCACCCGCTTCGCCATGTACCCCTCTTCCCACCCCACCCCGTCGGCCTCGGTCTGATTCCCCGGCTTGAGCGTCTTCGCGCCCCGCATCCCCGCCAGTCGGCCCCACATTGTGACCGGCCTATGCGCGCACCGGGCCTGGAGGTAACATCCGGCCCCGCATATTTCAGCCTCGACTGGATATTCTGAACCAAATATAATCTCACTGCTGGGGCCCATAGGCCTCGCAGCACCTTTTACCCTATCAAATCCGGCAGGGCCACAAAACTGCTCAAAACCAATATGCGCCTCACAGCCGAAATCCGCAAGATCGCCGAGCGCGGTCTTGACACCATGAAAGGTGCGACGCACCGAACATATCTCGCGAGTCTGCTGGCCCTCGCCTTGGCGGCCGCCCTCGCTTGCTCACGCTGTACCCCCGCGCAGACACCGCCGCAAACGCTCAACAACAACGCGACCCCGGTCAAAGTGAATCCTCCTTCGGACAATTCGTTAATAAAGGACGGCAAGCTCGACCTGGACGCCACCGTGAAGCACTTCGAGGATCTGTACCGCTCCACCAGCAGCATATCCGAAACCGAATTGATAGTCACCAAGCCCCGCCGGCAGAGGACCCTTCGCATGAAGGTCTGGACCAAAGGCGAGGAAAAGGCCCTCATCGTGATCAATTCACCCGCCCGCGAAAAGGGTACGGCAACCCTCAAGGTTGGCAACAACCTCTGGAACTACCTCCCCAAAATCAAGCGCACAATCCGCATCCCGCCCTCCATGATGCTCGCCTCGTGGATGGGGAGCGACTTCACCAACGACGACCTCGTCCGGGAATCCTCCTACCGCGACGACTACACCTACCAACTCGCCGGCCGCTCCGAAGACCCTCCTGGATGGCTCATAAGACTTGACGCAAGGCCCGGCGCCGTCGGCCTTTGGGAAAAATTCGAGCTCCTCGTCTCGGAAGACGGAACCATCCCTATCCTCGCCAGATACTACGACAGGAAAAACCGCCTCGCCAGGACGATCCACTGGGACAACGTACAGGAATTCGACGGCAGGCGCATCCCCTCCCACCTCACCCTCATCCCTCAGGACAAGGAAGGTAACAAAACCGAAATGCTCTACCTCGACATAGACTTCGACGTCGAAGTCCCCGACGGCACTTTCAGTCTCTCCAGCCTCGAGCAGAAGCGTTGATCGGCCAGAGGAGCCCTAATGCGTCTCACCACCTCGCACATAGCCTGGCGGAACCTCGGCCGTAACAGATGGCGAACCCTTCTCGCCGTCGGCGCCATCGCTCTTGCCCAGTTCACCCTCGTCTTCGTCAACGGCATGATGGCAGGCTCGTTCGACGATATGCTCCAGACCATCACCGGCCCGCTCGTCGGTCACGTCCAGATCCACCACAAAGAATGGCGCGAAGAACGCGCGGTTGACCTCTACCTCGACCATCTGTCCAAAGCCCGAGCCCAGATTGGAGCGCTGCCGCACGTCGATACCGTCTCCCCACGCATCTACTCGCCCGTGCTCGCGGCCTCCGGCGAACAGACAGACCAACCTGCCCGTGCAGAACCAGCCATGGTCATCGGAGTGGACGTCGCCGTCGAGTCGGAAAAAGGAGGCCTGCTTGAATTCCTCAAACCCGACGAACTCCCAACCGAGCATTCCGCTGTGATCGGGAAGGTCCTCGCCAACAGGCTGAGCGTCGAACCCGGACAGACCTTAGCCGTCATAGGTCAGGACGCCGATGGCTTCCCGGTCAGCGATCTATTCGAGATCAAAGCAATAATCAGAAGCAACGTGGACGTCGTCAGAACCATGGGCATCGTCATGCCAATCGCCGATGCCGGCGAGCTCCTGGCCATGCCCGACCAGGCGCACGAGATCGTCGTAAAAGGCGATGACCACCGCAATGCGGCTCCGCTGGCCGCCTCTATCTCCGCGCTTCCGACGCTCGCAGGCTATGAGGTCTTGCACTGGAAGGAATCGGTGCCCGAACTCGTCAGAATCATTGACATGAAATGGTGGATGGATCTGTTCTTCCTCGCAATCGTCTTCATCGCCGCCGCGGCCGGAATTGCCAACACCTCAATGATGTCCACCTTCGAACGCACGCACGAGTTCGGCATGCTCCTCGCACTGGGCACCCGGCCGGTTCGCGTAGTCCGCATGGTTCTCATCGAGTCGGTCATACTTGGCTTGGTCGGCGTGGCCATCGGTTCCCTCCTAGGTTCCGCCGTGGTCCTTATCACTTCCCACACCGGCATCAATTACGCCGCCCTCGCCGGCAGCGCCGCTGAGGACTTCGCCTTCAGCGGACTGAGCATCTCCTATATCATCCACCCCAAATTTGAACTCCGTCACATCGTCTTCGGCGTGTGCGCCGTGACGATGACGTCAGTCCTCGCCTCGGCATGGCCCGCGGCCCTTGCCGCCAGGCTTCAACCTGTGGAGGCCATGCGCTCATGATTGGCAAAGTGACGGCAAAATACGCGCTCCGAAGCCTCTCCCGGCACCCCCGCAGGTCCGTCCTCTCCGTGCTCGGCGTTGGAATAGGCTGTGCCATGGGCCTTCTCGCTGCATCCTGGACGGGCGGCGCCGCCGAAATGCAGATACGCGCAGCCTCTGAAAGCGGCGCCGGCCACCTCCGCGTCGTCCCCAATGAATGGCCGAGGACCCGCGAAAACTCACTCAGACTCGCCGACTGGAGACGTGCGCTTCGCCAAGTCGAATCTCTGCCGCGCCTCAAAGCCGCCGCAGTACGCGCCCGCACCAACGGTCTTCTCGCCTTCGGAAATCGGACTGCCGGAGTCCAGGTCATAGGCGTTGACCCCGAAGCGGAAATCGACTCGAACCGCATCGTCAACAGGGCCACCCTCCAGGGCCGCTACCTCCGGCCAGACGACGCCGGCAAGGTAGTGATAGGGACGCAACTCGCCAAAAGGCTCGACGTCGAACTCGACGACGACCTCTACGTTACACTATCCGCCCGCGACGAAATGAAAAGTGCCATGTTCAATATCGTCGGCATCATCGCTACCGGCAGCCGGGATATTGACGCCTCCATATGCCACGTGACGTTGGACGACGTCGAAAAAATAACCGGCTACCAAGGCCCCGCCGAGATAAGCATCCTCCTCGACGATCACCGGCTGATCGCCCCAACCCAGAAAGAGCTCACCCGCAGACTGGCCGGCAGCGATACGGTGATCACTTGGAAGGAGGTCAACCCAGGCCTGGCCGCCAACGTCGAAGGCGACAGGGCGTTCATGAACGTACTGATTGGCATCGTCTTCGTAGTAGTCGCACTCGGCATTGCCAGCGCCCAGCTTACCGCGGTCCTCGAGCGCCGCCGCGAGTTCGCCATCCTCTCTGCCCTCGGCATGAAGGCCAGGCGCGTAGTCGCCCTCGTCGTCCTTGAGGCTCTGATGGTAGGCCTTGGCGGCGCGGTTGCCGCGCTTATACTCGGCGGCCCGGTAGCTTACTATCTCGCCACCAAGGGCGTCAGCATGGCCGCACTCATGGGGGAAGAACTCTCCTTCGGAAACGTCCTCCTTGACCCATACATGTACGGAGCCTTCGGCATATGGCTCCTCTGGTACGCTCTGGGAGTCTCGGTGACCGCCACGGTCGCGGCCTCCATCTATCCCGCGTGGCTCGCCACGAAGATCCAACCAGCGGAAGCGCTGAGGATGGTGTGAAATGGTAAATGCAACCGACGAGATCCTGGTATCCGCCCACGACGTGACGAAGACCTACAGAACCGGCAAGGTTGACACACACGCGCTCAGGGGCGTCAACCTCCAGGTAAGGTCGCGCGACTTCCTCGCCATTGTTGGTCCGTCGGGAAGCGGCAAAACGACGCTACTCAACCTCATCGGCGCCCTCGACTCCGCCACCGCCGGCCGACTCCAAGTCCTCGGCAAAGACCTCTCCGCAATGACCAAGCGCCAGCGCGCCGACCTCCGCCTCCACTCGCTCGGCTTCGTATTCCAGGCCTACAATCTCGTCCCCGTCCTCACCGCCCGGGAGAACGTCGAGTTCGTCCTGGAGCTCCAGGGCTTCGGAAGCGAACGCAGCAGCCGCGCCAGCCAGATTCTTCACCACCTCGGCCTCACCGAGTTCTCCACCCGCCGGCCCAACGAGCTCTCCGGCGGGCAGCAGCAGCGCGTCGCCGTCGCACGCGCCGTCGCCTCCAGGCCCAGGCTTGTTCTCGCCGACGAGCCCACAGCCAATCTCGACGGCGAAAACGCCGAAATCCTCCTCAAAATGATGCGCGACCTCAACCACCAGCACGCCATCACCTTCATCTTCTCCACTCACGACCCGCGCGTCATGGCCCACGCACGCCGCGTCGTAACTCTCGTTGACGGCCGCGTTTCCAAAGACGAAGAGAAGGACCCCTCGAATACGTGATCGAACCAAAATGAAAACGAAAACCGATCCCGCGCTGCCCCCGGGCCGCACCGGATGCATCCCGCCCCTCGCCCTCCTATTCCTCCTTGCGCCGGCTATCGTTCCAGCCTCAGCCGCGGAGATCTGGTCCGACGAAGAGGCCCGACGATCAATCTCTCTCGACTCAGCCCTCAAGTCCAGTTCTCTTCTATCCTACGCGCCGGATGACCCTGCACTTTTTCCTGACCGCTCGAGCGCAGCGGGCCTCCTTCGCTTCCGCCTCAGCCTCAGCGCCAGGCACAACGAGTGGGTCAATTCCGAGATCGCATACGAGCACAGAGCGCGCCTCGTATCCGAGAACGCCGGCATGGGCACGGGTCAGGGCATTCTCCCTTCCGACGCGCCAGCGCCTTTCCGCATCCGTCAACTCGACTGGGAGCTCCTTGACTATCGAGACACCTTCTCGCACCGACACGAAGTTGACCGCGCCCTTCTCGCCCTTCACCCCGAATGGGGTGAGGTCATCATCGGAAGGCAGGCCATCGGCCTAGGCCGCGGTGCACTCTTCTCCGCGGTTGATATATTCGCTCCCTTCACACCGCTCGAAGTGGACCGCGAATGGCGCCGCGGAGTTGACGCCGCGCGCGTCGAGCACCGCCTTTCCGACACAACCTCGCTCGAAGCTCTGGCCGCCTTCGGCGAAAGCTGGGATGAATCAGCTCTTGTCGGCCGCGCAAGAGGCTACGTCGGAAGCGTTGACGGCGAACTCATCTTTGGAAAGAGGGCCGAAGACACGATGTGGGCAGGAACGATGTCCGCCGCCGCCGGCGGAGCCGAGCTACACCTCGAAATCGCCCTCTTCGACACACCCGAGTCGCAGCCTGACGGCGGCCTGTTCGGAAATGATCACCTCGTCGGAAAAGCCGTCCTCGGCTCATCCTACACGTTCGACCTGGGGAACGGCCTGACGCTCCTGGGCGAATATCACTACTCCGGCTTCGGCGTGAAGGACATGGCAGACGCCATGGACCGCCTCGAAGACCCCACCTTTCAGGAACGTTTCCTCAGGGGAGACACGCAGATCCTCGGCCGTCACGCCCTTGCACTCCAGTCCACCTATCCCCTCAACGACGTCTGGACCTCCTCGATGATGATTCTCCAGAGCCCCGCTGACGGTTCCGGTGTCGCCGCGCCCTCCCTGACCGCGCGTCTCTCCCAAAACGCCACCCTCATCCTAAGTGGCTTCATCCCCTGGGGCGACGAGCCTTCCGGCGGCCAGCTCGAAAGCGAATACGGCGCCACGCCCGCCAGCCTCTTCCTCCAGCTCAACCTGTACTATTGAAAAAAAGGCCCCTCCCCTTCTCACCGCCGGATTATCTCGATCCTTCTCTTTACCTGCTTCATCGAAAGCTCCCCCTCCCTCTGCTCCGCAAGATCCGAACCCTTCAAACTCACCATCACCACCGATCTCGCCGGGAAGGCCTCCGCCGCATACACAGTTCCGTACTCGTCAATCGCAATCAGCCTGTCGCTCCCCTCACCCTCAACATACTTCAGCGCTTTGCTGACCCACTTCCCTCCCCACGGACCGTAAAGGTAAACTGTCGCCCGCTCCTCCTCCGGCAGCGCCTCTAAGTTCCTCGCCTCTCTCGCTATCGCGCCAACCACCGCCTCGAGGATCCTCTCCACGTGCTCCTCGTCGTACCGCCGCTCGTCGCTCCATCTATCCGGACGCGGCAGATTGCGCACCTCGTACCGGTATTCCTCCCATCGGCTCGCCTCTTCAGCCACGGGCGACGGCGCCGCACTCGGCTCGGGTGCCAGCGGCGTCCTCAGCCTGCACCACACGATCACGCCGTAGCCCGGCAGATATAGCGCCTCCGAGCTGCTCACGTTTCGGAGCCTCGCCTTTTCGCCTTGGAGTCTCCCCCTCTCGCGCTCCAGCGGAGCACTCAACTCCGACCTCTCACGACGAGGGATCTCCCCCTTATCAAACCTCTCGTCCAGTCCGGTCAGCTCCTTTCTTATCTCGCCAAGCCGCTTCTCTATTACTTCCAGCCGCGGCGAACGCACGTTCGCTATCGTATCAACCACAAGCCTCCTCATTATCTCTACATCCTGGTTCATCTTTACCCAGACATCGCGCTCTTCGGCTCCGGCAACACATGCAGACAGCACAACGGCCCCCAACGAGCCTATCAATATCGCTGCCCTCTTCATCTTCGTCCTCCGCATTCTATCTCTCCTTTGCACGTACGATGGCCTCCACCAGTCGCGCCTCAGATCGCCGCCTCCTCTACCTCCAATACGCTCCAGCCCGGGGCGTTTTACGACCAATTCCACAAGCCACCTGGAAATCCTCAGCCAACCCCGCCGCGCTCGCTCATCTTGCCCAGGCACGCCCCGCACGTGCTTGATCCCTCGCGCCAAACGATCCACAATTCCGAACACGTCCGCAGGTGAAACAGGGTGGACGAGGCCCCGCGGACAACGAGGACCGCCAACGCGCTATCCGGCGGGAAGCGAAGGAAAGGACCCACCTTGATAGAGCCGCTGGCAGTGAGGGCCATAATTACAATTCTCGCTGCGCTTGCCCTCGGCGGAATCCCCGTCGCGAGAAAACGTGCCCGCTTGACACCAAGACCGGCAAGTCGCGTAAGCGCCCCTGTGCGCCGTCAGTAGGTGCGGAGCCGAAGAACCGTCTCGGAGTTTGCGCTTGGAAAACTAGCGCTGCTTCTCGCGAAGCCGGGAGGCGATCCTGGAATACGACAGCGTGTCCAAGAACTACGATGTCAGCCGCCGCGCAGGTGAGAGAACGGTCGCGCAGTTGCTGGAGCTGCTGGCCCCCGTCTCGGACGCCCACGTTCTGGACACAGGATGCGGCACAGGCAACTTCCTCGTCGAGCTTAGCGGCCTCGCAGGCCGACTCGTCGGACTGGATAGCTCCGCCGGAATGCTTGAACAAGCCAGCCGCAAGAAAATCGCCGCTGATCTCGTCCGTGCCGACGCCCTTTCCATGCCTTTTGCTGACAGCGTCTTTGACGCCGCCTATTGCATCCAGGTCCTCCATCACATCCCGGACAAAACCAGATTCTTTTCAGAGGTCCGCCGCGTGCTCAAGCGCCGAGGGAGATTCGTCATTCAGACCTGCTCTCACGAGCAGCTCGCCACTTTCTGGGAGTTCCATTACTTCCCCAGAGGGCTCGAGATAGATCGCGCCCGCTTCCCCGATCTGTCCGAGATCTCGGATCTGCTCCTACAGGCAGGCTTCGCGGCTATTACTACCCACGCCTGCCCCTTCGAGGACATATTCAAGTTCTCACCGGAAATATATCTGGACAAGAGGCACCGGGACGGTCAGTCCGAATTCTCACTGCTAACCCCGGAAGAGATCGAGGAAGGCTGCCAGCGAATCCGCGACGACATCCATGCCGGCAGGACGCAGGACGTCGTCGCAGCCTATGACGAGAAAGCAAGGGAAATAGGCCGCGTCACTTTCATGCGCAGCATAAAAGCCTGACCGACGCCGCCGTCACTGGATTTGCGCGGGCGAAACACAAGCTGACCCCGTTTCTCCATGCAAAAGCCTCAGTAAATCTCGCGCCGGGTCGGTTCACGTTGAACCCGGCCTGCCGGTCAGTGTAGAATTAATCCTCCCGCCAGCGTGAGTCAAGGAGAAGGAAGAGAGCCGCCGGAATCCGAGAAGTGAGGTGAAATCGGCGTGAGAGAAGCTCGCACCGCGGTCAATTGGGCACAGCTCCAAAGCCCCATCATTGTCAGAGGCGACAGCCGCACCGCATACCGCGACCCGGCTGCTCATTACCACAACGGCGTCTTCCGCGTCTTCCACAGCCTCGTCACCAAGGAAAACGATGGTCGGTATTTCTGGCACCTGGGACTCATCGAAAGCCGCGATCTGCACAACTGGACTGAGCCCAAACCCCTCACCTCAAAAGATCAAAACCTCAATTTCTCCAGCCCGGGGAACGTCGTCTGGTTCAAAGACCGATGGGTTTTGTGCCTCCAGACATACCCCACGCCCAACAACGAGGTCCATGCCGACCAAACGGCACGCATCTGGACCATGGAAAGCCGCGACCTCTCCAACTGGAGCGCGCCGGAGATCATGCGCGTGAAGGGCCCCGACGTGCCTGTGGAAGAAATGGGGAGAATGATAGACCCTTATCTCTTTCGCGACAAAGACGACACAAACAAATGGTGGTGCTTCTACAAACAGAACGGCGTCAGCCTCTCATATTCGTACGACCTTAACACCTGGACCTACTTCGGCCGCGCGGACGCGGGCGAGAACGTATGCGTCATTATCGACGGCGACGAGTATCTCATGTTCCATTCGCCCGACAACGGAGTGGGAATGAAACGTTCGCGCGACCTTATCCACTGGGAAGACCACGGCCTGCTGACGCTCGGCCAGAAAGACTGGCCCTGGGCTCAGGGACGGCTGACCGCCGGCATGGTCCTCGACCTGCGCGCCGACCCCGATTTCCGAAGGTATCTTATGTTCTTTCACGGCTCCTCGTCCGAAGGCAAAGGCATGTGGAAATCGCACGGCCACGCAAGCCTCGCCTTCGCGTGGAGCTTCGACCTGAACCATTGGCAATGGCCCGGCGGCAAATAGTGCCCGGCCCGCAGCGCGGCGGCAATAGACTCACTGCAATACGACGGCAGTCGGGCACTCCAGAGAAAGGAATGAGAAATGGCCGCGAAAGCATCGTCTTTGACGGCGAGGATCGCCTTGTTTGCGTTGCTCGGTCTAGTGGCTGCCTGTTCGCTTCCCGTTTGGGCCGAGAGAGGTGTCACGCGGATTGTCGTGGACGGCGGCCAAACCGGCCAGGTCTGGGAGGGATTCGGCGCGTCGGCCGTGCTTATAGACATGTTTGACTCTTCGAGCAAATTCGGAGAGCCGGCGGGCAAGATCCCGCACGAAAGGCGCAAAGAGATCCTCCAGGTTTATTACGAAGACCTGGGCATGACGAGAGCCAGATTCTTTCCTCAAGGCTACGAGCCGGTCAACGACAACGACGACCCTTTCCTCATCAATCCGGACGGGTTCCTCTGGCACGGCCGCGGCACGGCAGGCACGCGGTCGGTGGATCCCTACTGCGACGAGCATCTGGTCATGGGACGCGAATTCCGCTCTCCCGATGAGCCTTTCATCTTCTTCCCGGCCCTTAACGTGTGGGAAAAGTGGCTTCACATGGAGTCCGCCGAGGGAAAAGACCGCAATCGCTTCAACCCCGACATGGTCGAAGAGTACGCCGAGCACGCCCTGGCCGCCGCCCTCCACATCAAGGAAGCCTACGATTACGAGCTGGCCGCCTGGTCGCTTTTTAACGAGCCGGTCCACAACGCCAAGCCCACGAAAGAGACGGTTCTCGCCCTCGTCCTGGCCGTCGGACGCAGATTCAAGGAAGCGGGCCTGAATACAAAGCTCACCATCTGCGACGACGCCTGGCCGGAAGCCAGCGCCGAGGCCATCGAGTACGTCCTGGCCGATGACGAGGCCAGAGCCTACGTCGGCTCCGTCTCGTACCACCGCTATCGCATAAGCCTCGTCGAGCGATCCTGGGAAATGTTGGAAAAGGTCCACCGCGGCGAACCGCTCATCGCCGAGCCGGTCAGTTTCTATCCCACCGCCGCTAAATACGGCAAGTCCGTCTGGATGACCGAGCTAACCAATTACGGCGGGCTCGGACTCACGCAGGACGACGCAGGACGCGCGCGCGCAAATCATATCGTCGACGAGATCAATAACGGCAGGGTAAGCGCCTTTGACTTCATGCTCACCTGGGGGCCGCCGAAGGAGGGAAAGAGAGGAACGGGGGCTGATAACCGCCTGGTTCACATGATCTTCGAAGACGGCGAGTTTGTCCGGGCCGAGCCGGGAGGTTTCGCCCAGTGGATCTGGCATTTCTCGCGCCACATACGCCCCGGCGACGTTCAACTTGCCGTCTCGTCAACCGACCCGCTCATGAAGGCCGTCGCTTTTCGCCATGACAAAGATCACACGCTCAAACTGGTGGTCATCAATAACAACCTCGAAGCGGGGCCGCTGGAAGTTCAATTGAAAGACCTTTGGACCGCACCCGAACTCGAAATCTCGGCCTTCAGGTCCACCTATGGCCAGTACCGCCGGCCCCTTTGCCTCTCGAAGCCGCCCGGAGACACCTGGAGCGACCTCCTCCCGCCCGTCAGCATCACGACGTATACCTTTACCCTCTCGGCCGACGACATTCCCCTGATCGAAAGCCTGACCCTCGCGCCGCGAAATCCCGCCGTGGGCGAAAAGGTGTCTGTCATTGCAAGAATATGGGACCCGATGCAGAAAGTCGGAGAGGTGCGCTGGTTCCCGACCGAGTCCCGCTCTCGAGGAAAACCGATGGACCGCGGCACCGAAACCGATGGCGTCGTCGAATGGACGTCGTCGTTTACCATGTACGCCTCGAACTGGCCGGGCGACATCCATGCCGAGATCGTTCTGTTCGGCAAAGACGGCAAGGTCATACGTAAAGGTCCCCACGGCCCGGCGCTGCGGGCCGTCGCAACCGTACCCAGAGCCGCTGGCGAAGCAACGCGAAGCACCCAGCGCGAAGAACCACCTCCCGCCCGGGAAAGACGAAGGGACCCCTAAACCCGTCCGCCGGATGACGGAGCCAACCCTCGCGGCGAGGCAAGAACAAACCTCTACCTCTCGAAAGCCCTACCCGCGAAACGCCGGACTTCCCTGTAGTGGCTATCTGCATATCCGGGGGCTGAGACGCGGCGTTAACTCCCACGAGCCGCAGCAAACATGATGGACTTCCCCGGCCGCGAATTCAAGCACGGCAACAACGACGGGATTCCCATCGAAGGCGCAGCGCGGGATTTCCCGCAGCGATAGGAAAAGCGCTCCCCGCCTAGACAAATTCGTTCTGAAATGCAAGGATGGAATTCTGCGGAGAGACAGCTCAGCTGCCGAAGCCCGCGCGCTCTTTCAGCCCTATAGGCGGCCCTCAAGCTTGCCGAAAAAGATCTGAGTCCACTTCTTGTCGCCGACGGTTCCCACCCGCACGCGCACTTGAGTCACGTTAGTCTCCTCGAAGTGTAGACGTACCTTAACATTGTTCCCGTCGGCTCGCCTCGCATCGATTCGGGCACTGGTGAGATCATAAGCTTTGTCCAGCACCTGCACCTTCATGTCCTCTTCAAGCGCCGGCACAGCTGCATTGAAGACCGTTTCCACATCATGGGGGAAAGTAGTCTTTCCCTCTCCCTTCACGTAGATAAGTCCGGCGGCGCCCGCGGCACCCGCCACAACAAGCCACACGCAGCCGCTTGCCACCAGGGAGACACTTGCGACCACAGCCACAAACCTCAGGCGAGCTAACATGCTTGCACCCCCTCTGAGAAAAATGCCCTGAAGCGGACTCGCCATGTCCATTCAGCTTTCCGCACGGAAGCCCCCTTATTGTCGCAGAAGGGGCGTGCGTTGCAAGTATTACTCAGCCTACATAGGAGGTTTCAGGAAGAATTCCGCAGCCCTTCTTCGCTCGCAGGAGGACAATTATCGCCTTAAGTCAGAGCTTAGCAGCTACGACGGCGTTTTGGCGAAAGACAACCGGCGTGTCATTACTCCGCGAACGTTACGTTCTCTACGTGCGGACCGACCGCGAAGCGACCGTCTTCGGCACTGAGGATCTGTTTGCCATGGATGATCAGGTTCTCGAAAGTCACGTCTGCCACCCCGTGCGTTTCGTCCCATCCCTTTATTCGAGAGAAAGGAAAAGGGCCGCCGACGACGGTAACATCCCGGAAGATCACGTCCTTGATCTTTCCTCGCTCCTCGTCCTTCGCCCATTGTGTCTTTTCCACAACCAACTCCACCAGCCCGCTGCGTGCGTCCTCAACGCGTATCTTCTCAAACCGCACGTGACTGATTTCGGCACTGTCGCTCGGATTGATGGTGAGAGCTCCCCGGCAGGCGATGTTGTGGACGATATCGCAGTCGCGGAACACGATATCCTCAATGTGAGCCGTGCGGGTCTCGTACGTCACCCCAAGAGAGACTCCCCAGTCGGTCCAGATCACGCAGTCCTCCACCGTGACGTTTCGGATGTCCTGGCCGTCTTTGCTGAAGGACTTCACCACGATGCTGTCATCAAAACTCCGCACGAAACAGCGCGAAACGTGAACGTCCCGGCAGTCCACGAAGTCAAACCCGTCCGAATTGTAGCGCCAGCAGCCGATAAGCTTCACGTTCGAGAAGCGCACGCCATCGCAGTTGGCCGGCCTCGCCGCCCACACGGGCGGGTCTCGAAGAACGATCCCGGAGACCACCACGTTTCGGCAGTCTCCGAAATACAGCATGTTCTTCCCCTCCCGTCTCTCGATCCCGCTGGCGTCCAGGATCCCTCGCCCGAGCACCCGGATGTTCTGAGACGCGTAGGCCCGGATAACGCCGTGGACCACCGCCCCTCCCGCAATGTAAACCGTTTCATTGCTCCCAAGCACGATATCCCCGGCGTTGTGGATTCCCGCCCCGAAGTAACGCACTCCTCGCGTCTCGGGCGTAGGCGGCCTCTGCTCAAGGGGATTGGCAAACAGGTGGAGCGCGTGGTGAATACCGCCTACCTCCACAACCAGATGGCAAGGCGCGGCCAGCCGAAAAGAAATCCTGTTCCCCTCCACCATCGGCTCTATACCAAGTGATAGCGGCCGCACTGTGACATTCTCGACCCTTCGCTCGGATACGATCTCCACCTCGACGGGGCCGGACATGTCCCAGTAGGCGAACGCCGCCAGCTCCGTTTCGTCCAGAGAGCGCTGTCGGCCGCCCCAGGCTCGGTTCGTCGGCTGCGCCGAGACACGCGCTTGGTAGGCAAAAACCTGACGCCCGTCCACTTTTACCGCGTAGTGTTCCGACGCTTCTTCCCCGTCAGGAGCGGGATAAGACACAACTGACGTTTTCCCGTTCCCCCCTTCCCTTTCCGGCTTCATGTTCTCCGGCCCCGAATGGACTTCAGGCATCAATGCTATGACCATAACCAGTAATAATGGCGCGCAAATCGCGGGCATTCCAATATCCCTTCTTCCCATCCCCAACCATGGACTATATGTATCCTTAAACCATACCCAAAAGCAAGAACCTGTCCGTGACCTGTGCCCAGACCTTGTACCAGATTTCATCTCAGGCTTCCCTTGTGCCCACCGAAAACCACCCCCGCGCCTTCTTCTGACGGAGCCGGGACTCGCATGAATCCTCGCCAAAGATCGTGCACAATCATCACCGTAATTCCCAGCACAGCAAACGACGGGGTCTGGCGGAGGAACAACCCCTTGAATCGTGACCGGATGCTGTGCACAATTATTGACGTGAGCCCAACCACGGCTAGGATTACAAAATCCCGGGAGGGATAACCCAACACAAAGAAAGGCATGCTATGAAACTCGCGCCGTTCATGCTGGTTCTGCTCTATGCGTCCTTGTCCCCGGCCGTTCTCGCCCAGCCCATCCCCACCTTCAAGGACGTCCAGTACGGCCCCCACCCGGTCTATCAGTCGTTGGATGCCTATCTCGCCCAAACTGACCAGCCGTCGCTCGTTCTCATGGAGATTCACGGTGGCGGATGGAACGCCGGGGCGAAGTCATCCCGCGGCATGGAGGCCAGCAGCGGCCGGGTCGAGAACTACCTGAATGCCGGAATATCTGTGATCTCGATCAACTACCGACTAACGACTGAAGCCCCCTGGCCGGCGCAGCTAGACGACGCCGCGCGAGCCGTGCAGTTCATCAGGAGCAAGGCGAAGGAATGGAATATCGATCCGGACAAAGTCTCACTGATTGGCGGCTCGGCAGGCGCTCACATCGCCATGATGCTCGCCTTCTCGCCCGACCGCGCAAAGCCGGACAGCAAAGATCCCGTCGAACGCCAATCCACCAAGGTCCGGTGCGTGATTCAAAAAGCGGGTCCGGCTGATCTTTCGGTCATGATACGCGAGCTGGCCAAAGGCCAGTTGCGGGAAGATACAGGCCGGGGAACAGACGGAACGCCCTTCGGCAAAGTGCTCGCTTTGGTCGGAATGAAAGCCAAGGATTTCGGCTCCGAGGACTTCTATCGTCGGTTGAGCGAAATCTCCCCCATCAACCACGTCACCAAAGACTCCCCCCCCGTTTTCATCCAGTACAAAGTGCCTGCGGGCGTGACCTCCGGCGACGACCCGCGCTTGAAATGGGGAATCCACAGCCCTCTGTCCGGGTACATTTTGGAAAAGGAGCTGAAGGCCAAGGGTGTCCCCTACGAAATGCTCATGACACCGGACCTCAAGGATGAAAACAACATCCTCACCGTTGAAATCCAGATCAAGACCATCGCTTTCATAAAAAAGCATTCCGGCGTCGAACCCTCGGTGCCTGCCGGAAACCCCGTCCGCGCGCCATCTGCAGACTGAGCCATCCCCGCAACTTCAAGCACACCAACAAGGGCGGGGAGCGGCGGGACGGCCAGGATGTTCGCGTCCACTGAAGTGATCTGTTAACCTACTGGATCGAGTCGTTGCAAGGCCTTTTCTGGTAGACGCTGCGCCCTATTTCGACATCCACATAGCCCGCCGGGATTGCAGGGAACGTCTTGGACAGATATCTCGCCATAGCTTGCATGCCCGGTTTCTCTGCGGTCCCGTGACCAACGACCAGCAGCGGCGTGTCAGAATCCGAAGCCCACAGGACGCGAGTTGGAAAGTTGCATCCGTCATCAGAGGCCACAATTGCATCAGCTCCCAAGTCCGCCATCGTCGGCAAGTGGGTTATTGCCCCTGTGCCCACGGCAAGACGCCGAATGCGACGGCTACCCTCCCCCATGACAAGAACCGTGTCTTGCCCCAAAGGACGAACCTTGCTCAAGATCCTGTCGGCCACCTGTTCCAACGGAAGCGAATCGACGATGCAGATCTTGTAAAACGCCTCTACCGGACGACTCTCAGTCTGAAATCCGAGGAACGACGCCCAAGCGTCAGGGATTCCATACTCCGGCATCCGGTCCCAGGTGTCGTGACAGCGCAGAAGGACCATGCCACATTTGTCCAGTAGCCTCTGCTTCTTCTGATTGAGCTCATCTCCCTTTCGAGTTCCGGCGTATCCCGCGAGGAATCCAAACTCGTGCGTGACAAAGAGATTGAAGCCTTTTCCATGCGCTTCTTTGATTGCATCATCTGTAGGAATCCATGCGGTTGCGATCCCTTTGACCTCTGCCTCTGGGTCACCATGCAGGAAGACGTCGGCGGTACGCTTCCAGTTAACCCACGTTCCCACTTGCTGGAAGTGATAGAGTACTTCTCTAGCTTGCATAAGCGCTCCTTCTGCTCCTGCCGGATAGTGTTGTCGATCTGCGTCCAATTCCCGCCATGATAGAAGTTGCCGCAGCCTTTTCCAACCAGGGATTTCGCGGGCGATGCTAGCTGCGCCCAGGCAGCCCTTTCGCTTGCAGGCACAAACTGCATGCCGTCATGGCCGAAACTTCAAGCACAGCAACAAGGGCGGAGGGTGGGAGGGGCAAGATGCCGCGTCGACAAGTGGGGCCTTGACGGGGCGCGTGGCCGTGGTAGGGTAGCGGGCGAAGTCTGTGATTCGGAAGCCGCCAACACCTCTTAGAAAGGCGCAGCTTTTTGTCGCGACGAACCATCGCCGGTTGGATAGCTATCGGGCTGGGCACCTTGGTGACTTGTCTCTGGGCATTTTGGGGAATCATAGAGAACTTCCACGAAGGCTGGTACTACCGCTCCCTCCCAAAGAACCTGGGCCTCATGCTCATCCAGTACATGAGCCCGATGTTGATTTCGATGGCCGTGGCGCTCATCGCCATACGATGGTCCAGGTTGGGCGGCAGCCTCTACGCTTTTTTCGGTTTGCTCTTCTCCCTGTTGATTTTTCGGACCCGCTCAAATCTCACACTCGGCGTTGTGATCAGTTGGTTCCCCGTGACAGTGGGGCTTGTCCTCATCGGCACGCTCTTCTGGCTCGGCCGCCCCAGGCGCCGGCAACTCGCCTACGCTGTCGTGGTCGGGTTGCCCTTTCTCGTCGTTTTGATCGCCGGTCTCGGGCCGGCCATTCGAGTCGCGGGACGGTTCGATGATGGCAACCGTAATGCCCGCTTGATCGAGAGCAACGGGGTCAGATTGATCTGGGCCCCGGCGGGGCCGGGATGGGAACGATCAACCAGGGGGCCTACGTGGGAGCAGGCCCGCAAGAGATGCCTTTATCTGACCGAAGACGCGAAGAGCTTGGCCGAGACGCCGCAGGGAATCTGGCGCCTCCCAACTGTTGACGAAGCGGTTCGGTCTATGAATCGCCACGGGCGCAACTGCGGAGGGGTTTGGAACGCCGAGACAGAACATGCCGCGTATGAGGTTCCGCCGGACAAGGAGTCACCTCTTTGGGACACCACGTCTCCTGTGATCTATTGGTGGACTGATAGCGAGAAGGATGACAGAAGAGCCTACAGAATCGTCTATGACGGAGGAGTGTGGTCCAGTCCTAAGACCCTTCGCATGGGGAGCCTAGGTTTTCGTGCCGTGAAACCAGCCCCGTAGTTGCCGAATGGCAGGAACGCTTGTCTTGGTATTACCAATCCCGTGTTGAGAACCCCTCCCGCTCAAGCCCGGCCGAGACTCGCCTGAATCATCGCCGCAACTTCAAGCACATCAACAAGGACGGGGGGGGAGGAGGGACAGGTCCCGAACCGGCTGGCCCTTCTCCCTAATGCAGGGGCTCAACATCCGGCCAGTCGGCAAGGCCGAGGTGGATTGCCTTCTTCTCATTCTCCCCCTGTTGGGCAGCGAGCTCAGCGCTCTCCTTAACCAATTGCTTCGCCGCGATGAAAATCTCGTTCAGATTCCCTTCGGAAAGCGGAGACCGAAGCAGTTCTTCCATCCTCCGACCACAGTCAGTGGGCACAACGGCAAACTTCGAAACGTTGCTCATTGCTCGCTTTGCCTGAGGGAAGTACTTGCCATTCAGAGAGTAGAGCATGCGCAGCAGGCAGAAGCACAGGTGCGACAGGGACATGTGGAAAAAGCCGATGTCTCGCAACTCGGCGGCTCGGTGCATGCCCTTGAGCTTGAATCGCATCTCAAACAGAACGAATCTCAGAATATTCAGCCTGAACTTCGACGGGTACTCCGCAACTGATCCCTTCCAGCCTTTGATCAGATCTTGAGGATCCCAAAGCGGCTTGCACGCTTGAATGTCCGCACACACCACCTCAGGTACGTGAACCGGCGTACACCAATCCACGGACGCTGGAGTGGTGTTGCCTTCCACCATTACCTGTTCAATCCGGTGGGCCATGTCTTGAACTCGGAAGTAATCGAGCTCGAAGACGTTTCCACTGAAGCTGAAACGGTCGCCGCCACCGCCGTAAATGATGGCATCAGCGCGAACGGGTGAGCCACACGATTCCCAAAGTATACGGCGGCTCGGCTCGTCGGGAATGCGATCGACGTAGGCCGCGAGGTCCCAGTCACCCCCCTCTGAATCACTCGTGGCGCGGGAGCCCCTAAGGGCGATCGCTCTGACGGCCTCCAGCGTTTTCCAGTGGGCTACGATCTTCTCAAGGAACTCGTCCATCATGTCTTGACCTTCTAGCTTTGCCTCGCGACCAAGCACGTTGTGAGAACCAAGTGGGGTGGGAAGGCTGGCCATTATAGCTGCTGGCCCGAGGAAAGCAATTAGAACAGCAGATGTTTGATCTTGATCAGATAGATCAGCCCCGCAACTTCAAGCACGGCAACAACGGCGGGGGGTGGGACTAACCAGGGCTAGTGTGAGACCCCTTTCCCGATCAGTTCCTTCAGCACCTCGATCCCTTTCTCCAAGACCGCATCCCTACCTGAAGCTATATCCTGTGGAGTGGGGTAGATTTCCACGTCAGGTATCACGCCTACGCCCACGAACTCCCGGCCATCGGGATAACTGTCCCACTTGGTGCAGATTGCGGCCGCGCCCCCTGGGAACTTGATGATAAGAGGCTGCCCTGTTGTTCCTGCGGTCCTTCCACCTACCAAGGTGGCCCTGCCACTGGCATGTAGCGGCACAAGGAAATCCTCTGCCGCGCTGACAGTTCCGACGTTCGTGAGCACAACCACAGGCCCGAGGAACGGGTCGTCTCCCCTGGGTTGCACCGGGTCGTGAGTCCCCTCATACCATTCCTCTTCCTCCCCCCAGGCACGGAACGCAGGCATGTACTTGCGGGTCTTCCAACGGGAGGTCTCCAGAGTCCTGTCCGTCAGGCGTCCAATGACGTCGTATCCTATGTCGGAACTGCCCCCGCCGTTGTCTCGCACATCGATGATCAGCCCCTGCGCCTTCCGGATATCGTCGAACACTTCGTCGAACTGAATCACGGTCTTTCTGTCTGCAAAGCTTCCCAAGTACACATAGGCGATCTTGCCTCGTAGCTCTTTGTATTCGAAGGGTGGGCGCGATGCGGGCCTCCAGTCCGTCTCACATCGTGGATCGCGCGCGATCTTGACATCGTCCTCGGTGCCATCGAGCCGGCGAATGCGGAGCGTAACCTGGCTCTCCATTGGTCCCTCGAGCAGCCGTGGATAGGCTTGGTTATCACGGCCTTGTGGGCTTCCCGCCATCGTGTACGGATAGATGTCCTGCTCCAGAACCTCCTGCACCGGCCGGTCGTCGACGTGGGTGATCTCATCCCCAGGGCCAAGTCTCGCCTTGTCAATATCGTCCCTCTTCCCAACCGCAACGACGATTGCCTTTCCCTGAAGAGGCTGAACCTCTATGGGGGGAGACAACGCGCTGTGATAGTGGCTGATGTAGACGCTCGTGTGTCCGTCTTTCAGCAGAGCGCAGCATTTCATCACAAGTTCGGCATATTCATCGTCGCTCTTCGCATCCATCACTCTCGGCAGATATTCCTCCAGCACCTTATCCCAGTCGAGATCCGGAACCTGGTCGAAGAACGCGAAGTTGTACTTCGCCTCGCTCCAGAACTTCACCAATCCCAGCGCGCGGTCATGCGTGCCCAGAGGTGGGTGCGTTATCTCATATAAGCTCCTCACGTTCTCGGCCCCTCCCACCGCCCCCATCCAGACTTTCAGCGTGCCGTCCTCCTGCCTACGTTGCTGGACGCCCATAGCCACGGGAGCAGATCCGGACTGCCAGTAAGAGCTCCCGCTTCCCGGGCCGCTGGTTCCTCCCCATATTCGACCGTCCGCGAAAACACCGTAGATCCAGAGTCGCTTCCTTCCTCCCTCCGGGCTCGGTCCCAAGTAGACCAGCACGTCTTCAAGTCCGTAGTCGTTCTCGCTGCACTCCAGACGAAAACCATCTCCCTCGGAAAGAACAAGATTAATCTCCGTTCCTAGCTCGTAGTCAATCTGATTGGTCGCCTTCTCCCTGATGTAGTCGCGCAGTGTGTCCCGGTCATCCTGCGCCGGGCACTCGACGACACCATACAGCAAAGCAACTACCAGTAGCCCCCATACAACGAAAGTCCTCCTCATGTGCATGACCACGCCCCTTTCCTGCAGTCCGCCGTTGAGCAGCATTCCTCAGTTGATACAGTGGGATTCGCATCCGGCTGCGCACCGGGCATCTGCTCCCGCGCTGACATTGGCTTGACACACGAATGCTTCATACGGTTAAACGCGTAGGCAGGGGGGAGTATTCAGTTCTTTTGGGCATTTTTCGCTGAAGCGATGCTTATAGGCGTAAGCCCCGTCGCTGGTTCCGGCGGGCGACCGATACTCGACTCGGCTGTCCACCCCCTCCCGACGGATCCCAGCACGTTAGCCGCAACTTCAACCACAGCAAGAACGGGGGTGGGGGGGCCAGCCTAGAAGGACACCAGAAGAGTCCTATCGTATGAGACGAACCCCGCCTTCTCTAAGGTGCGTTTTGATTCGGGGTTTTCGTGATAGCAGGCAGCAATCGGTACCAGGCAATTCGCGCGGCACTGGCTGTTTAAAACCGTCCTGCCCAAATCGCGCGGAGCGTTTCAAACCCCTGGGCAGTTAACAAAAAGGCTCACCGCCGCAAGTCCAAGCGCCGCAGCGAAGCCGGCACTTCCATGGAACGCACACGGGCCCCTGCCGCGGATTCCAAACGCAGCACATAGCCTGGCACTCGCGGATTACTTCGCCGCTATCCGCCCGATCCGTTTTCCC
>CAZUUK010000036.1:0-30411 GCA_964622675.1 uncultured Planctomycetota bacterium | reverse complement strand
GATGCCTTCTCCACTCCTGAGGTCACGACTGGCTCAAGGGAATCAGCGTCCGCCTTTACCTCTTTCAGCCACTCCTTCGCCTCCTCCTCTCTCCCCATTTGCTTGAGCAGCTCATTGATCGACGCGGCGCATTCAACCATAACCACCACGGGCAGAGCACGCCATGCCTCACCCTCTTCCGCTGATTCCTCCCCGTAGACAGCGCGGTTTATGTTCTCCGGGTCAGAGGTTACGTCGTAGACCGCCACCAACACGTTGACCGCGTCATTGAACCTTTTTTCCTGCCTGAGCGTCAAGGCGAATTGCATCTCTGTAGCGATTTCATCCATGCTCATTCTCTTCTCGAGCGTGTCTCTCAAGAGCTGCCTTATCATGTAGTTCCTCGTCTCCTCGTCCAGGTCCTCGAACCCGGGGTACCGGTTCAAAATCAGATCATGAAGCAGCTCCGCTGTAAGATCACGAGGCGCCACCTGCAGTCGCGCCGACGCAAGGGCCTTCCACGGGGCCTCCTCCTGGCGCTCTGCAGCCAATTCCCCCGCCCCCATTCCACTTTCGGCGGCACGAGATGGCGCTTCCACAACCCCGAGGGTCGGCGCCGTAGCCTGCCGCTCGGCCTCCCTCCGGCTCAATATGTAAACTCCAAGCCCGATTGCTGCCGCGGCAGCCAGACCGACCAGCGAGAACTTCACTCTCTTTCGCATGGCACCCCTCCTCCAAAACGCGCCCGCTATCGCGCCCCCGCTTTGCCCGCGGAATACCCGGATCAAACCGAATCCAGCTTACATCGTCGCGCCCCGCCGCGCCAGACCCATAAAGTCCCCCTCGCTCCTCAGCGGTTGGCCCCATTTTTGGCGTCCCTGAAAAAATTCGCCATACTCCCCCAGCCCTGAGGGAGTATGGCGAATCGAAAGCCGCTTTCTTTTCTCCCCGGCTCTATCTCCGCCCGCGACTGAACGAACCCGTCGAAACCGGCTTCTTCAGCTCGACCTCCGCCCCTTTCTCCGGAAGCGTCGCGTGCGCGGTGTTGTTGAACGTCGTTATCTCGTCCGTTATCTCGTCGTCCCGATCTATCACCACGTAGATCTCGTGCGATTCATTCTCCGGATTCCAGCCGAAGCCCACCGTCGTCGCACGTGGTTTCAGATCGATCGGTGCGTCAATATGCGGAATAACCGCACTCCCGATTTCAGATCCACCCGCGTCCGGATCGCCGTCATACACTGCCACCTTCACATTGCGAACCGGCTTCGACCCCACGTTGTGAACCTTCACCAACAGCAGATTCCTCTCCGCGTTGAACTTTATGTCCCGATCCGAGAGGCCCGGATCCGGCGCCAGCCCCGGACGCCTCCCTCGCTTCACCTGGTCCACCTCGACAACGTAAGTCACCCGCGGATCAACGGTGATCTTGATCGGCGTGCCAGCCTGCGGGAACACGAACTCCCGCTTTTCCACCACCGAATCCATCGCCTCATCTTCATCCGCGTCCGGCCCGTACCTCAGCACATACGTACCCGCCGGCTCCAGGTCCCACGGCACGATTCCCACTTCGCGCGTCTCGGGAGCCATGCTGTTATACAGAAGCCTGAACCCCTGCGCGTCCGTCGCCAACACCGCCGCAGCAAAGTACTTCGTCGTATTCTCATAAGTAATAGACCACTCCAGGAGCGGCCCGCCAAACCTGCCTCCCGTGTAAAGCATGAAAGGAGTCGGGAACCCGATGAATGCGGCCCGATCCGTCGCCGAAGCCTCCGTCGTCATCTGCGGCCACCGCATACCCATCATCAGATTGAAGTACGTCATGTGAAGCGTCATCTCATCCTTCGTGATGTCGCTTTCGAGCTCGCCCTCGCGTCCCTCCAGCATCCGCTTCGCCACGAGCCACCTCTCAACCCCGCTGACGTGCTCGGCAGCCCACTCCTCGCTCCCCGCCTCCGCCGTGCTCTTCGCCTGCTCCTCTTTCCCCGTGCTCTCCGCCTTCGGCGCGCTTCCTTCCACCTTCTTATCGTACTTCTTCACCGCCTCCTCGAACTCCGGCATTGCCACAACCAGGTTGTACCCGTCCCGCTGATCCTTCTTCGTGCGCTGCCACGCCCGATTCGCCAGCCTCGCGTTTTTCTTCAGCTCCGCGACCTTTCCGTAGTTGGCGGCCAGTTCGTACTCCAACCGCAGCGGCTCCAGGTACTTGCTGTCCCCCGTCTGCCTGTAGGCCAGCAGCAGCAGATCCTGCATATAGTTCTTGTAGCTCTGCTTCGCCCAATCGTGGTTCACCGTCCCCTTCGGGTGACTCGCCGTCCACCAGTTCGGCGAGTTGATCCCGCCGATTATCCCCTCAGGGAACGATACCTCCGCAGGAATAACGCCCCTCGGTTTCCCTCTCTCGCTGGACAGTGCAGCCGCCAGCCACGCATCCGCGAGCTCCACGTACAGCTTGGAAAGCGTTGGGTTCTGATTGTAATTGAGGATGGCCGTTGCGGGACCGAGTGCGCGCAGATTGATCCACGAATCGTTGCTTTGGTCGCCGCTACCCACCTGCGACGCCCCGAAGAAGTTCGCTCGGAAGTGCCGCTGCTTTTTCGCGTCGTAATCCGTCCACAAATCCCGCGTAAGCTGCCCTGTCTTCATGCTCCGCTCTATCCATAGCGGGTTGCCGTAATCTATCTGCACCATCATCCCGAGCGTGTTCCCTGTCCACTCCGCCGTGTGCTCGGCGTCCGCCATCGGCATACAGTATCCGATCTCCGGGTCCACCTCCGACAGATTCCAAACCCCTTCCACGAGCTTCGCCGCTCCGCCGACAGCCAAATCCGAAACGCCACGGCTAATGCCCCCGAAGTACCCGAACGCCCCGACGATCTCCACGTCGTCTCCCCAGCCGCCGCCGATGTTCCCCTCCGGCCGCTGCTTGAACCTGATCCACCATTCCGACCAGTCAATCAGGTTCGCCCACGCCGCCTGAACCTGCCTCGCCCACTCCGGCGCTCCTTCCGACTGCGCCAGGTAATCCACCTTGTACCAGTCTTCCGGTTTCGCCCCGTCTCCGTGCAGCTCCCACTCCCAGTGAAGCAGGTACTTCACGTGACGGTTATCGGGGAATTTCTTCTCCAGCTTCTTCAGAATCTCCCCCTCCGTCCCCAGCGTCGGAATGTAGGGCACAAGCATGTGCGCCGCGCGCGCCGCGTATAGCTGCGCCTTGTAGTAAAGCGGCGACCCCTCCTTGATCATCCACAGCCATCCAAACGCCTTGTCGTTCTCAATGAAGTGATTCTTCTGCACGCCCCGCCCCTCAACGACGCTAAGCTGCCCGCGCGTCAGGTGCGTGGTGAGCCCCTGCCAGAATATCTCCGCGTCCTGCAAAAGGTCTGCAACCCCGGTTTGCTCCGGGTGTCCCGCAGCGTAGTCCTTCAATGCTTCTATCGCTTCTGGAACCAGCGTCTTCTCCTTCTCGATCTCAAGCCGACCCGCAAGCCACAACTGCACGATCGCCTTCACCACCTCCGCGTCGCGTTCCTTCACTCGATCCAGGGCTTCCAGCGACGCCTCGTAGTTCCCCGCGTTGAACTCATCGAGGGCATCGCGCAGCGCCCGTGCGCCCACGCGCACCCGCATCCTCAGCGTGTCGTTCTCCGCGCCAACCGGCGCAGGCACGTGCGGCACCACCTCTATCCCCATTATGCTGTTATGCACGAACGGATAGCCGATGTAGAAGTACGGCGGGTTCTTCCCATAGGTCTCTCGCCACGCTTTGTATGGCGTCTCCCACTTGTCCTGCTCCGCCATCTGCTCGTCATAGTAAGTTTGGTTGCTTTTCAGCGCGATGCGCACCACCCCATCCTCAACCCCAACTGTATCGCGAACATACGTCCACCAGCCCATGGGCATCTTGTGCAGACCGCGGTATCCGCCGGGCGCCCACGCCGCCACTCGGCCCTCTGCCAGCTTCCCGTTCACCAACACGTCAATCGAACCGATTGCCTGCGACGTATCCCCGATCACGACCGTGATGCGGTATGTCCCGTTCGGCACATCCGCTCGGAATACCAGATCTTCCTCGCTCACCACCCCGTCACGGGTCAGGTCTGTCGCGTACTTCTCCACGTGCTCCGCTTCCCAGCTGCCCCCTCCCTTGAAAACGACTCTCGCCGCTCCGTACGCCACGCCCTCCGGTGCTGCTCCTTCCCATCCGTATCCTTTCTCGGCGGCGTAAACATCTTCCCCGGTAAGCCGCTCATACCCCGCCATAACCGGCGAATCCGCCGTCCCGCAGTCAAACCGGTACGACCTCTCCGCCCCCTGCGCCAGACCCCCTGCCAGCGCGAACGAAAACATAACAAACATGGCCAAAAAGCTTCTCACAAGTTGCCGCTCCTCTCTCATTCTTGTCCTCCTTGAACTCTGTTGCTCTTCCGTAGTCTGTAGAAACATCGAAGGTGCCAATCATTCCAGGGAAGCGTGTCGAAAAAAGACGCCCAGCGCCTGATCCTTACCCTGCCGTTTCTATCATAATCCTCCGCCTCTCCCCCATCAACCCCGCTTACATTCTTTTACATCCAGGTACCCCGACACATCTTCTACGCGCCATTCCCCTTCCCGTTTCCCCACGAAAGGCGTATACTGTATTGCTCATAATCCGTGCGCCACTGCAATGTTCCACAAAGTGTTCGGAAACACCAAAGGAGCCCCGCCAAATGACGCCTGGCAAGATCAACCGCCGTGAGTTCATCAAGAGCGCCGTCGCCGGCACCGCCGCTGCGAGTCTCTTCGGAGTAGCAGGCTGTACGACGCCGCAGAGAAAACGCACCTCTGAAAACCCCAACATCCTCTTCATCATGAGCGACCAGCACAACGCCCGAGCCCTCGGGTGCTATGGCAACCCCGACGTTGAAACGCCTAACCTCGACCGCCTGGCCGCCAGCGGGGTTCGCTTTGACAAAGCCTTCTGCCAGACCCCTCAATCTTGTCCCTCACGGATGTCTATCCTCACCGGCCGCTACGCTCACAGCCACGGCCTCCGCTCCAACGGCGTCCTCGAACCGGAGGAGGAGACCACCATCGCCGAAGTTCTCCGTGATTCCGGTTACGCTACGGGCGGGGTCGGCAAGATGCACCTTTTCTCGCCCTGGTCCGAGCTCGGCTTCGACCACGAGGTGGACATGATTCAGTACCTCCAGTTCATGAAGGGCGAAGGACTGCCCAACTACCTCGCCTCCGGCGACTGGCTTCCATTAAAGATCAGCGGGCCCGTCGGCGTCAGCCATGCCGACAACGACCATCACAGGGCCGGCTTCTGGGCCGCCGAAACCATCAAATTCCTCCGCGCCAACAAGGATAAACCGTTCTGTGCCTGGTGCTCCTTCTACGGCCCCCACACACCCATCGTCCCTTCCTTGCCGTGGGCCGAAATGTACGACCCCCACAAGCTTGCCCTGCCGGGAAACTTCGACTGCCGACCACCGAAACCCTCCTGGCGGCTGCGCGCTTCTCAGAGCCAGTTCCGACGAATGGATGAGGCCGCGCACCGGCACACCCTTGCCTATTACTACGGTCTAATCTCCCAAATCGACTTCAACATCGGTCGCGTCCTCCACGAGCTCGACGCTCTCGGGCTCGCTGAGAAGACCATCGTCATCTATACCGCCGACCACGGGGAAATGGCCTCCGAATTCTCAACCTGGACCAAGGGCACGGGATGCTTCGATGCCACCGTTCGCGTCCCACTCATCCTCAGCCTGCCCGGCGTGCTGCCGAAAGGGAAAGTCGTCCACGACCTCGTGGGCCTTATAGACCTCATGCCGACTTTCCTTGAACTCACCGGCCACCCTATCCCGAAGAACGTCCACGGACGCAGCCTCCTCCCGCTCATCCGCGGCCATGCTGCCAATTGGCGGGACGTCGTCTTCTCCGAAGCCGGCTACCCCGGCAGAGGACACGGCACCAACGTCATGGCCCGCACGCAAACGCACAAATACGTCCGTCACACCAAAAAACGAGACCAGCTCTTCCAAGAGCTTTTCGACCTCGAACACGACCCCTGGGAATGTGTGAACCAGATCGAAAACCCCAAATACGCCGATGCCCTCGCTGACCTCAAGCAACGGATCGACCATTGGAACGCCTCCACCGAACACGCCCCCATGTACCCAGTTCTCTCGAAGGAAAAGCAAAAGGAACTCCGCGAGCATCCCGAGCGGAGGTAGTCCCCCCCCGAACGCCACCGAAGGGAACAAAACATGCGGCATCTCGTCCCTGCAATTGCCTTTAGTTTGCTGCTCGTCACCTACGGTTTTCCCGCCGCCGAGAAAACTCCCCCACCCCGCCCCTCCTTCGAGGAAATCTGCGGATACGTCCCCGAAATAAACCTCGACCGCGACGAATTCTCCTTCTGCATCTGGGCCGACCCGCAGGTCGCTGATGCATCCCTCGGCAAAGACATGGCGCGAGCGGACAAGCCCACCATCGCCCGTCTCCTTCGCGCAATTGACCTCACCAATCGCCTCAAGCCCGATTTTGTCCTCGTCCTCGGAGACATCGTCCACGGGCAGGGTCAGCTCAAGAGCTTCAAGCGTTACGTCGAGACCTGCGTTCACCTGAAGCCTCCCCAGTACCTTCTTGCCGGCAATCACGACTTCATCCACGCGTGGTATGACCACGGCCTTTACGAATCGGACGAGGGCCGGAAATTCTTCGGCAACTTCCGCTGGGCTCAGCGGCAGTTAAACAGCCTCGACAAAGTCAACTTCTCCTTTGACGCGGGCCGCTGGCACATCATCATGTTCTCCATTCCCGGCGTCCACGGCCTCATGTCCGTCGAATACCTTCACTCGTATCCGGAGCACTGGAAGTGGCTGGAGAAAGATCTCGCCGAGCATCGCGATAAACCCACCATCTTCTGCACGCACCACCCGGCGCTTCCCGCCGGCCGAAAGCTATTCGAACTCTACGGCCCGAACGCCCGCCAGCGCCGTCGCCTGGTCGAAACCGTCACCCGCCACGGCAACGTCCGCCTCTGTCTTTTCGGACACGTTCACAATACCGTCAGTTCCATCCCAAGGATCGCCTGGCGCTACAAAGGCGCTGCCTGGGTTACTCTTCCCACTACTTCTTTCCAGGGTGTGCGCAGTCGCGACTACCACGAGGACGCCAAATCCTCCTTCGGCGTCGGCCGGATCCGCGTCACCGCCGAAAAGCTGAGCCCTCTGGAGTTCCACACCCTTGCAGGCGAGGTGTTCACCTACAATCTCGACGAATTCCCCGACTACGACCACGCGCACACCACGCACCTCTGGGAGGACTGCGAACTCCCGCCCAATCCCGAGATCGTCAACGCCAGCTTCGAGCAACCTCTCACCAACGGCTGGTTTCTAAAGCACATACTCGAAAGCGACCGCCCGCCGGAAGCGCAGCGAAAGATTACCACCGACCGCGCCACCGGCGGCAAAAAGTCCCTCTGGATGTTCTGCGGCGGCCCAGGCACGCGCGGCAACTGGCCCAGCGTCGGCCACTACGTCGAGATCAAGCAGGCGCTCGGTCCTCCGCCGCGCGATTCCTCACCGGTCTTGAACTTCGACTACTACATTCCTCGCGAGCACTTCTCCGAGCAAGGCGCCCGCTCCGCCTTCGTTATGGTCACCGGCCACAAGAATGACGAATGGAGCAGCCACAAAGCCGCCCCATACCAGTTCGGCCTTCAGTACAGCCTCGGCTTTCCCGACCCGACCCCTGTCAAATCACCGTACGTCAAATCGGATGCGGGAATCTTCCGCGCCGGCCCCGTCCTTGACAAGTGGCAGACCTGCCGGCTCAACATCCGCCGCGATTTCGAGCGCGCCTATCCGGGCCGCGCCTGGCCTGACCTCAAGCTCGACAGCATCGTCATCACCCTCGGCGTCTGGAACGCAGCGAAGGGCGCGATGGACCAGCGCGAACGCATCGGCGTCCACTTCGATAACGTCAAATGGGTTGCCGACGAGAAAGACCCCGGCGAAACGACTCCTCCATTTGACCTGCTCAGCCATCAGCAGATACAGGCCCTCGTCCGTTCCGGCATTTCCCTCCGCTAGTGCGGAGGGGCGCTTACTCCCGTTTGCGATTTCGCGGCGCTCTCGGCAGCTCAACGCTGTTCCCGCGGCGCCGGCGATCTTGTATACTTGTTCCGAGATAGCACCAGCGCGGATCGGTCCACCTGAGCTAAACTTCACAAATCGAGGAGAGAGCGGAAATGGCCAGTGAGATCAATCGTCGAGATTTCCTGAAAGGAGCCATCGCCGGCACTGCCGCCGGTCTCGTCGGACTGCCGGCAACGGCTTCAACGGGCAAAGCCGGCGCAAGCAAACCAAACATCCTCTTCATCATGAGCGATCAGCACAAGGCCCTCGCCATGGGCTGCTACGGAAACGAAGACGTCAAAACCCCCGTCTTCGACTCGATGGCCGCCAACGGCATCCGCTTCCACAACGCCTTCGTTCAATCCCCCCTTTGCATTCCCTCCCGTGCCTGCCTCTTGACCGGGAAATATCCACAGTCGCACGGCCTGCAGCACAAAAACAGACTCCTCAGCAGCGACGAAGTCTTCCTCGCCGACGTTCTCCGCGACGCCGGTTACTGGGTCGGCTCCGTGGGAAAAATGCATCATATCCCCCCCACCGACAAACGCGGCTTCGCAGACCTCTACGACATACCCATGTGGGAAAGAGGCAAGGCCGGCATGGCCAAAATACACACCAAGAACGTCGCGGGTACGCCAAACCAGTTCATCCACGGCATATCCGGCCTCGCCCCCGAAAACCATCCCACCGCGCAGCTCACGAACAAAGCCATCACCCAGCTCAAAGACCGCGCCGCCGAACCCGACCGACCCTTTCTCCTTTGGGTCTCCTACGTCCCTCCTCACCATCCTTGCCTCCCCCCCCAGGAATATGCCGACATGTACGACCCGGCGAAAATCGCTCTGCCGCCAAACTTCAACAAGCCCCGCTACTACGCCACGTGGCACCTTCGCATGATGCAGCAATACTTCAACACTGACTATCCCACCGATGAGAACGCCATCAGAACATTCATCGCCCGCTACTACGGCGAAATCTCCCTCATTGACTTCAACATCGGTCGTATCCTCAAAGCGCTCGACGAACTCGGCCTCGCCGAAAACACCCTCGTCATCTACACCGCCGACCACGGCGACTTCGCCGGCGAGCACGGAACCATAATGAAGGGCGACGTCTACGATCCCCTCACCCGCGTTCCGCTCATCATGCGCTTCCCCGGCCAATATCCCCGCGGCAAAACGGTCGATCAGCTCGTCGAGCAGATCGACCTCATGCCGACCTTCCTCGACTTCGCCGGCGTCGAAATCCCAGGCACCGTCCAGGGAGAAACACTCGTTCCGCTCGTCCGCGGTGAGACCGATACGCACAAGGACTACATCTTCTCGATGATCAGAACCTGGCACATGCGTCAGGCCCGGTACGCCGTCCGCAGCCGCCGTTGGCTCTACGTCGAGGACACGTTCATGGATCGCGAAATGCTTTTCGACCTGGAAAAAGATCCGTGGCAGACAGACAATGTAATTCTTCTGCCTCGGAACGAAAGTGTCCTTCGCACCTATCGCGAACGCCTGAGATACTACTTCGAGGGGCCCTACGAGCCGCGCTTCGCCGAAGACCTCCCGCGCCAGATGCAAACCGAGGCTTAATCCGCTGAACAAGAGCGCCGGTGTGCCGCTAGACCAACACTCACCCTGGAGAGCAACAATGAAACCAGTTCGGCTGATCGTCGGTCTTCTCGCAGCCGTTTTCCTTAGCCCCGTCGCTCTTGGAGAAAGCATGGAAACGTTCACCCTCAAAGCCGGCTCCGTCCAGGCCACATTCAGGCTCGCCGGAAAGGGCGGGATAACCTCTCTCCGCGCCGGTGAAGTTGAACTCGTCCAGCCCGGTTGGCAACATCCCACCCTTTTCCGCATCACCCTCGTCGAAGGGAAAAGGGAAAAGGCCTTCACAAGCCTCCAATTCGACGAGTTCGATTGCGAGAAGATTCCCTCCGGCATCCGGTTCACCTACTCCGGTCTTGAAGGCGCTGCGCTTGAAATCACGGCTACTGTCGAAGCTAAAGGCGACTACCTCGCCTTCACTTCTCAGGTTCGCTGCGGCCCCGAAACCGTCTGCTCCACCCTCGAGTACCCCTACATCAGCGGATACGAATCGCTCTCCGGAAACCCCGATGACGACCGCTACCTCTACCCGAAATCCTCCGGCGAGATCCACCACAACCCGTCGCGCGAGGTCCGAAGGAGCAGAAGAGGCATGGTAGGCTTGCTGGCCTATCCCGGAACCCAGGGCCTCCAGTTCCACGCTCTGTACAATCAAAACGGCGGGATCGTCATGTACGCCGCCGACCCCGAGTGCAATCCCAAACGCTTCACCATCCGCCACGACAGGGAGCATGACTCAGCCGCCTGGCTCGTCCTCCACTACTTCGATGAAACACCGGGCTTCGCCTTCAAGCAAGACTACGGAGTCCGCGTTCAAGCATGCGGCCCTTCCTGGTTCGATGCCGCGGACGTCTACGCCGAATGGGGTCGCAAACAGCACTGGATGAACAAAAAGGTTGACTTCCCCCAGTGGATCCTCCAAATGCCCATCCTCGCCAACGTCCACGACAACGAAAACTGGGGCCGCGTCCTCCCGTCCTGGATCGCCGAGCACCAGCCCGAAATGAATAAGCTCCTCGGCGACCGTCCCCTCGTCCATCAGTTCCAACGCTGGGAGCATTACGGCCAGTGGATAGCCCCCGATTCATTCCCTCCCCTCGGCGGCGAGGAAGCCATGATCGAGGCCTCAAAGAAAGCCCGAAGCTGGGGCAACCACCTCAAACACCTGTTCTCCAGCGGACAGTACTGGCTCCACGAGGACGTCACCGACGAGTACTTCGAAAAGCACGTCAAGAGCATGGCAATAATGCCCCGCGGCGGCGGCAGCAGAAAGGCCATCGTCGGCAAGCATCCTTACCTGGGCGAGTACGTTCTCACCTGCCCCAGCTCCGAGGAATATCACGCAAAGCTCGTCCATCTCGTGAGCAAGCTCTGCGACTACCATCACGATTTCATCAGCATGGACATCTGGCCCGCGATGCAGCCGCGCACCTGCCACAACCCGCGCCACGATCATCCGCCCGGCCTCGGCAAATGGTACGTCCAAGGCAACTTCGAGCTTCTGGACAAACTCCACGCTACCGTCTACGCAAGGGAGCCCCAGGCCGTTTTCGGCGGGGAATACATGGCCGAACCATACATGCCATGGATGCACGTCGCTCTCATGCGAAGCGCCATGGCTCCCCTCGATCCGCAGAATGAAAACGTCATCCACATTCCTCTTTACGACTACATCTACGGCGACCAGATAATTCTCTGGGGCGGCTACGCTACAACCCGGTTGCCGGAGGCCAAGGACGCCGTCGCCATTCAATTCGTCCGCGGAAAGCTCATCCACATCGAGGACAAATGGAGCCCCCGCTACTTCGATACAGAAGCAATGATGGCCAGAGGGGATCCCGCTCGTGGCAAAGCAGTCCTCAAGAAAGGCATCGAGATCGGCGACGATGCCGCCCGCGCCTCCGAGCTCGCCTTCGCCGCAAAAGCAAACGACCTACAGCGCGGCCCCTTCAACCCCTACTTCGCCAAGGGACGAGTCTGGCGCTTCCCCGAAGCCTTCGCCAAAAGCGAAACTCAGGACGAATGGCGAAAGCTCGTCATCTACGACAGGAACCCCGCCGCCGGCGCCTTCCGCCATCCCGAGAACGAGAACAAGCTCTGGGCGCTCGCGAACCCTTCGGAGGAAGACGTGGTGATAAGGCTCCTCCCCATCCCGGGCAAATCCGTCGCGCGGACCACCCTCAAGAACAAACCGGGCCCCGTCACGTTTCGCGAGAAGGAATACCTCGAGGTCCTCCTCAAGCCCCTCGAGCTGGCGGTCATCGAGTGGAAATAGAAAGCGGGAGCCGCGGCTCCATCGCCGCAGCCCCCGCGCTTGTCAATCTGACAAGACCCTCACCTACCCCTTCGCCACAAGCTCCTCCTCGAATTTCCTCGCCTTAAGCTCCAGCTCCTTCGCCACCTCCGGGTGCTCGTCAATGACGTTATTCTGCTCTGTTAGATCATCGCAGCGCCGATAAAGCTCGGCGACCCCTAAGGCGATCTCCTTTGACGGCGGAGCTTCCGGCCTTCCGTACGGCCAGTACATATAGGTCCACTCGTCCGTCCGAATGCTTCGAGAGCCCCTTGCACCCACTTTCCTGAAGTGACACGCAAGAGCAAAATCTCGAATCGTCTCCTTCTCCCCTTGCAGCACCGGCAGGACCGAGCGGCTGTGCATCTTCTCCGTCGGCTTCACTCCGAACGCATCCAGCACCGTCGCCGTCAGATCGCACGACTGAAAGAACGTCTTGAATCGCTTCCCCGCCCCGTGTCTCTCCGGATGTCTGATGAGAAGCGGCGCGTGCGCCAGCTCCTCGTACGGCCACGGCGCGAACTTCCGCCACAGCCCGTGTCCCCACTTCCCGTCCCCCAGCGGCTCCCCATGATCCGACGTGAAAATGATCAAGCTGTCATCCATCAGCCCGCGCTCCCGCAAGTGGTCCAGAAAAATCCCAACCCACTTGTCCACCATCGTGCACTCCCCCGCGTAGAGCGCCCGCACTACTTTCGCCTCCCTTTCCGTGATCGCAAAACCCTCCTGCCTCGGCTGCGGGCATATCGGGAAAAGCTGCCCGTCGTAATCGGGATCGTACTTCCTCCAGAACTCCTCCGGCGGGCTCCACGGCTCGTGTGGATCGAACGTATCCAGCCACAGCATGAACGGCTGCTTCCCATCGTAGTTATCGATCCACCTCATCCCCGCCTTCACCACCTGCGCTGCCAGGTGATCCTCATCCGACTTCCACGTGGAGAGCTGCTGCACCCACTTGTCTAGATTCGGATGATTCACCACCCGGCCCGGCGGGTAAATCCTGGACATATCCACCTTCGCTTTCCGCGCCTCCTCGGTGTACGCCCACCCACCTTGGCCGCGGATGAAATCCACGTACGTGAATCGCTCCGTGTAGCCGTGCCCCATGGTGAACATCGGCATCGAATCGCTGATCAGCGCCGTGTAAACGTTCGCGCCGAAGAGGAGCCACGAAAGCCGCTCGTCGTCCGGCCGCATATCCTCCCATCCGCGAAACGGATACGTGTACCGTCCCGTGAAAGCCGCCGTCCGCTGCGGCAGCGTCGGCAGTCCCTCCGTATACGCATTATCAATTATCGCGCACTCTTTGCTGAAAGCATCCAGCCGCGGCGTCTCAATCCAGTCGTTGCCGTTGAAGCCGAAATGGTCCCACCTCCAACTATCACACAGTATCACGATGACGTTCAATCTGGACCTCCTGATCTCTTTCTGCCTCGCACTGCTCGCTCGTCTCGAAAGCAACCGGCTGACTAAGGCCCTACCCGCGCGCTCGCCCGGTTGTTCAGATTCGTTATCTCCTCGATCTCATCATCCGGATCGATGACCGCATAGATTTCGTGTTCCTCCCCGGCGGCATTGAACCCGAATCCCGCGCGCACGATCTGCGGATCCAGATCCAGCGGCGCGGGCACGCGCGGAATCACCTGCTCCCCGATCTTTCTACCTCCCGCATCAGGGTCCCCATCGTAAGCTGCGACCTTCACTCCGCGCGCCTCTTTCGAACCCACGTTATGCACCGACACGATAACCATCTCGCGATTGGAATTGTACTCGATGTCCTCGCGCGAGATCCCTACGTCCGGCATCAGCTCCGCCGCTGCCCCTTCTCCAGTGCTCGTAGCTTCCACAACAAACGGCACCCGCGGAGGCAGTGCGAAGTTCAGTGCCACCCCCCTTTGCGGCAGCCTCCACTCGATCTCTTCCGAACCCTCGTCTATCTCCGCATCCCCGTCGCTGTCCACCCCCATCCTCACCTTGTACACACTCCCCGGCGCCAGTTCCCACGGGCGAACGGCGACGCCCTTCGGCTCCTCCGTCATGTTGTAAAGAGCCACTTTCAGAGTCCGCTCGTCCGCCGCGAGACACACTGCGGCGCAATCCCGCCCAAGACCCGTGTACGTCACGCGCTCACGCGCGATGCCCGCCGCCCCGTATCCCGTCATGGACTGGAACGGACTCACCATTCCCGGAATGTAAATCCGATCCGTCGCCAGGGACTCCGCCGTCACAATCGGCCATCGCGCCCGCGCATTGCGGTTTAGCTCCCTCGACCCCTCTTCCACTTTCTTGAAACTCGTGATCGCTTCCGCCTCCGCCTCCGGCTCCAGCATCCTCTTAACCCGTTGCCAGATGGTAATCGCCGAAGTCTCCGGCTTATCCGCGCTTCCCGTAAGCAGCTTCCCCGCCCACTCAGCCGACCCGGCCTGCGGTTCTTTCACCGGCTTCGCCTTGTAGGCCGCCGCCAGCTCCGCCTCGAGCCGCATCGGCTCCAGGTACTTCTCGTCCCCCGTACGCTGATAAGCCGCCACCAGCATATCCACGATCGCGTCATGGTAGTTCCCCGTCCCGTTCCAGTCGTAATTCACCGTCCCCGGCGCATGATTCGCCTCGTACCAGCTCGGGGAATCCAAGCCGCCAATCTCCATCGTCTTGAAAGCGAACTCCGCCGGAATCAAGCCCTTCGGCTTCCCCTTCTCGGTTGACATCGAAGCCGCCAGCCACGCGTCCGCCCACAGATTGAAAATATTCGCGAGCGTCGGATTGTTGTTGTACCAGAGCACGCTTCTCGCCGGGAGCGCGGGCCTGTAGTTAATCCGCGAATCGTTCGCCTGCAGGCCTCCGCCCACGCCGCTTGCGCCCAGGTGATTCGCGCGCATTGCAAAATATCCCTTGTCGTTAAAGTCCATCCACAGGTCCCGCATCAGCTTTCCCGTCTTCATTGAACGCTCGACCCACGCCGGGTTCCCGTAATCCAGAAGCATCATCACCGGCAGCGTGTCGCCGGTGAACTCCCCCGTGTGCTCCGTATCTCCCACCCCGAAGAAGAACCCGCCTTTGGTATCGATCTCCGAGAGAAACCACGCGCCGTCGCAAAGCTTCCTGCAGCCCTCCAGCGTCAAGAGCGAAGCCTCCGGAGAAATCGCCCCGTAGCTTCCGAAAAACCGCAGCGCCTCCACGTCATCCCCCCATCCTCCGCCCAGCGACCCGTCGTCGAACTGCTTGTTCTCAAACCACCACTCGCACAGATCCAGCATATGGTTGTACGCTTCCCAGAGTTCCGCCGCCCACCGCGGCGCGTTCTTGTCCGGCACCTCGTGCTCGCGGAAATGCCAGTCCTTTCCCTCCGGCCACTCATCGTGCAGATAGAGCCTCACGTATCGGTTCTGGGGGAACTTCTCCTCCACCTCGCGCATGAGCGCGTACGCCATCCCTCCCGCCTTCATCCACCTGTGCGGCTCGATCATGAAAAGCCCCCGCGCCGCGCACAAATTCGCCTTGTAGTAGAACGGATCGCCGGGCCTTATCAGGTGCAGCCACGCCGTCGCCCTGTATATCCGGAAGTAAGAATTATGCCACGAAGAAGCCCTGTACTTGATCACCTTCGCCATCTCTTCCGCCGATACCGCCCGGTTCGTCACAAGCTCAACACCCTTCGCAAAGTGCCCGCTCAGCTCCCGCAGTTCCCGCGCGCGGTAGTCCTCAGGGTGCTCCTTCATGTATTCACCAAGCACCCGTTCTGTCTTCTCCGACAGCTCCGCCTCGTTCTCGTACTGCGGATGTCCAGCCAGCCACGCGTAACCAACTGCCCTCGCATAGCGCGCCCCGGGGGATTCGACCGAATCAAGCAGGCGCTCAGCCTCGTTGAACTCTCCCTCATTGAAGCGCCCGGCCGCATCCGTAAGCCGCTCAACTTCCTCCGAAGGCGCGCCAGATCCAACCCCTTTCGCATCAAACTCCAGCCCCTCGCCCCTCATCACATACGGCTCGGCGCGATGCGCGTATATCTCGATCCCCAGCACGCTGTTTCGGTCGAACGGCCCCCATAGATTTCCCGGCCCATCGCTTCGCTTCCCTTTCACTCGCCCGGGCACAAGCCACGAATCCCTCGGCTTCGCCGGGTTCTTCTCCAGCCACGCCTCGTACTCGCTCGGGTCCCCGGCAAATGTCAGCGTGAGGCCGTACGTCCCAACCTCCGCGTCGAACCTCACCCGCGTGTAGAATCCGTAGAAAAGCATGTCCGTCGGCGTGCGCCCCTTCACCATCCACGCGCCCACGTTCTTCGCGACGAGCCTCCCGTTTGCATGGACCGACATCGAGAAAAGCGGATCCACCATGTTCCCGACCGTCGCAACCACGTGATACTCCCCCTCCGGAAGGTCAGCTTTGAAGGAGAGATCCACCCTGCTTTCCACGCCGTCCCGGTTCAGCGCCGTCACCGTCTTGTCGTAGATCACGTCCCGGAAAAGGAACCAGTGCTGCTCGCGTGCCGGCGTCTCCGTCGTAAAGCTTCGGTGCCCCGAGGTCGTCCATCCGAAGCCCTGCTCTTCTGAATACGTTGTCGCTTCCGTCAGCCGTGTATACCCCTCCGCCACCGGTGACTCGGCCGTTCCCATGTCGAACTTCAGCGGAGCTTCCACCGCGGCCCGGCCTACGGCCGCACATCCGCAAAGCGCCGCAACCAGCCAAGCCAGAACGACCCTTTTTGATCCCCCGCACATTAGGACTCCTCCTTCGATCGTCTGCGCGAATTGAGACCTTACTCGTCTGATCCTTCTTCCGTATCCGTGTGATGCTTCGACCTCTCGAATGTCCTCCTGATAACCGTCAGCACCGCGAGACTCAGAAGCGTGACCAGCAGCGCAATTCCGATCTCCCCGAATCCGATTGCCACACCCGCGGCCGCCACGACCCAAAGCCCCGCCGCCGTGGTCAGCCCGTGGACGGAGCCGCGCTCGTGCAATATCGCTCCGGCCCCTATGAAACCGATCCCCACGATCACCGCCGCCAGCACGCGCAGCGGATCCATACCTCGGGATATTTCCGACCTCGCCTCAAGCCTCATGGCAATCATCGCGAACATCGCCGCCCCCAGCGCAACCAGCATATGCGTCCTCAAACCCGCCGGCTTCTCGTGCACCTCCCGCTCATATCCGATAAGTCCCCCGCACGCCAAAGCGATCAGCAGCTTCACCACAACACCCACGAACTCACCTATCGTAAGACTCATCGCCTCTTCACCTCCTCTGACGCCGCAACATCCATCCTTCTCGTGGCCACATTCTACCCCTGAGCCGCTCAGCGCGTAAGGTCTCGCTGGAAGTCTCCCTCGTACTCCTCGCCCACCCGGCCGCTGCCGAATCCCGCCGTCCTCGTCACGGAACCTCATATCCCCGGTCTCGAAGCCACCCCGAAATCCTCGTCCCCTTCACCGGCATAGGTTTTATTTCCACCTCGACCGCGATCAAAGCCTCCGCTTCCTCGCCATACGGCCCTTCAGCAAGGATCTCCCCACCCGCTCCCACCGCCAGCGAGCACCCGATGCATTTCCTCCCAGCCCACGGCCCCGACCGGATCCATCCCACGTTGCTTACTCCTATCACCGGGAGCTCGTAAAGCCGTGCAATCTTGGTATACGACTCCTTCCACCCTTCCCCGTACCGCTGCTTCTCATTATCGTGATCTGCATCAACCGCCCACGCGCACGGCGATACGATCATCCTCGCTCCCATCCGTGCCAGCGAATGCGCCAGCACAAGCGCGCTCCTGAAATTGTCCGCACAGATGTTCACCCCTATCGCTCCCAGCTCCGTATCCGCAACCCCCAGCCTGTCGCCTGTCGCGTAGAACGGCTGCGCCACTTCCAGAATGTTGATCTTCCGATGCTTGAGAACCACCTCACCGTCCGGAGAAACAAGCACAGCCGTGTTATAGATTCGTTCCCCGTCGCGCTCTGTCAGTCCCGCAGTCACCCACACTTTATGCTTCTTCGCCGCCTCCGCCAGCTTCTCGCTGTGAGCCCCCGGGATGGCTCGCGCCAGCTCCTTGCATTCGGCATGTGTCCATCCCACATCCAGGCATTCCGGCAGCACCACAATCGAACATCCTTGCGCCGCCCCCTCCCCTATCATCTCGAGCGCCTGTCTGAGATTTCGTTCGACTTCACCCCCCTCAACCTTCATCTGCCCCATCGCAACGCTGAACCTGCGCCTACCCTTCAATTTCAGCCGGCCCCTTTCCTCATCGAGCGCTCATCTTCCTCTCGCAAGACGCCGCTATCTTAGTCGCGAAAGCAGGGAGATATCAAGAGAGCTTACCTGAGGAATGGCACAACACCTATCCCGTCAACGCCTGCCCTACGTGCCCCCGAACACCTCACCCTTGAGGAACAAATCTCCGCTGGCACTTATGTATCCGACCACTGCGCCTCCCGGCTCCTTGAAGACGAGCGACCCCGTCGGCGGCGAAAGCGCCCCGTGCTTCTCATGCACTGAACCCGCAAGCACAAGGTTCCCGCTGCTGTCCATCGCCGCCTTGATATCACCATTCATGTCCTTCACGAGCACGTCGCTCCCCTCGCTCCCAGTCGGCGTCGAATTCTCCGTCAGTGACCCCGGCATTATCAGGTTCCCCGCCTCATTCATCAGCGCCACTACCCGCCCTGCCGCATTCTTAATCCGCACCCCATGGATGTCCGTCGGAAAGTCGGTGAAGTACCGAACCAGAAAATCCTCCAGCGTCCCGTACGCAAGGTAGAACCTGACCGTCACCGTCTTCTGCCCACCCGCCCTGATATCCCCGAAATTCGGCGCCGAATGGATGCAGCACCTGTCCAGGTTGTTGAACAAAAAAGCCGCTTTCGGACTCGTCGCCGCCATGTAACTCTGCCCGTCCTCCGACATCGTCACAATATACGACCCATCCGTCTTGTCCGGGCTCGTCGCCTTGAAGCCCGTCACGTGCGGAGACACGTTCTCGTAATCCTCGTGAAGGTAAAACTGAACCGTCTTGTTTGGGCCGTCGTTTATCCGCGTCGTCCCATCCATCCGGAACGGGCTTCCCTCTTTCGACATGTACGTCCGCTCCAGCGTCCAGTCCTTGTAATCCGGCGCCGCCACCGGGTTCAGACAATTGAACGAGTACACATCCACCCAGTCCCTGCCCGTCAGATTCCGGATCGTCATTGTTATATCAACGGAGTCATAGTCGGGCACGATCCTCACGCAGTAGTCAATGTTCTCATCAACCCACTGGCACGTCACCGCCCCGTTTGCGTCCGGCCCGTCCCAGTGAAGTCTCTCCACCATCGTGTGGTTGACGATTCTACCCCCGGCTTCCGCTATGCACTCGGGTATCCCCATGGCAAATCTCTGGTCATTCAAGTCAAGGACCCGCGCCACGCACACCATCTTGTTCTCTTGCGGGATGAGAATGATCCGCCGCGCCCGCGCTGCCCTTACATCCCGCAATTCATTTCGCCCCTTCGGCTGATCGCTTCCCAGTGCAAAGCCATTCGCCAGCGCCAGGGCAACACACACTCCGATAAGTCGCAAGATGATATTCCCCCACCACTTGCCAATTCCGGGACATCCAGCTCGCCGACCGGCGCCAACTCCTCAATCCCCGCTCGCTGTCCCCTTCAAATACAGATCCCCGCTCGTATCCACGTATGCCAGCACTTCCCCCGTGCTGTTCTTAACCACAAACGAAAGCGGCGGCGCCGTCAGGGAGCTCTGCTCCTCGTGCACAACGCCGGCAAGCACAAGGTTACCCTCGTCGTCCAGCGCCGCAACCGCCGCCCCGCCGCCGTTCGTAATCAAAAAGTCACTCCGCGACGTCCGCGCCGGGGTCGAGCTTTCAGTTATCGAACCCTTTACCAAAAGATTCCCGGCTCCATCCACTTCCAGCAGCCGCTCACCTAAGGCATCCGTTACCAGGAACTCCGCTATGTATGTCGGCAGCGTCCCAAAATCGAACGGGTAGTTTATCATGTCCATTCGCCACTTCAGGTAATCCTTGGACCTCCGCGGCGAGCGATGCCGCCCCGGGGTCGCCAGCGGACTCAGGTTGTGGAAAATGCTTATCTGCAGCGGCGTCACTACGACAGCTTCCTCACGGTAGTCTTTCCCCGCGTCGAATCCCGTCACAAACCACAGCCCATGCCCCGGGTAGGCTTCCGCCAGCTTCTCGTAATAATGGCTCCAGCGCCCCGGCCCCCCGTACTGGTTTATCATATCAATGCCCCACTGCTGCACCCGGTCGCCGTTGTAGCCCTGGTAGTACTCCCACCAGAGCGTGTAGCCCTCTTCCTGCCACGACTGCGTCACCTCCGTTGCATCCGGCATCCCCGCTGGCGGCGGCCCCGGGAGCCAGTCACCTTTCTCACCCATGCGCCAGATAGCCAAGTTCCGCCAGTACCAGTTCAGGATCTCGTCCTCCGAGTAATCACCGTCCCACTCGATCTGGCACATGTTGTACGCAGGCCCGGAAGCCCGCTGAATCGGAAGCGTGTTCTCGGGATTGTACTTAACCGTCACATAGTAAGCCCCGTCCACCGCCAGCTCGTTCTGCTGAGCATCCACCGCATAATGACCAGCAAGCCACGTCTCCCCTCCGCGCACCGTCGGATTGCTCCAGCTCTTAGGCACGTGGATCGTTTCAAACCCGGGGCGCGATTTGGTCCAGTTCCCAGAGGCTATGCTTTGAGGATGCGTGAAAGGGCAGTCTGCATTCTCCCTCAGCACGTGGCCGTCCGTTGTCCACAGAGTATCAACCCCAAGGCGCGGGATGCCGTCGGGATCTGTGTAGGGCTCTTCCGGCGCCGCATTGATCTCCAGCCCCGGATGATCGGGGTCGTAGTCCGCGCATATCATCTGGTCCGAATGCTTGTATCCCTCGTGGCCCGGGTCCCATCTCCAAATCCCTCTAAGCGGATCACCCGGGTTCGTCGGCGTCGGGACGCCGCCCACCCTGTCCACAAAGTCCAGCACCCCGTCCCAGAAAAACTCGTCAAAACCATCCCCGTCTATATCCACATAGTTATATTCATGCGTGCACGGCGCCCGCCACGGAATGCTGTATTCCCTGTCCAGCGAATAGCTTCCTCCGTTGTTTGTGAGCTTCCAGATCGAGATGCTTTCCCCATCGTGCTCGTGGCTCACTATATCCATCGGATATTCCGTATCGCGTACCTTGCAGACGCCCAAGCGGTCGCTTATCTCACCCGTATTTGATTCCGTCGCCGCCGGCGAGCTTGCCAGCACCTTTGGCGGCGGCACGCTGAAATCCCACGGCGGGGGAGGCGGACTCGTATCGGTTTGGACGACGTATATCGCCCGCCCCCAAGTGGACGCATTTATTCGCTTGGGGGCTACGACGGCGACTTCGTTCTTGCCGTCCCCGTCGAAATCCCATATCAGCGCGTTTCGCGCAGGGACCCCCATATCCTGGCCCGGCGACGATGGCGCGTTCGGCACCTTCCAGCACCAAAGCGGCGTCAGCGTACCCGTCCCGTTGCTCCAATTGATATTTATCCTAGCAGCGAACACAATCTCGTCTGGCATCATGATCACTATGTCCAACTGCCCTTTATCATCGGTCCCTTCAATATCCCCCAGCGTAGCCCACAACGGGAACGTGCCCCACCCTATGTGGTTATTATGGTTGAACCACTGCCCGAACTCCCACGGAATCGAGATGGATATCTTCCCCATTGTGAGCCCTGGCCCGGGCGGTATTGATCCATTGACCGGATCCGGAGCAGGCGGCCACTCACTGTCGTAGCCCTGAGCTGCTCCCATAATCAGCACGACGCACAACCCGACAACCCACAGCCTCGGACTTCTGATTGCAGTCATCCCGTTACCCACCTCCATATTCAATGTCAGGACCCCTCCCACTATTCTCCGCCAAACGCCCGCCGCGTCTCTTCGCCCCGCTGTCCTTCGGCACGCCGCACGACGAATCGCCAGCCACGCTCGCCAGCCCACTGTTGATCCCTTTACCTGTCGCCCAAGGGTGGCTCGCAAGTATCCCTGGCGAAGCCGCATTCAAATCCCACCACCCGCGCCCCGCGCTGCTATTAACCGCCGCGACGTCATGACCGGCGTTCAACCAGGCCGCGGATTCCGGCAGGGCCGGGTACCCACTTACTCTCGTAAACGAAAACAAAAAAGCTCGCACTTGCGGCGAGCAAGAAAACCTTCGCACCGAAAAACACTCTCTTTGACATGCGCCAGCCTCCTTCGGAGCCTACGCTGCTGCGCGTATACCTCCCAGCGACAACTAGCGGCATTCTTCCTCTGCACCCCCACACTCAAATAATACCACATCAAACTCCGACCTTGCACCCCCAAATGTCATTTCGCCGCGCCCGTTTGCGCCGTCATTAGTCCCCTTTCGCGGCAAATCCTGCCAGCTTCGTCCGCTTTTCCTCGCCTACTTGCCTTCGTTGTCTAGGATCCCTGCGAGCGTCCGGCTCATTTCCTCCCCTCGTCCTGATTCCTTCCTGACAAGGTTACTCACCTCACGCGCGTCTGCCGCCAGGTCGTAAAGCTCCACTGGCGCCCCCTCGACTTCGACCATCTTGTACCGCCCGTCGAAGATCATCCTGTGCGAATCCCTCATCTCGCTCACTTGGTAATCGCGAAGCGCAACCTTCTCCCCTCGCAGCAGCGGAACAAGCGACTTCGCCGTCATCTTTCCGGAACTATCCGCCTGCGCCACTTCCAAACAGGTAGGCGCCAGGTCGTAAAGCTCCACCAGTTCGTCGCTTAGCCCTCGCGCCGTCACCCCCGCCCCCGAGAGGATCAGCGGCACCCGCACTGATGGTTCGTAGAAGAACGACTTCCCGAAGCAGCCGTGGTCCCCCATCATCTCCCCGTGATCCGAGCAGTAAATCACCAGAGTGTTCTCCCTCATCCCGCGCTCCTCCAGGACCCTGAGCATCTTCCCGACGTAATCATCTATCAGCGTGATCATCCCCGCGTACTGTCTCATCGCCGTCAGCAGGTTCCCGCGCGTCATCCTATCGTGCCTCCGCCGTCTCTCCCTGTGCCACTCGGGTTTCTCGACCATCGGATCCTCGATCGCTTCCGGCATCTGCGCACTCCGGTACATATCCGCGTATTTCTTCGGCGCGTCCCATGGATCGTGCGGCCCCACAAAGCTCACGAAGTAGTGCCACGGCGACCCGCCGCTCACATTCTCCAGAAACTCGCACGCGCAGTTCCCGACGAACGCGTCCTCGTAAGCCTCCAGCGGCAGAATCGAGTCCGCCCCGTATCTCCTCGGATATTCCCTTCTCGCCCGCATGTAATCGTCCGAGAACTTCTCGAACAATCCCCTCCCCATCAGATAGCGCTGATACGGACACGCCAGCCTCCCATGGTCCCCCGCCGCCGTCTGCTTCCCTTCAAGCTCGTAAGGATCCGTGAAGCCCAGGTGATACATCAGCGGCCGGTCGCCGTTCTCCCCCTCCCAGTGATCCTTCTTGTGCAAATCCGTCTTGCCGACGCAGCCGACCCGGTAGCCCGCCGCGCGCAGCGCCTGATAGTACGTCGGAACGTCGTACGGGTAAATGTAATCGTTTCCCATAACGCCCACCTCGCTCGCTCGAAGCCCGCTCGCCAGGCACGCCCTGCTCGGAGCGCAAAGCGGATAGTTCGCCATCGCCCGCCGGAAGCGTACCCCTTCCCTCGCCAGCGAATCTATGTTCGGCGTCTTCACCCACTCAGCTCCCGCACATCCCACCCAGTCCCATCGGTGCTGGTCCGCCATGATCATCAATATGTTCGGACCCTTCCCTCGAATCGGTTGCACATCATCCGGCGTCCTCTGTCTACTCATACCTCTTCCTCTCTGATGTCTGGCCTTATCGATCTCTCGGCGCCTTTGCGCGTCAAACGCGAAAACTCCAACCTGCCGCGGCAACTGTGAACCCTAAAGCATATCAACACCCGCCTCTCATTAACAGCCTTTGGCCGGGGTTCCGCTCGCTCCTTACCGACCACCAACCGACGGCATCCGCCGCCGCGCCGCTTCCTGGAGGAATTCTCGGATGAAAAACGGCTCCCAAACAGGTAAAATATCGCTTCGACCCTCGGCCCGTCGGCTGAATCAGGTCTTGTTCTATTCCCCTTCGGGACAAACAGCGTTCGCTTAGGTACATTGAGCTTGTTATTGATGTCGAGGAGGTAAAGAAAGTGGCCCGTGCTTACGAACCGCAAGACATACGAATCCTTGTTGGCCCTCGTGCTACTCGCACGGAGAAATTTGCGGCAACGGAGCTCGCAAACGAAATTCGCTCCGCCGCCGCCAAGCGTCCTTCTATCCTAACGGAGAAAAAGCTTACCCGACGCAGCGCGGCAGGAAAGCTACTGTTCATCCTGGGAACCCGGGAAAGCTCCGACCTCGTCGCTGACCTCATATCCCAGCGCAAATGCAATCGCCCTGCCTCCGAGCAGGGATACGCTCTCAAGACCCTTCCCAACCCTCTCGCCTCCAGCGGCGCGGCAATAGTCGTCGCCGGCGCCGACCAGCGCGGCGTCCTCTACGGCGTGCGGGACCTCCAGCACTACTATCTCCAGCACAAAAACGGTCGCATAATCCCCGCCCCCCTCAACCTGCGCAGCTATCCTAAAATCCTCAGCCGCGGCGCCGGCTCCTGGGACTACTACGTCACCGACCCGTTCGGCTACGTTGACCAGCTCAGCCGCTTCAAGCTCAATGCCCTCTCCATCTGCCCCTGGCGCTATATCTTCGACCACTACAACATCATTGACTACGCCCGCGAACGCGGCGTTGACGTCCTCTGGTGGGACGGCCTCTACAGCTACCACTACATCGGCTTCGGAAATCACAACCAGTGGGCAAACCTGCCGGAGCCCGCACCTGCTGATATAAAAAGAGACCCCCAGAAACGCTGCCTCTGCCCCAGCGACCCGAAGACCATCCCCTGGATGGTCAACTACGTCCTCGAAGTCATCGAAAAGCTCCCCGGCCTCGCCGGCGTCGGCTTCCAAACCGGCAACCTCGACCACCACGAGTGCCACTGCGATAAATGCAGCAAGTACACCTCGGGCGAATATTTCCTCATGGAAATCAACCCCATCATCGCCGCCATCGCCGAAAAACACCCGGACATGGAAATAGGCTACGGCCTGGGCTGCAGCTTCGTCGTCAGGCCTGACTACGTCGAATGCATCCCCAAAGTGGACAAAAGAGGCGTGCTCGCCGTCGAGAACCGCTACCCCATACCCGACGGCGCCACGATGGATCACCTCGACAAGCTGGTTCCGGGCCGCTACTCGCTCATGGCCAAGCTCTACGGCTCGCGCGGCCAGCTTGCCGGCTGGCGCGAGCGCCGCGGCGAAATGTCCCAGGACCTCTTCGAGAACGTCGCCGAGGCAGTCCGGCGCGGTGTAACCGACATCAGTTGCCTTAACCAGACCCCTCTCTACCATGAGAAACCTTTGTACATCACAAATCTCTACGGCGAAGCCCTCTGGCACGGCGGCGCCCCGCCCGCAAAGCACATGAAGCGGCTCCGCGAAATATGCGACCTCGACCAGCGCGTAAGCGACCCACCCACCCAGTTCGCGAAGGAAAAGAACAAGTTCTGGGCCTTCAAATATCCATACGGCACGAAAGACGACGTCTGGGTTCCCTGGCCGCGTGTCGTCGAAAACGCTCAAAACATCTGCGACCTGCTCTCGGGCGAAGAGTCCGCCACTTACCATTTCCGCATGCCGCGCGGCTGGCGCAAAGGTCTTCGCTCCGTCGAACTCGTAATCAAGGGCGCAAAGGACGACGTGAAGGACCTCCGCCCCGCCGAGGCCGTCAAGGGTGCGAAGGACGACGTGAAGAACGTCGACTCCAAATACGAGTTCGACATCATCATCAACGGTCACACCAAGCGCCGCCTATCCTGCCCCTGGAACAAAGGAGGCGACGTGCACGACTCCTGGTACGACAACGCCACCGAATGGCGCATACCCGTTCCAGCAAACTGGCTTGAAGCTAACACCCAGCTCACGATTCACTTCCGCGACGCTAATGGAATGGTAATGTACGACCGCATCGCATTTGAGTTCACCTACGCCGAACCCTGACGCGCCCAACGTCAAAAGACGCACACAATACTTCATCTGGATGTGACTGGATAGAAAAAGGAAACCGGCATGCCCTACCGACAGGACCCCACGAGCCCAAGGTTTCTTCCTAAACTCGAGACCCGCATAGCGGAGATCGCCAACCACATATATCGCGACCGATCCCCCCTGCCGCCCTCTCGAATAAAGCGCGGGAACCCGCCGAACGCTCAGGACCCCCGGTTCGACGACAGCGCGTGGGAGGAGTTCTCCGTCCCCGGCCAGTGGGGCGCCTATCAGGAGACGTTCTGGCTCAGGGTCCGTTTCCGCATCCCCGAGCGATTCAAAGGCAAGTGCGTCCATCTCCGCCTCCTCCCAAGCCGGAGAGGCGGCCTTCGCGGCGCCAGCGGCCTCATATTCCTGGATGGGAAGATATTCCAGGGCGCGAGCGCCACGTATCCCGAAATGCTCCTCGAAGAGCGCGCCGATCCGCGACGCGAACATCTGATCGCTCTCCAGCTTCACAGCGGCCGCACCGCCGAGCCGCACGTCTTCGAGTTCGCCGAGCTCGCCCTCCCCCATCTCGAGACCGAGGAGTTCTATCACAGCGCCCGCGTAGCGCTCGCCGCCGCCAAGGCGCTGGACTCCGGCTCTCTCGCGCGCGCACGCATCCTCAAAGCCCTCGATGATGCTATTCGCCTCGTGGACTTCCGTCAGCCGGGCTCCGATGCCTTCTACGAATCCCTCTCACGCGCAAACGCTCTCCTGCGCCGCAACGTCTACGACGCGTTCCCCTCTGTCGAAGCCCCTACCGTCACCTGCGTCGGCCACGCGCATCTCGACGTCGCCTGGCTCTGGCCGCTCGAGCTGACGCACCGCAAAGCCGCCGCCACGTTCTCGCTCGCCATGCGCACAATGGAGCAGTATCCCAAGTACCACTTCCTCGCCTCCCAGGCCCAGCTCTACGACTTTGTCGAGAAAGATCACCCGGAGCTTTTCGAGCAGGTGAAAAAGCGCGTTAAAGAAGGGCGGTGGGAAGCTCCCGGCTCGATGTGGGTCGAGCCCGACTGCAACATCCCCTCCGGCGAATCCTTCGTGCGGCAGTTCCTCTTCGGCAAGCGCTTCTTCCGCAAGCATCTCGGCACCGAAAGCCGGCTCGTCTGGTTTCCCGACAGCTTCGGATACGCCGGCTCCTTTCCGCAAATCGCCGTCAAGTGCGGCATGAAATATTTCATGAGCACGAAAATTAGCTGGAGCGACACCAACCGCTTCCCCTTCGACAGCTTCTGGTGGCAGGGAATTGACGGCACGCGGCTGCTCACCCATTTCGTCACCACCCCAACCGGAGGACGCTACACCACCTATAACGGCAACCTTCAGCCTCAATTCCTCAAAGGCTGCTGGGATGATTACAAGCACAAACACATAAACGACGAGGTGCTGATGGCATTCGGCTGGGGCGACGGCGGCGGCGGACCCACCAGGGATATGATGGAAGCCTCCACCCGCCTCGAAAACTTCCCCGGCCTGCCGCGCTGCAGCCTCGGAAGGGCCGAAGACTTCTTCGAGCGCCTTGAAACCAAAGCCGCCGACCTTCCCGTCTGGAATGACGAACTCTACCTCGAATACCATCGCGGGACCCTGACCAGTCAGGGCTGGATCAAACGCGCCAACCGCAAAAACGAAGTCCTGTATCACAACGCAGAGTTACTATCGACGATTGCGATGCTCGCCGGCTTCCCTTACCCGTCGGGTGAGCTCGGGCGGGGCTGGGAGCTACTCCTCCGGAACCAGTTCCACGACATCCTCCCCGGCTCGTCCATCCCCGAAGTTTACGAGGACGCCCGGCGCGAGCTCGCCGAAGCCCGCCAGATCGGCGAGAAAGCCCGAGACGCCGCCCTTTCGTCCCTCGCCGCAAAGATCAACACGAAACCTCCCCAATCCGGCTCGAAAGCTCATGCAATCATCGTCTGGAACGCACTCTCCTGGACTCGCACCGACCTCGCCAGCATCGCGCTCGACGACGAAAAGCTGCCGCAAATTCTCGACCAGGACGGCCGCCCCGTCCCGCAGCAGATCATCGAATCCGAGAACGGCCCGTCTCACCTCCTTTTCCTCGCCCGGGACATTCCCGCCTGCGGTTATCGCGTCTTCAGCCTCGCGGAATCCTCAAAGCAAGGGCCTCACGACGACGCCCCGCCGGTTTCCGTAAGCCCGACTCACATGGAAAACGCCTTCTTCCGCCTCGAACTCGACGACCGCGCGCAGATCGTCTCCCTCTTCGACAAGCGCGGCAACCGCCGCATCCTCCCCGAAGGCGCAAGAGCCAATTCCCTCCTCGCTTTCGAAGACAAACCCCTGAAAAACAGCGCCTGGGACATAGACGAGTTCTATCAGGAAAAGGTCTGGAAAATAGATTCGACAGAAACCGTCGAAGTCATCGAGGAAGGCCCGCTCCGCGCCGGCCTCCTCGTCCGCAGAAACTTCCTCGACTCTCAGATCGCCCAGCGCATCTACCTCTATCGCCACGTCCCTCGCATAGACTTCGACACCGAAATCGAATGGCGCCAGCGGGAGATCCTCCTCAAGGCCGCCTTCCCCGTGGAGATACTCTCCACTCATGCGACTTACGAGATCCCCTTCGGGAGCATCCAGCGCCCGACGCACCGCAACACTAGCTGGGATGCCGCCCGCTTCGAGGTCTGCGGCCACAAGTGGGCCGACCTCTCCGAACCCAACTACGGCGTCAGCATTCTCAACGACTCAAAGTACGGCCACGACATAAGCGAGAACGTAATCCGCCTCACCCTACTCCGCTCTCCCATCTCACCCGACCCCGACTCCGATCAGGGCCATCACGAGTTCGTTTACTCTCTTTATCCTCACGAAGGCGATTGGCGCACGGGCGGGACTCTCCGCCACGCCTACCAGCTCAACTATCCCCTCATCGCTTGCGCCGAGCCCATCCACGACGGCCCATTGCCCGCCTCTTTCTCCCTGGTATCAACCGACGCGCCCAACGCCATCGTCGAAACGGTGAAGCGCGCCGAGCGCGGCGGCGAATGCGTATTCCGCATCTACGAATCCTTCGGCCAGCGCGGTCCCGTCACCCTACAATTCGCCCGGTCCGTCGAATCCGCCGCCGAATCAAACCTTATCGAAGAGCAGCCCCAAAAAATTGAGGCAGAGGGCAATCGCATAACCCTCTACCTCAAGCCTTTCGAAATCCGCACCCTCTTAATCAGATTCGCGCAGCAGCCCTCCTGAAAGAATCGGCTCCAGCCCCACGAACACGCGGATCGCGTTGAGCACGTCGTTTATGCCTATGCGCCCGTCGCAGTCGAAATCTCCTGCGGCCGTCACATCCGGCGCTGGATTCTCCAATCCTACCGCGTATCTCAAAAGCAAAATCACATCATCCAGGCCAACCCCGCCGCCGGTAACGTCCAGCGACGTAGCCGGGCCCGGACCTCCCTGCGCCCTGAGCTCCTCGCTCACCGTCACCTGCGCAGTCGCCGTCCCGGAATTCGTCAGAACCTGCACCAAGTCGGTCCCCGTAGCGGAGCCCGCGCGATAAAGTCCCGTGCTTGCATCAATCGAGCCCCCTGAAGCCGCATCAATCAGCGACCAGATTCCTCCCTCGCTCAGGGTCGTCCTGAAACGCAGGTAATCCCCGAACGAGACCCTCCGGTCGGGTGGAATTATCCCTTCCACTACCCAGAAGATGCCGGGACGTCCGACGGCAACCGGTACGGGCTCTAGGTCCTCAGTTATGAAAAGCACGTCGCTTAGCTCCACCGGCGTCGAAACCTCGCTCGGCGACTCCTGCACGTCGAACTCTATCCTCACGAGCGGCCGGCCTCGCGCCACGTAGCAGTTCGTCGCCGAAGCAAACACGACTTCCAAAACTCCCGGCGTCTCCACGTTCACTTGCGAGAGTCCGTCCACCGTTACCGCGACGTCAGCGGCCTCAGGCTGCTCCAGCACCCCCGGGTCAAACGAAAGCGTCAGCCCGAATCCCGCGAACACCAGGTCCCGCTCGACCCATACCAGAATCGGCACGTCCTCCTGCCCCGGTTCACCCATCGCCGAAGTCACCCTTATGCGCGGAACCGGCGTCGGCCTGGGTGTTGGAGTCGGCCTCGGAGAGGGAGTCGGTCTCGGAGAAGGTGTTGGTCTTGGACTTGGAGTGGGCCTTGGGGAAGGGGTGGGTCTGGGGCTTGGAGTTGGCCTGGGGCTGATCGTCGGCGTCGGCCTTGGTGTCGGAGTGGGCCTCGGCGTGGGCGTTGGACGAACGTACGCCACCGCATGGTCAAGGATTATCG
>CAZUUK010000035.1:2184-31191 GCA_964622675.1 uncultured Planctomycetota bacterium | reverse complement strand
ATGTCAAGTATATAATCCGGCGACACTACAAGAGCTTTCTGATCCCGCTTGAGCTGATTCAGGGCGGATACAACGCGAAGAAACCGTCGGCAGACATTGCGAAATAACCCAACGAAATGAACGCGTCTAAAAAACCACGCCCGCGCGCATCGGACAGGCACTAGCCAGAATCCCGCGCCCGGGCGCCCGCATCTTCAGCGCAATTTCTAACGGCCGCTTAACCCCCCTCGATTACCTCTCCACGTAAGTACAAATCACCACTGGCGGCTATGTAGGCAACTACTATCGGGCGCACACCTTTCTTTACAGAAAACGACCCTGCCGGTGGAGTGAGGCTCGTCTGGTTCTCATGCGCGGTACCCATGATGACCATGTTACCGCTGCTATCTATCGCTGCAACAATAGTCCCGTCATCGGCCTTGATCAGGAAGTCGCTCCCCGACGTGGCCGCTGGCGTAGAACTCTCCGTCAGAGAACCAGCAAGCATCAGGTTGTTCGCTTCATCCATCGCTGCGATTGCCTCGCCCAACGCATTTGTGATTCTGAACGTCCAACCCCTAGTGAACTTCGATATGAATGCGTCCGCGCCATCAGTATCGAGGTCGTAGGCTCCGGGCGTCGTGGGGAAATCGTAGGACCGCGTCTCTCCAGCCAGATAAACGCCCCCCGCGGCGTCCGCGGTTATGGTGTGCCCCGAGTCGTGGCTCAGTCCGCCCAGATAAGAGGACCACCACAGCGTACCGTCTTCAAGGAACTCACTCGCAAAGCCGTCGGGCATTGAGCCATTCAGGCTCGTCTGGTACGCTCTCAGCGTCGGGAAGTTCACGGAATCTGTCTCCCCTCCGACATAGATAAGCCCGAGATTATCCGCGTCTATTTCCCGACCCTTATCGTCCGTATCGCCGCCAAGATACGTAGACCACGTGAGCGAGCCGCTGGCGCTGAACTTCGACACGAAGCAGTCTTTATAGTCAGGAGCTCCCTCGTTAGTGGTGTCAAAGCCACCCGGCGTCGGGAAGTCATCTGAATATGTCTCTCCCGTCACGCACACGTTGCCCGAGCCATCCAGCGCGATCCCGTACCCGCTCTCCGCGCCTCCACCACCCAGATAGGTTGACCATTGAAGCCCCCCACCCGAGCTGAAATGCGTCACAAAGCAGTCTCTCTCCCCCCCGTTGTAGATGGTGTCGTAGGCACCTGGAGTGGTAGGAAAGTCGGTGGAACCCGTGGATCCTGAAACGTAGAGGTTTCCTGCTCCGTCCCCCGACATCCCGTACGCTCTGTCGGAGCCGCTCCCACCCAGGTATGTAGACCAGATAAGCTCACCCGAAGCACTGAATTTCGCGGCGGCGCAGTCGTAATCCCCGCCGTTGTAACTGGTATCGTAGGCACCATCTGTGGCAGGGAAGTCGGTGGAGGCCGTATATCCTGACACGTAAACGTCTCCTGCTCCGTCTGGCGCGACCGCATAGGCACCGTCGTTCTGACTTCCGCCCAGGTAAGTGGACCAAAGAAGCGCTCCGTCGCCGCTGAACTTCGCAATGAACCAGTCTGAAAGCCCATTGTGACTGGTATCGTAACCTCCCGGCGTCGGGAAATCGGTGGACTGAGAGCCACCGGTGACATAGACGTTCCCTTCGCCATCTATCCCAAGCCCATACCCGTAGTCCCTGTGGCTTCCCCCGAGAAAGGTGGACCAGACCAGCGCGCCCTCGCTTGTGAACTTCGACACAAAGACGTCGGAACTACCATTGTGGCTCCTGTCGTAGGCCCCAGGCGTAGTAGGGAAGTCTCCAGAAAATGTGGCACCAGCAACGTAAAGGCTCCCTTGTCGGTCTACCCGAGTGCTGTATACATAGTCGGCGTTGTCGCTCCCCCCGAAGTATGTCGACCAGGAAAGGTCAGGGTCTATTACGAGGGCGTGCCCTGGGTCGTATGCCCCCGTAACCTCGAAGCCATACGCCTCTCCGCCAACCAGACGAAAGCGGCCCCCGACCATGCCCCGCCGCCCACCTATGTCCTGGTAGATCACCGGCGCCTCGTCGAAGATCTCTCCCCATGCTGTTGAAATAACGAGTCGCCCCGCCTCGTCTATCGCAAGTTCTTCAATCCCCCCACAGGCTATCGTGATATCCCGCCAGTCGGACCCCGGCGCCGCGTGAAATTCCAGCTTGAGCCCGTCCGGCTGGGCCCTAACGATGAGGTCAATCCCGTCGTACAGGTCGCTGTAGACGACGGCTTCGTAACTCCGCACCCCAGTGCGCCACCGCTCCTCCGAGCCGACATAATAATTGAAAAGCTCCTCCCCCCGCTTGAGCCCCTCCGGGCATAGCGCGTTCGCCCCTACAAAGCGCAACCCGACAGAAACCGTCTTTTCCGGACCCCCCGGCAGTTGAACAGCCAGACCTCCGTCCGCAGCAACAACCCTGCCCTCGGGCCGACAAAGCGCAAATCTCAGCCGCTCTTCTGCCCACTGACCGTCGTTGGCCACAAATAGCGCTGGCCGGGGGGAGAACGCCCGCGTGACACCAATTTCCCCTTCCGGCGGCCCGAACTCCGCTCTCAACCCCACCGCGGAGCCCTCACCTCCCGCCGCCGCATACAACATCGATCCAGCCACCCAACAACTAACCACTAGCAAAGATGTCCGAAATGCTACCATCGTTCTTACCTCCTACGACTGAATGAATAATAGTTAATATGAGGGACGAATATAATCTTATCCACTGGATATGACCGATTGTGGCCTGAAAAGTTACCGCAAATTTTCCTGTCTGATGAAGTTTCCCGCGGGCCAGCGAAATCGCTCGCTCCTGATAACGACCGCGGACTCATAGTCAAGCCAATAGGCTAGAGACCTGGGATTACCTCCGGTTGCGGGAACACCCTGCGCCAGTCCCTGGGCCCGGCCGCATTATTGAAAGTTGTGACAGCTCTGAGGAGAGTCGAAGAGCTGGCACGTAGCAGCGCCTTAGGAACTACAACGGCGCCCTGGTAAAAAGCGTGGGCACATGTCAACGACGACTCTTCACGCGTTAATTCCCATAGCGATTCTTACCCGTGAAGAGCAAATACGAACTGAATCGCGACGTCGCGTCAGGCTGGGATGTCGGGATCCTTCGAAGGGATGGCACACAAGAGGTGCAGCCGCTTTTCCTATTCCTGTTCGGCTTTCTTCCTGTGTCCGTCGAACCAATCGAAGATGACCTTGTAGGCCTCCATATTGCGGTAGCCGCCGTGGCCGCCTTCGACTTCGACGAGCTTCGCCTCTCCGCCGGCGGCTTCGAGCTTCTCCTTCATCTCACGAGCCTTTTCGACCGAGAAGTGTTTGTCTCTCGTTGCGTTCCACATGAGCACCGGAATCTTGGAGAGACCTTCCACGTGCTCGTCACCAAAGAGTGCCACAACTCCGGCGATGGCGGCGAAGGTTTCAGGGTTCTGAGCGGCGGTGATGTACGTTGTCATTCCGCCCTTCGACGCACCCATGAGGTATACGCGGCTATCGTCGATCCAACGCTGCTTCTTCACCTCCGCGATCACTGCCATAACCATCGCGGGGATATCCGACTCCATCATTAGGTCCAGGTAGGAGCGGTCGCCGCGCTTGCTCATATCAAGCGGCGGCAGGGCGGGGCAGGCGACGATGTAGCCGCGCTCCTCGGCGATGCTCTGAATCCTGTCCGGGTTCCCCTTCCATTCGAAATAGGACGTCTCGTCACCACCGGCGGGATGGCACGCGACTACCAGCGGGAATCCTTTCACTTCGTCTTTCTTCTTGGCCGTACCGTGAACGTAGCTGCTGGGGAAGAATATCCTGTAAGGACGCAACTGGCCATCGTACTCAACCATGCAAAACTGTGTTTCGAGATTCACGCTTTCCACCTCCGAGCTGCTCTTGGCGGCACTACCTTCGGCACACCATGCAAGCTGGGTCGCAAGAAGAACAAATAGAGACAGGATAATAGCCACTCCGCATTTCGTCATGACGAATCACTCCTTTCCATTGTTGATCAGGCACGCGCGCTCATTATATCCGAGTCACTCATCAGGGCAAGCCCGCGCATCAGGTCGTTTACTCATTTCGCGCCGTAGCGCAGGGAGCCCTCGCCGGACGAGGACCATACGTCCTCCAACATCTCCATCTCCTACTCAACATCAGCACCTGGTTGAGGTAGAATAGGGGTGTGGGCTCGCGTTCCTGCCGCGAACGAAACGCCAATATACGGCGACGGCCCATCATCGCGCTCGATGCACCGGAGGCTAAGCACGTGAAATTTGTATGGATGATCTGCGTTCTGTTTCTGGCCCTCTCCCCGCTCGCCGCAGCTCAGACACCACCTGCACCCGTGAGCGAATTGGTGAAGGTCTCTGACAGTCTTTACCTCTATCGCGATACGTGCAACGTCTATGCGGTCAAAGCAGGTGACAGCGCCGTGCTGATAGACTTCGGCTCGGGCGGCGTTCTTCAACATTTGCCGAGCATCGGAGTGAAGAAGGTCGATTGGGTGCTTCACACGCATTATCACCGCGACCAGTGCCAAGGAGACCAGGTGCTCGCCGGCCTCGGGATCAAGGTAGCCGTTCCCGCCGACCAACGCGCGCTATTCGAGGATGCCGAAAAAGCGTGGAAGAAAACAAAGCTCTACCACAACTACTCCTTCAAGCCCGACTTCTTAAAACCGGCAAGGAGCGTCAAAGTTGATATGGGGATCAAACCAGGGGAAACTTTCGACTGGCGTGCGCTTCGGTTCAAAACCCTCCCGTGCGTCGGCCACACTCAGGCTCCGGGCCTGATCTATCTGGTTGACGTGGATGGCAAGCGAACAGCCTTTACCGGTGACCTCATTCACTCCCCCGGCAAGTTGTGGACTTACTACGAGCTGCAGTGGAAGTATAACCAACTGAAAGGCGCGCAGGCGGAACTTGACTCGCTGGACGCCGTGAAGAAAGCCGGGCCCGAATTGTTGTTACCTTCACATGGGGTCGTCGTTCGTGAACCCCAGGCTGCAATTGACGAGACCACCGCCAACCTGAAGGAGGTCATGGAGCTACTGCGCTGGCAGCCTCACCAGGACCGGACGATGTCTAACAAGCGCATCTTTCCGCACGTGTTCCATCGAAGGACCTCTTTTGTGATCATCGCTGACAGCGGCCACGCCCTCTTTTATGATTCGTCTTTCCAGGGCTCCCTTCTCGACAGCTTCATTGAGGAGTTGAAGCGCGACGGCGGCCTCAAACAGGTGGACATGATCCTGCTCAGCCACTACCACGATGACCACGTCAGCGGCATCCCTGACCTGAAAAACAGGTACGGAGCCAAACTGTGGGTACACGAATGCACGGTAGACATCATCGAGAATCCTTATCGCTACAACATCCCCTGCCTGGGTGTAGAGAGGTACCCCGCAGAAGTTGGGCCGAAAGTGGATAGGGTGCTCAGGGACAACGAGACTTTCGAGTGGGAAGGATACAAGTTCACGGTATTCCACTTCCCGGGTCAGACGGAATACCACATAGGGATGTACGCCGAGATTGACGGCCATCGGATGCTTTTCATGGGCGACTCGACCTATAGGCCCGCGGTCGGCACCGTCTTCAGGGGCGAGAACTTCAACTGCCGCAATTACTGCCGCCTGGGAGAGGGCACAGGATACCTGAGGTGTGGCGAGCTGATCAGGAAGTGGAACCCGGATATGGCAATGGCCGCCCACTTCGGCGCCATCCCATTGGATGAAGAGCGGATAGACGAATATTACCAGTGGGCGAGAAAGCTTGAGCCAGCCTTCAGAAAGCTCATTGCACGCGACGATCCGAACTTCGGAACCGACCCCAACTGGGCGAGTTTCTATCCGTACCGCCTGTTTGCTGAAGCCGGCGAGACCGTTTCGGCCGACGTCCGCATCCGCAACCATTCCGACCATGACGCCGCTGCCAAGATCGTCCCCGTCTTGCCCGACGGCTGGAGCGTCGAGCCGGCTGAACGCAGTATTACGATCGGGCCGAGGCAAACCGCGGTGGCAAAGTTCAACATAATCCTCCCCGAAGACAACCCCGTTCCCCTGCGAACAGTCATCACGGCTAACATCGTCTTCGACGCCACTGACTTCGGCGAGCTGGCCGAGATGCTGATTGACAGCCGCTCCGAAAAGGACAAGTGGATGCAGTGGTACATGGAAGAAGCCGGACGCAAGACGGCCGCGCGTAAGCGCTGATACGGAGGTCAACCTATGAGGACTCGATGGACGGTGAACGTTTCTATCGCGGTGTTGCTGTTCGGCGTGTGCGTAGCAGCTTTTCCGCAGCCGGCACTGGCAAACGAACTCGAGAAAATCTCCGACAGTCTCTACCTTTACCGAGACACGTGCAATGTATATGTCGTCAAATCGGGCGACGAGGCGGTGCTGATAGATTTCGGCGCCGGTGACGTCTTGGCAAAGCTCCCCGACATCGGGGTGAAGAAAGCAGCCTGGGTGCTTCACACGCACTACCATCGCGATCAGTGTCAGGGCGACGAGGTTCTGAGCGGACTCGGCATCAAGCTGGCGGTACCCGCCGAGCAGCGAAAGTTTTTCGAGGACCCCAAGGTCTTCTGGAATGACGTAAAGATATACCACAACTACAGCTCCGCTCTGGATTTCTTCCTGCCGACGCGGACTATTAAGGTTGATAAGGCAATCCGCCCCGGAGAGACCTTCGAGTGGTCCGGCCTTCGCTTCGAAACGCTTGCGTGCGCCGGGCCTACGAGACAACCGGGGTTGATTTACCTGGTGCACATTGACGGGAAGAAAGCCGCTTTCACCGGTGACCTCATTCACTCGCCAGGGAAGATATGGTCTTTCGCTGACTTGCAGTGGCAATACATCAGTCTGGTCGGCCAGGAAGCCGCGGTGAAATCCATGGACGCCGTGAGAAAAGCCACTCCGGATCTCTTGCTTCCGTCGCACGGAGTCGTGATGAATAAGCCTAACGCGGCCTTGAGCGAAGCGATAGAGAACCTCCAGGAAGTGATAGACCTCCTTACCATGAACAAGTACGCAGGCAAGCATCCCCTTTCCAACGGCACCATCTTTCCGCACATTTTCCACGGCAAGACGTCGTTCGTCATAGTCTCCGACAGCGGCCACGCCCTTTTCTACGATAACAGATATAAGGGCAATCAGCTCGCCGAGCTCATCAAACAGTTGGAACGCGACCTTGGCCTCAAGCAGGTGGATATGATTGTTGTAAGCCACTACCACGACGACCACGTCGGCGGCATCCCCGACCTGATGGAGAAGTGCGGGGCTAAACTGTGGGCGCACGAGTCGTTCGTGGATATTATCGAAAACCCCTTGCACTACAGCATCCCATGCCTGGGAATCGGCATATATCCAAACGAACCCGGACCGAAAGTTGACCGTGTGCTGAAGGAGAATGAGACCTTCGAGTGGGAGGGATATGAGTTCACCGTTTTTCACTTCCCGGGCCAGACGGAATATCACGCGGGCATGTACGCCGAGATCGACGGCCACCGTATGCTCTTCACGGGCGACTGCACCTACCGCCCCGCGCCCGGCACCATACTGCACGGTGCAAACTTCAACCCCCGCAACTACGTTCGCTTGGGTAAAGGCACGGGGTACTTGAAGTGCGCGGAGCTGATGAGGAAGTGGGACCCCGATATGCTGATGTCCGCCCACTTCGGCGCCATTCCGGTAGATGAGAAGCGAATTGATGAGTACTACCAGTGGGCGAAAAAGCTGGAGCCCGCTTTCAGAAAACTCGTCGCCCGAGAGAACCCGAACTTTGGCGTCGACACGAACTGGGCCAGCTTCTATCCCTATCGCGTGCTGGCCGAAGCCGGCGAGACAGTCACCACGGAGGTCCGCATACGCAACCATTCGGACCACGCGACTACGGCCACGGTCGCTCCTATCTTGCCGGAGGGCTGGGGCAGCAAACCGGCCGAACGAACCATCAAAGTCGGACCAAAAAAGGCGGGCGCGGCTAAGTTCCGCCTGACCATACCTGACGGCGACCCGCTTCCACTGCGGACGGTTATTACCGCCAACGTCGTTTTCGACGGCACAAACTTCGGCGAGCTGGCCGATATGGTCATCGACAGCCGCTCCAAGAAGGACTACTGGGTAGAGTGGGCCCCCCAGAAAATCCTCCGCGACAGAGAAGAATACATGAAAAAACAAGAAGCGGAGGCAGGGAAGAAAAGGTAGCGACCTCTGAGATCACGCGTGACGATCGCTTGCGCTGCGTCGCCACTTACTACCGCGCACGCCTCAAACCGATTTCGTCATTCACTTGGAGGGCCGAATTTCCGCCGGCGGTCTTTGTTCCTTCTCTCCATTTCCTCCTTCGATACCGGCGAGAGGACGAGATTGTCCTTGACTACTAGGCCCTCCTGTTCGTCGAACAGAATTGCCCCGTCCTCGACGTAATTGTTGAGCGTGTTGTTAGCAATAAACAGGCTTTGGAGGCCCTTCCCCTTCACGACAACCGCGCGTTCGTGCGAATGGTAGCGCCCGTCGAATGTATTCGCCAGCACCGCCGTTCCGGCCACGCGCCCTCCCTCACCGGGGACTATGCCCAGATCGGTTACGTAATTGTCGGAAAAGTTGTTCGAGGTGATACTGACCCCTGTAGCGCTGCCGCTCAATAGCAGGACGATTCCACCGTCACCGCCATCGTTATTCTCAAACTGATTTCCCACAATCGCCGTAGCGCTGCAGTCAGAAAGGTGAACGGCCGAGTTGGCCCATCCCTGCACCCGCCCGAAGATGTTTCCCGTTATGCTTCCATAGACCATGCGCACGCACTTCAAAGCGCTTGTTCCGCTACCGAAAAAAGTGTGTAAATGGTTCCCAGTGACTTCAATATGCCCCATGTCGCCGGCTACGTTATCAATGAACAGACCGACGCTGGCATTGCGCCCATTCCGCTTGCCGAAAGCGTTGAAAGAATTGGCTGCATGCTGCTGCTGATTGCAGTCTCGGACGTAGACGCCTTCACATGGATCCGAAAGATTGCCTTCAAAGCGATTCCCGGTCACGTAAATCGAAACCACCCGCTCGATGCGCACGCCCCGGCACCAATTGCCCAGCGAAAACTGGTTGCCCGAAACCCACACATCGCGGCGCAAACCACCGCCACTGAAGTTCAAGAACGAAGCCCACCCCTCCCTTTCCAGTTTCGGCTCCGCGAAGAACCTGCAATCCTTCACTCGCACACTGCCCGCCCCGCACAAAACAAGCGAGCGTTCGCCAGCGGCGGGAGACCACGTGAAGGCGCAGTCCCTGAGCACAAGTCCTCCAGCTCCTTCCTCGACCTCCAGGAAATCCACGGAACTTCCCGAACTCTTCACAGAGATCTGAGTCGACCCCCCGGAGCCTGCCAGAGTTACGTTCGGAATTGACAGAGTGCAAGACGAAACCACCTCATAGCTGCCCGGCAGGATCTGGACAACCCCTCCCGACGGCGGGAGCGCTTCCAACGCCTCCGCCAGAGCAAGCTCTTTCCCATTGAGGTCACCTTCCGAGGTGGCACCATCGCCGATCGATATTACAGCACGCTGCTCAATCATGTCGGTCTCCTCCGCTGACCATGCATAGACGCCCATCAGAAGAACTGCCAGTGCAACCGGTATAGAAAGCAGCTTCATACGCCGTCCCTTTCTTCATCGAATCAAGTATAAACTCCTCAAATCGCTCATTGCCGCGACGCGGTTTCCAATTCTACCCGTTTCTGGAATCAGACCCCAGCCAAAAACCCCCACCGACCCGTTCCCCTTTTTCTCCCGCGCTTGACATGAGGGCGACTACCTGTTCGGCGCAGGCTTCAGAGCCCCTTCAAGAGAATCTTTGGTACGGTGGCCGGGGTTCAAGCTGCCTTCTCTCACCGCAGATCGTCTTACCGGCGATTCGTCCGTAGCATCATGGATGTTAGCTTTCGACGCAGAACCACCCGCAGCCGGGCCCTTGCGGAGCTTCGCAACAACCGAGGACCTCCCGCCTCAATCCGTGGGAAGCCTCGGGAGCGCGGCGCGTTCCAATACCAACGCGGTTTGCGGGGCCAGGCCAGGCCCCAGAGACTACATGGGAGGTGGCCCGGCCCGGGGGTAGCAGCCAGCCGCACCAATAGCCGAGAGCTGGTTGAGAGACGCCGCCTGGTATTCGGAAAGTCAGAGCGTGGGTATAATTGCTGTTTCACAGCGCTTGAGCGAACGAATGGAAACATCAGTGCTGTCGCCCCGCACTCTTGACACGCCAGCATCGGGACGGTGAAGAGGTACGACGATAACCGGCGAGATGTAGCAGGCGAACTGGCTGGGCTAGTGGCCCAATAGTCTCAGAACGGCGACGAGGCGAGTTCTCTTGCTGGCTTGCCCTAGACTGCCTTGTGATGTTTTGGTCTTTCGATACCGCCTGCGGGACGACTTTCAAGCGTAGAGGTCTTGGCTAGCTCCCAATCTTCACATACGCGGGCAGGTGCTTTCGGCTTAGGAGGCAGATAGGGTTCTATGGTCTCCAGAATCTTCTTCAGTGACCGTTTGGCTTTACGTTTCTTCTCTCGCGGTATATGGCGCATTAAGTGATGCCTCCTCTGTGGATAGATGAGGAAACGGTCTCAAGCGACGCAGCATAGGTCTTCATCACCCAATCGGAACGTATATATAGTTCCCATATAGTTTGCCAGATTGGGTTCTCGGGTTCAATCAAGTCTATATTAAGACCACAAGCCCTTGCCTCGTCATAATTCACCATGCGGCCGTGTGAGATCTTTTGTCTTTGAACCAAAAACGGCGCTATTTTCCTCCTGATGGCCGATAGGCTCATTCCTTTCATCATCTGGCTTTTTAGGAGACTAACCGACATATCTTCCGATAGAGTTTGCTGTGAGCGGAGCCGCTCAATATTGCGAGCATCAAATCGTTGAAGTTGCAGCAATATAGGTTCGAGTCGTTTCACATTCCCTGTTGTCCCCCTGCGCATGAGTCTTTCGTAGACCCTGATATATTCGGCGGCAGACATCGAGATCAGGCGTTCCTGGTCGTCTTTGTATCGAACTTGTGGGTCAACGGGACCAAGCTCAGCTGTTTTGCTCATATAAATTTTGTCAGCGCCAAAGCAAATCATTGTTGCTGCAGACTTGGCCATATGTGGCACAAGGACGCTGAATTCTCCTGAGGAATAAGCACGACACACATTGACAACGCGCTCGGCGGCCAACGCTTGCCCACCAGGCGAATTTATGATCAGTAGAAGCTCGCCACCTTTGTGTTCAGCGGACAGGACATTCTCTAGCATCTCTGCGTCGCTGTCGCAGATGCCGCGTTCGCTCAAAAAAGACGTGAAGTACACACAAATAGGACGTCCGAAATGTTGCTCTAGTTTCTGGATAAGAGGCTGGCGAAGCTCGAAGTCCTGCCTTATCTCCTTTTGCACCTTCACCCAGGGACTAGCTGTTATGAATGAAGGTTTCTGTGATTTGGTTTTAATAATACCGCGTTGCTTGCTCATCGGGGGCTCCGTTGCCAGCGTGCTTGAGCCGCTTTCTTGGCTATTGCCTTGCGCCTCTTGGCAGACAGGTTTTTTGCGCGTGCTGGGCCCCCCTTGAGACCGCCTAGCCGGCCAAGAACTACCGCGGCTGGGTTTTTCCCTTCATCCATGGCGGTATCAACAATAAGCCTAGCGATCATGTTTGCGCCTTCGGAATGCTTGCGCTTGCGTTTCTTCCTTGCCATGTCACTATTATATCATCCTTGAGCGGATAAGCAAGAAGTTTTTTGGGACAAAGTGCCTAGCTACCGCGTTTGGGGTTGACTCACGAGGACTGCCCATTTCAATACCTCAATTTCCTCACTAAATCCTTGAGGTGGTTCTCGGCGACGTGGGCGTAGATGGTCGTGGTGTTGATGTTAGCGTACCCGAGCGTGTGCTGCACTGATGTGAGGTTAATGCCGGCCGTTACCAGATCGCTTGCGTAGCTCTGGCTCAGTTGCCGTATACCACCCTGGATGCGTCCCTGTAGGTCGGACCTTGATCCTTTTGCTCGCCAAGCTTCCCACAAACACCCCCAACGGCTTCTGTGTCTGCCCGCAACTTCTTGACCGCTCATCCCATAGCTTCAGTACCCCCTGGAGGACTCGAACCTCCAACCTCCGGATTAAGAATCCGCTGCTCTGCCAATTGAGCTAAGGGGGCGAATACTATCGAAGGAGACCTCAGCGCACCAAACCCCGCATCTTAACCGCTCGGCCCCTTCCTCAAAACTCATACTATCTGCGTCCCATCTTCGTGTCAACATACAGACCAAGCTGCTACCGCTCGGGTATCAAGCCATCCTCCACCGCACGTTTCTCTAAGTCCGCCGTGGTGCCACGGAGGAAGTAAAGCCTGCCGCGCCTTGTTGTCTTCTCCCCTGGAGAAACACTTCCGAAATACGGCTCGGAGTGTATGCACGTGTACTCGCCGTTGCTCATCAGTGCACCGCCTTCCTCAGCCGCAGCGCCTACCACCCACTCCCGATCGATTGCAGCGACTGCGATCAGAGAATTCACCGCACGAGTCTTTGCCACGTACATCCCATTGGACCCCTTCTGTGCCCGAGCATAAGCAGAACCGGCGACCAGGTACTTGCGATACATGTTGCGAATGCCGGGACCACGATCGACGTTGCTTATCGGACTCCACCCTTTCTCAGTCATGATCTGAGTCCGCCGCTGTTCAGGATCTCGGAAACGCGGCTCCCCTCCCGAGGCCAGGCATGAGCTGGCAATCACCCCCTCGATAGGTTGGGCGCCTATGTTGGTCACGACCAGCTCGTAGTCCACGCAATCAACGGCCGTTTTGAGGGAGCCGCGAAGTTCCATCTTCTCGCCGTCCGAATACTTGAGTCTCGCCGACCTTCTGTCAGGCGAAACCTGCCAGCCCGCATCTCGCATCTTATGCCCGATGAATATCGCCCCGCGATTGGAGAATATCACCTCAGGCACCTGGAAACTGAACCTCGCGTTTCCGAAGAGCGGCACCTGGATACTGACAAAGGGCCCTGTGCCTGCGGCCGAGAGCGCTATGGGTTTCTCGGATGACTCCTGAACCGCACGAGAGAAGGCAACGGGTTCTCCGCCGGGGACCGCTAAAACTGGTTCAGGATGCTCCGAAACCCATCGAGCTGCCTTTGACGCATCCAGCGCGCAACGAAATCCTGCGAAGGCGGTCCTGTTGTTTCTCATCTGCGAGAACGACCTGTTCGAACACCTGAAGTTGTACGGCTCTGCAGCGACAAAAGCTCCACCCATACACCATCCCATGTCCGGGTGAGGCCGGTTAGTCCAACTAAGCTCGCACATTGCCCATTCAGCGACGCCGCCGGCGCAGCCGCAAACGCCATAAGGGCTCACATCCCTCGTGCAGTAGCCGACCGGCTTCGGCAGGTACGGGATGACGCCACGCACGGCATGATCGCACGCTTCATCATCCCAATCATCCCCCCACGGATAGCGCCTGCCATCCGTTCCGCGCGCCGCTTTCTCCCACTCGAGAGCTGTTGGCAGCCGCTTTGCCGCCCACTTCGCGTACGCCACAGCCATGTCGTAGCTTACGCCGCACACGGGCAAGTTTTCAAACCCCTCCCGCCAATCCCATATCGCCGGCCTGCCCTTATAACCCGTAGCCTCCATGAACGCCTTGAATTGACCGTTGGTGACCTCGTGTCGGTCTATGTAGAAAGCCTCGACCTGCGCACGACTCCGCCCGGGTTCGTTGACGAACCAGCTCACATCGACATCGTACATCCGAGCCAGCTCGTTTTTCTCCTCCTCTGTTGTCCCACTTTTGAACTCCCCACCGGGTATGTGCACCATTCCTGGCACCTGAATAATCTCCGCGTTCCTCTCCGTTTCATCAGAGACCATATCTGAACTCTCCCTGCCGTCAACGGTCTGAAAAAGCGAAACAGCAATAATCGAACTTACGACCATCGCACTGACGGTAAAACGCATGCACAGATCTCCTTCCGCTGAGACTCATTCGTAGCGCAACCATGCAGCCAAGCTATTCTAAAGCCCGAGCCAGGCTTTGAGCAAGAAGCAGGAACCTCTTGTGCGGATCGCCGGCCGTATGCATTCCATACACGAGATCTACGCTGCTGCAGTAAGATTCACCATAGTTTCATCGGATGTCATAGCTGCACCGGCGCTCCTCCCGCGCAGCGAAAACCAGACTCACGATGACCAGTTAGTACCTGCCCTTCTGAGCGGCAGGGGCGGCGGAAACCAAAGGAACCCTTTCAACGGTTATTCGCCATGCCCGAGCCAAATACGCAAACTTGGGGTAGAAGGAAAACCCTCTGCAACCTGAGGCCCGCGACCCTCCTGACCGACGGAAAACCTTGACAGATCACCTGATTGAATGTAATCATTAAGATTCTGTCAGGCGCGGCCAGGGAAAAAGCGCCGCTAGGGAGGAGGAATTCGTTGCGGACGGGCCTTAAGAATGAATCAGGCATGACCTTCCACCGCTCGGTCTGGATCATGCTTCCCGCGGTTCTGATGTCGCTCCGCCTGCTCACCGCGGCGACGCCGGAGCCAACTTGGCCTTATCCTCTCTCTCCCGAACAACGCGCCAGACTTCTGACGGAAATGAATGAAGCGAGAGAGGCTGCGCCCTCGACCGCAACACCTTTTCCCTCACCAACCGCAACGCCGCCCCCCCCGCCTTTGGCCCCGCCTATGCCTCTTTCGATCTTTGAATCCTATGTGAGAGGACAACTCCCGGCAAAGGTCTCCAAGGAAATAACCCAGTTCGGATACGACCTGTTCAGACGCCCTCCGGTCACGTTCGCTCCGGCGGAGGTCGTGCCGGTAGGGCCGGACTACCTCCTGGGACCGGGGGATGAACTTAGAATAACGGTCTGGGGAAAGGTGCTGAACGCCGAGTACAGTCCCGTAATAGACCGGGACGGCAAGATCTCCCTGCCTACATTGGGTGTGCTGCATCTAGCCGGACTGACCTTCAAGGAGACGAAAGAATTCATCTCCAATGAATTCAAACGGTACTACACCGACCTTAACCTCAACGTGAGCATGGGAAGTCTGCGCAGCATCCAGATATTCGTCGTAGGCAACGCACGCAGCCCCGGACGCTACACGGTTTCTTCGTTCTCCACGCTGATCAATGCGCTCTTCGCCGCAGGCGGCCCGAGTAAGGCAGGGACTATGCGCGATATGCGCCTGGTTCGGTCAGGGACAACAATCGTCCACTTTGATCTCTATGACTTTCTCCTGCGCGGCGATAAGTCCCGGGACGTCAGACTGATGCCTGAGGACGTAGTCTTCCTCCCACCGGTCGGACCTCTCGTTGCCGTTGCCGGTAACATCAAGTGCCCTGCAATCTACGAATTGAAAGGGGAAACCCGGCTTAGCGATGCCATAGAGATGGCAGGCGGCTTTGCCCCCACCGCCAACGTCCACAGGATCGAGCTTGAGCGAGTATCCGAAGCACGCGAGCAGATCGTCAGGGTTATCGACCTCGACAGTCTGCCCGAGAAGGACAACATCACCTTGGAGGACGGAGACGTTATCAAAGTTCACCCAATAGCTCAACGGATCACAAACCCGATCTATCTCAGGGGAAACGTGCTCACGCCGGGCACATACGAATGGTACGACGGAATCAGGGTCAAAGACATAATTCCATCGGTCGAGTACTTGCTTCCTGAGACGTTCATGGATTTTGCCCTAGTAGAAAGGTTAGTGCCACCGGATCTCCACAAGGAATACTTCAGCTTCAGCCCAGGGAAGGCTCTGGTCGAAGGTGACGAGAAAGAAAACGCTAGGCTGCAGCCTCATGACGTGATTATGGTCTTCAACACGTGGGAGGTCATTCCTAGAAAGAAGGTTCGCGTTACCGGAGCCGTCCATAAGCCGGGAGAATACGAGTTCAGAACCAATATGAGGCTTTCTGACCTCGTGGAGCTAGCCGGTGGCGTGAAAAGATATGCGTACGTAAAGGAGGCGGAGCTAACCAGAGTGACACCTACTGACCAAGGGCCCGAGACCGAAAAGATAATGGTCACCCTCGAACCCGAGCTGCTAAGAGAACCAGCAAATGATATCCTCCTGCAGGAAGACGATTACCTGTTCGTTAGAGCCGTCCCCGAGTGGCAGCTCTACCAGACGGTAACCCTGGAAGGAGAAGTCAATTTCCCAGGGATTTATACCATCACCAAAGGAGAGGCGCTTTCCTCCGTCATCGAGAGGGCCGGCGGGTTTACGGACAGCGCTTACCTGAAAGGGACGCTCTTCACGAGGGAATCTGTACGGGAACTTCAGCAGAGGAACCTTGAAGATGCGATTGACAGGCTGGAGCAGCAATTGCTCGCACAATCAGCAGAAAGAGTCCAGGCTGCTCTTTCCCCTGAGGAAGCGCAACGCGAAGCTATGCTAACCGAAAGGCAAAGGGCTTTGCTTTCGAAGCTGAAAACTGCAAGGGCCACCGGAAGGGTCACCATCAGGCTTGGGCCCCTCGAGGAATTCTTCGGCTCCCCGCACGACATAGCTCTGGAAGACGGCGACACAGTTCTTGTGCCGCAAATGCCGCAACATGTGCAAGTCATCGGGGCGGCTTTCAATCCCACTGCTTTCCTGTACGAACCAGGCCGGACGGTCAGTTCGTATTTGAATCAAGCCGGGGGGCTCACGGCGGATGCTAATGAAAAAAGCATATACGTGCTGAAAGTTGACGGTACGGCCGTCTCGGGGCAGACAGGACGGGGGTTCCGTGCGCTCCGATGGGATCCACGGTCCAATCGCTGGGTCGGCGGGAGGCTCATGTCTCTCGTGTTGGACCCCGGAGATACCATCGTTGTTCCGGAGCGAATCGAGAAAATCGTGTGGCTCAGGGAGATCAAAGACATAACGCAGATCCTCTATCAAGTGGCGGTCACGGCGGGGGTAATCATTGTGGCGTTCTAGGAAGGGACTCGCACTCCCCTTCGCAACTGCGGTCATAGGAGTGTCAGTGCTGTTTTGCACAAGGGGCACAGGCGCCGCCGACATCAAGCTAGATAGCCGTTTCTATTACTACGTTGAGGAGTTGGCGTCGGATCGCCTCGTGGAGAGCCACCTGTTCGGAACAAGGCCTTTTTCTCTCAACGAAGCGCGCAGGCTTTCCCTCGAAGCCGCAACCAGCGCCGATGTTCTCTCGGGGCAAGGAATCGGGCGCGAACCCAGGTTGAAAGCCTTGCTTGACGATACAGAGGCAGTCGCATACTACGGCGGAGACTTCGCTGCGCCCCGGGGAAAACCTGCTTACGATCTCTCCCCCGAACCTGTGGGATTCTTCTTCAAACCAATCGCAATGCCGCGCCTGGAATTCGCTTACCTGGACGGAGAGAAAGCGTCCTTCCCAGGCGTCAACGCCGCACAGAACGCTTTGCTTTACAACAACGAGGGAATAGACTTCGAGAAAGGTTATAACACTTACCTGAGCTTCGAAACCGAAGCGACGGCAGGACCGCTTTCCGTATATCTAGAACCCCTTTTCTATGCGGACGGCGGAACGCATGGAAGATTGCAGACGGGGCATTTGACTCTTTCGGGGGGCAATCTGGATCTGCAGCTCGGAAAGCGCTCCCTTTGGTGGGGGCAGGGACACCACGGCGGGCTGTTCCTCACAAACAACGCCGAGCCGTTGCCGATGGTCCGCTTGACGAATCCCTCGCCCACCATCCTTCCCTCGATATTCGAACGCCTCGGCCCCTTTCGCTTTGACACTTTCCTGAGCCTGCTTGAAGAAGAGCGGGATGTGCCTAAACCTTACCTATTCGGGCTCAGATTCGACTTTAAGCCGCATCCCGCCCTCGAGGTAGGCCTGACAAGGATGACCATGATGGGCGGTGAAGGAAGACCTGGCATAACGCCGAGCAGATTCGTCGAGATCATGGTCGGTGATAACCTGGTAGGTGACAAGGAACTTTCCAACTCCATCGCAGGTGTGGACACCAGACTAACGCTCCCCTTCGGCCAGGTATACGCTGAATGGGGCGGTGAAGATGAAGCCCATGCGCTACCCACCCATCATGCATACCTGGGCGGCGTGTACCTGCCTTTGAGAAAGGTAATATCCGGGCTCAGGTTTGAGTACGCCGATCTCTCCCACGAAAGCGATTCCTCTCCTGACTGGTACTTCCACAAAACCTATACAAGCGGCTACACTTATATGGGAAGACTGCTTGGACACCACGTGGGAGGAGGAGGTAGAGATTACTTCCTGGAAGCAACTTTAGTCGACGCAAGTAACTTCAAGGCAAAGGTCCATCTTGATTATGAAGAGCGAGGAATTGACCGCCAACCGGCGAACGAGAAACACACCCAGGTTGGAACAGAAATCGAATGGTGGCGCCAGGAATGGCGCCTCAGACTCGGACTAGCTTACGAAACGATCTCGAACGCGGACTACGAGGCCGGGTCCGACGAAAGCAGCTCGCTGGCCTCTTTACACTTTGTCATGAACCTGTAGCCGTTCCAACAAGTGGTGGGAACATGAGACCCTTGACGCAGGCCCGCTGTCTGAAACGCCCCTTCCTGTTGTCAGAGCTTAGCCCACTCCATCGTTATTGAGTAGAGGCCTTGGCATACCAGACACGCGTTAGCAAAATATTCCGCCGAGATCAGGATGAGATAAGCCTCCTGGATTATCTGGACGTCCTAGTCAAGAGGCGAAAGCTAATCATAGGGATCAGTGCTGCCGCTTTCGTAGTGTCTGTGATCGTGAGCCTACTCCTTCCCAAGGAGTACCTCGCGAAAGCCAGCGTGATTCCCCCAACGCAAGAGATGCCCGTGGGTATCGCCGCGACCACCAGGGGAGGCGGAAGCGCTGAAGAGATGCTGGGAGCCTTCCTCGGCGGTGGGTCCCCAGCGGACCTGTGGGCGGGTATACTCTCGAGCAACGCGGTGAGAGACGCCCTCATCAGTCAGTTCGACCTCATGACAGTGTACGGAAACAAGATGATAGAGGACACCCGTAAAACCCTCGACAAGCGGACGACGATTAAGAAATCCAGGGAAGGGATCGTTTCCGTTTCGGTGGAGGATAGGCAGCCGCAACGAGCAGCGCACCTGGCCGATGCGTATATTGAAGAGCTGGATAAGATCAATAAGAACATGGTAACCACCAGCGGAGGGCGGATGCGCCTGTTCATCGAGAGGCGTCTCGAAGAGGCAAGTGCCGGACTCGCTGGAGCCGAGGACGTCCTAAGGAAGTTCCAGGAAGACAACAAGGCCATAAGCCTCGACGCTCAATCCAAAGCCATAATCGAGGCAATCGGCACGCTGAAAGGAGAGCTACTCGCCAAGGAAATCCAGCTTGAGACGATGCTATCTTACACCACCCCCCAGCACCCTCAGGTTGAAGTGTTGCGTTCAGAAATAGAACAGTTCAGACAGAAGCTCCGCGATCTCGAACGCGGGTCTCGCAGCGCCGAATTCCCTCAAGGCCCACCCGCCGAAAACTCCGATGATATATTCATTCCGACCGAAAGGATACCCGCCCTTGCGCTCGAGTACGCGCGCCTTCTCAGAGAAGCCAAAATTCAGGAAACGCTCTACGAGCTTCTCAGTCAGCAGTACGAAATCGCTCGAATTCAGGAGGCGAGGGATACACCCACCGTACAGATACTCGACCGGGCTTCCGTTCCCACAAAGAAAATCAAGCCCAGAAGAAAGCTAATCGTCGCCGCCTCAACCATGGTCGCCCTTTTCTTCTCGTCGCTCCTTGCCCTTTTCGTGGAGTACCTTCAGAGTCAGAGAGCAAGCATGCGGGTGTGAGACAATGCTAAAACAGTGGAACAAGGCAATCCGTGAAGCCCAATTCGTTAGCGACATGTTTATCATCGCCGCCAGCTATCTCGCCGCTTACCTCATTGCATCCTCGTCGGACTTCGACATCAAACAGCTCAAACCTATATCCGACTATCTCTTGCCGCTCTTCATCAGCATCCCTCTCTGGACCATCTTCCTCTACACCGGCGGCGCGTACGGCTCCCTCAGAATCGGCAGCCTGTTCAGAGTCGTCTGGCCGATCCTGAAGGCGTGGGCGCTGGTAGGCCTGACCCTCACCGCCCTTTTATTCGTACTCAAGAAAATTGATGTCAGCCGCAGCTTCACCCTCCTATACATGCTGATCAGCGGAGCCTCCCTGACTACCGAGAGGGTGTGCGTTTACAGCATCCTTCGCCACGTCCGGAAGACAGGATACAACTACAGGAACATCCTCATCGTAGGAACGGGAGACCGCGCACAATCCTTCGCCAACAAGATCAAAAACCATGCGGAATGGGGCCTCAGAATCATCGGCTTCGTTGACGATGATCCGGACATGGTGGGAAAGGAGCTGCAGCACGGCAGAGTAATAGGACTTATAAGTGACCTCCCTCAGCTCGTCACCGGTATGGAGGTGGACGAGGTAGTGTTCGTCGTACCCAGGAAGTGGCTCGACAAACTCTCGAGTGCGGTGCTCTTGTGCGAACAGGTCGGGATAAAGGCGAGAGTCGCCGCGGACCTCTACGACCATCAAATCGCCCGCACAGCGATAGAGGAGATTGAGGGCTGGCCGCTTCTGACATTTGACCCGACGCCACACCCTGCGGGCGCGGTACTTGCTAAGCGAATCATAGACGTTACTCTGTCCGGCCTTCTGCTGGTCATCGGCGCCCCGCTCTTCAACCTGATCGCGTTGGGCATCAAACTCACGTCAAGAGGGCCCATATTCTTCAAGCAGATGAGGTGTGGCCTAAACGGCAGGAAGTTCGCCATCCTCAAGTTCAGAACGATGGTGCAGGATGCCGAGGCACTCAAGACCACTGTTGATCACATGAACGAAATGTCAGGCCCGGTCTTTAAGGCCAGGAACGACCCCCGAATAACTCGCTTCGGGAAATTCCTGAGGAAGTTCAGCCTCGATGAGTTCCCTCAGCTTATCAACGTCCTCAAGGGTGATATGAGCATCGTCGGGCCCAGACCACCCATCCCTGATGAAGTCGCGCAATATGGGCTCTGGCAGCGCAGGCGCCTATCTATGAAACCCGGCATCACCTGCCTCTGGCAGGTCAACGGGCGCAACACCATCGGCTTCGACGAGTGGACGAAGCTGGACCTCCAGTACATTGACAACTGGTCGCTCATCCTGGATCTCAAGATACTTCTCAGAACCATCCCCACTGTGCTGACCGGAACTGGACAGTAGAGGCACTATCGCACTCTACATGGCGACGTTTGCCGACGGCTGGCATGTCGGCTCCCGTCACGCAGCGGATCATCCTCGCCAGGTATCCGTAGATGTCTGGCCCGACGTGCCGAGGTAACCGCGCGCTTACGACCTTCCTGCGGATTCTCTCTCGAAGAACGCGTTCCAGCATAATCCCGCGGCAACGCCGGCTTCGGCAAGAACTGACACGCAGACCCTTCTGAAGGTCCGCCGGAGCGGAGAAGCACCGCTCAACGCGCCGCATGGGTCCCCGCCGGGCCGATCCGCTTAGAGTGAGTCTTCCACAATCCAACCCAGCAGGTAAACGTCTCCCTCCGCATCCATGTAGGAGACGACCCGCTCGGTGCTGTCTCTTACACATAACGCGCTTGAGGGCGGTTCCAGACCGGCTCCCTGCAATTCGTGGACTCGTCCCGCAGCAAACATGTTGCCCAGCGCGTCGATCAGAGCAACCGAGCCCCCGGTGGAATTCCTTATAATGAACTCACTGGACGCGCTCGGCGAAGGAACAAATTCTTCCGTCAGTGTACCACTCAGCAGCAGGTCGCCGTCGTAATTGAAAGCCGCCACAATCGCTCCGCCCTCATCTCTGATCAGCAGGCCGTGAGGAGAAGCAGGCACGTGGATGAAACTCTCCTTGCTCGCCCGGTCCCACCCATCCGGCCCGCTTACAGTCAGCTTCACCGTATATGTTCCTGCGTCCTGATACGTGTGCGAGGGGTTCTGCTCCGAAGACCGATCTCCATCCCCGAAACTCCACTCCCACATGTCGATTGCGCCCGTCGATTCGTCCGTAAACTGCACCGTAAGGGGCGCAAGGCCCAGCCTTTGGTCGGCTGAGAATTCCGCAACGGGACGAGCTGCGTAAGAAATAACCGGAGCCCAGATGATCTCGTCGTCAGTTGAATCACCAAGCCCGTCAGCCTCGAACAGGATAACATCGCCTGTGTCCACCCACAGGCTCAGATTGTGGTCGTACCCAGCCGTATCATCAGATGAAATCGTCCGCTGCCACATGACCGCTCCCTCGAAGTCCTCCCTTATCCGCACCTCCACGCCATTGCCGCCCATCGAGCCACTTTGCTTGGCCGCATTTCCGGTAATCGCAATTCTGCCGGGCGCATATGCCAGCCAGCCCCGAACGGCATCAACCTCAGCACCGGGATGCATGGCAGCAGCACCCACGGTTACATCGGGGTCATCGCGATAGAAATACGCACCGGAGTTCTTGTCGTAATCAAGATCGGGATAGCGATTGAACTTCTGCCAGAATAGGCGGTCAGGAGGCACCGTTATGCTAGGATCGTAGGCCCGGTAAAACCACTGATAGAGACCCTGAATGTGCCTGAAGCTCGCGCTCGCATCATTTGGCGGCGGAATCGGGAGCGGATCCGGCGTCTCCGCCGGCTCATATTCCGGCATGGTGCCTGTGATCGTGAAATCACGCGGGAATGATCCCGTCTCCTCCACCGTGTAGCCGTTCTCCCAGACTATCTTGAGGTTAGTCGCAGTGATGAGCCCGTAGCTCGTGGCGACCCCTCGCCCATCAATCATCTCGTACTCCCCCGGGCAGCGGACGTAATCAAATCTGTGGTCATAGCCTGCCGGCTGGGCTGAGAAGTTCAGATAGCCCGTATTAGGGTTACAGCAAACCCAGCCGTCCTGATCCAGCGTGAACGTCTCGCCAGCTACCGCGTAGACCCAAGGCGTCGAGCTTAAGTTCGCGTAGACTTGTAGTCCGTTATCATACCGAACCCGCAGTCTGGGATTCGAGAAGTCAACGCTGTCAATTATCGCCTGTTTCAGACCCACAAAGTCCCCGCCGCTCAGATACCCCACCTCAACGTCCTTCGCCGTAGCGAACTGCGGCTGAAGGTCCGCCGTGATCTGATAGTATGCCTTCAGCTCATCCGGGTCTTGCAGAAAGTCGTTAGACACGTTCCCGTTAGTCATGACGTAGATGCCGTGACCGTAGCATATCTCTGCGCACCGGACGATGTCCTGCCTCCTTTGTGTCAGAGGGAAGCCCGCATATCTCGTTTCCACGCCCATGCCGTGATGCAGCGTCCGCGGACGTATCACCTTCAGCTCGTAGTCGGGCATTATGTACCAGTCCTTATCCTCAACACCGGTTGGGGGGATAAGTTCCCGCCTTATCCCGTCGGTGTATCCGGAGTACTCGAGATCCGCCTTCCCATGCAGATATCCGGTGCCCTCGCCCAACAGCGGCCCGCCCGTCATCGCTTTTTGAAAGGTGAACATCGCCTTAAGCGCCAGAATCCCGTCCCGAATGTTGTTCGTCTTGTCGGTTCCCGCTTCCTGATCTATGTTATGGCTGATGGGAAGGTTGTGCTTCGCATCGATGTAAGAAAGCGTCTGCTGAGATAGGTTCTCGTGCACCAGCCTGTACTCGCGGAGCAAATAGAAAAGTATGTGGTTCGTCGCCTGAACGTGGCACGGATGCCCCAGCCCGGGGCCAACAACCTGGTCCAGCGGCGTGGACGTATCCCAACCCCCCTTGAACTGGAGGTTCGCGTTCTTGTTGCAGTAAGTCGGGTCGTAGCTGGGATTCGCACCACCTTCCCCGTGGAATATCTCATGATCGCTCTCATACCCCTGATCCATCAGCTCGAGCGTGTAATAAAGGCCCAGCGGATTGCCTATGCCGGCGAAGTAGTCGAACATCGAGTTGAACTGCGCCGGCGTGCCCCTGTCCGGGTTCGGCGGATAGTAGGTCGGCTCGTTCACGTTTATGTAGTAGTAATGCCAGTTCCAGTAGTACTGCTCCGAATTGAAAAACCCCGCCTGGTAGAGCTTTCTCCTCTGCGCTTCCACGCTCGCAAATCCGTAGCCTCCCCCCTGGCGAACCACTGCAGTCCTTGTCGCCGAACATCTGTGCGGCGAGGTGGGGTAATTGTCGGCATCCACGAACACGTCCTCTATCCTGGATGACACCGTCGCCCAGATGGTATCGTCAACGGGATGGTTTATCGTGTCGTCGCTCATCCTGTTATACCGGACGTACATCAGATCCTTCGGAGTGCTGGTCCCCTCATTGGCGAATATCGTCCTCCGCTCCGCCGCATACGTGTTGTTCATATCCACGTACTGGCTGTAGAACCAATTCCCGCCGAAGAATATGACCGGCCTCGCTTCCATATAAGGGATGCGGATGAATCTCGAGTTGGGCATGTTCTGTGACCTGCTCGGATGGAACCCCCAGTAGTTGTTCCCCGCGTAGGTATTCTCCGGCGTCAGCGAATAAGACCGTATTCGCAGCGACTTCCCCTCGATGCTTATCTCGTAGCGGAGCCTGTGCGTGACGCCGCCATACAGATGTTCGTAATCCAGAATTACCGTGTCATTTTCAATGCTGTCGGATAGCTGCGTGACCGTCACGTTATTGGGAACCTGTTCCGGCAACCAGGGATTGACCCGATCACTTACGTCGTACCTGAACTGCTGCCCGCCCTTCATGAGCACCGCGCCGCTTGCACCCTCAACGATCCGCAGGATCCCCCTGGCGAAATCGCTGTGCCCACGCTCAATGTGGTACTCAATCGTTTCGTCCCCTGCGAATCTCAACACGTAGTCATTCCCGACAAGCGTCACCGTATTCGTCCCAGGCAACCTAGACCCTAGCGGCACGATCCTGTCGTCCTCGAAGTTGTAGTAATCTATATCCTGAGCAAGTGAGAACGCAGGTGACACAGCCAGCCAGAGCATCGCCGCAAGCAAATTCCTCATTCTCACCCTCTTTCGCGGTCTAGGTTCGGCAGAGCCATAGGCAGCATCTTGCACGCACGATATCCCCCCCTAAAGCGCGCTCTCCACAACACCCCCCAGCAGGTAAAGGTTTCCGCTTGAGTCCAGATATGAGACCACCTCCCCTCCCTTGTCCTTCACGGCAAACGCGCTCGGCGGTGGGCTCAGAGGTGCTTCCCGCAGCTCCTCCGCACTTCCAGCAATCTCCATATCCCCCGACGGCTTGATTACCGCCACCATTTCTCCGCTCTGACTGTTGATAATGAACTCACTCTCCGACGGATTCGGCGCCACTGTACCCTCCTCGCTCAAGCTCCCTCTCAGCACCAGGTCGCCTGCGTCGGTAAGCGCTGCAACGACCGCCCCGCCCTCGTCCTTGATGATCAGCCCGGCCGGCTGTCCTATCACGTGGACGTACTTCTCCTTCGTCACTTCCCCCCCGCCCTCCGGGCCGTCAACTGTCAGAGTCACCGTGTAGACCCCCGGGTTCTGGTAGGTATGTAACGGGTTCTGATCCGGTGAGGTCTGTTGATCGCCGAAATCCCACTGCCACGTATCAACGTCGCCGTCGGACTGGTCCGTAAACTGCACGCCAAGCGGCGGAAGCCCCACTCTCGGTGCCGCCGCAAAATCAGCTATCGCACCTCCACCAATAAACGTCACATCGTCTATATAAACTGTCAGACCCCCCACGCCCGGCTTAGTGGCAAAGAAGAATCCCAGCAATAACTCGCCGTCGTTCGCCTGAATCTGCTTCGGAATACCCCCTGGGTGCGCGTCGGACATCGTATCGAACACCACTCTATTCCAACCATCCTGAAGCGAATGGTGAAGATTGTTAATGACGATGTCGTCCGTGTAGTGGAACTGGTCGTTGTCGTTAAGATCCAGCCACATCGTCCCGACCCAAAGATTCCTTATCGTACCGGGAGGGAGATAGACCCTGCACGTCATGCTCTCCACATCCTCAATCGACTCGCCGCCCGTATTGAATCCCGCCACCCTAACGCAGCCTCCCGCCTGACGCCTGCCATCGTGGCTCTCCGCGACCAATCTCACGACCTTGTTGGACGGATCAGTGGGGTCAGTGATTATTTGCGGAGCCGAAAGCGGAACGCCCGTCGGGCAACCGTACGAATAAAGCGTGGTCGGATCGAACGTGAACGGTTGCCATGGTGGAATCGTGTCTTCCGCCCTGCCGTTAATGATCGTATGCCCGTTCGTATCCGCAGCGCGTCCAGGCGGGCTCACCTTTACATATCCAACTTTCACCTCGATATCTGAGCCCTGCCCGTTCGTCGCGGTCAGCTTCACGGTATATCTGCCCACGCTGCCGTAGGTATGAGTTGGATTCTGCTCCGTGCTGTCCACGGTACCGTCGTTTTCGAAGTCCCACTCCCACGAGGTCGGGAAGTTGGTGGAAGTGTCCGTAAATCCGACCTTTGTCCTACCCGCGCCCCACCTTGGCTTTGCAGAGAAGTTTGCCACCGGTGGACGCGGCGCCGCGCTGAAGGGAACAGTAAACGTACTGATGGATTTGGCTGGCATCGTCACGCTGAAAGAGTTCCCGCTCGGCATTATGTCGGGACGGGTCACGTAGTTCTCAGTGGCTGACGTCCGTATATGATCGACGTTCCCGCCCATGGACGTGCAGTTGAACGTAGTCGGCACGTCTGTATCACCGGAATTGAAAGCCACGATTACAGCGGTCTCGTCCCGTTTGAACGCCGCCACATAGATGTCAGCATGATCGTCAGTGGCCTCGACCCTGACTGAGCCGGGCGTCACGTGCCTGGCCCATTGCTTCAGGAGGTGGAACCTCGGGTAGACCTGGTAAGTCGTATTGTCTGTTATGCCCATGATCCCCGATGGCGCAAGCTCGTGCCCTCGTTCATCGTGGGTCGGGTAGTAATAGTGCCAGTAATGCCAGGCCGTAACGTTCCCCACCGTGACGGCCCGCCAGATCAGCTTCGCAGTGTTAAGCGCCTGCACAATGCCGTTCTTGTCAACCGCATCTCCCCCTATCTGCGCCTCCGTTTGCCAGATGTCCTTCCCGTTAGCCGCCGAAAGATCTCTCAGCCCCGGCCAGTCATCCGGCGGAATAATGCCGTAAGCCCACCCAACGTCCCCGTACTGGTGGACGGACACGTGATGAAGATAACCCGTGGCGGCCGGGTCGTCGAAAATGGCCTGCATATAGCCCGCTCCGAGCGCACCGTGGTCCGTGTCGGAAATCTTCCCGCATTCAGCACCCATGAGCACCTGCGGCACCGCCTCCAAGGTGAACTTCGCGCCAACCTCCTTGAGAACGTCGCGGTACTGCTCCGGATTTGTGTCCGTGCTGTCGTATCCGACGCCCGGCTCGCCGAAGCCCGGCTCATTGAATATGCTCACCGCATCCGTCGGGAACCCCCAGATGTCTTCCATCCCAGTTAGGTAGTCAATCAGATATTGCGCGTAGTCGTCGTAGTATTCCGGAAGCACGTGACCCCCGTTGGCATTATCCCCGTTGTCTTTCATCCAGCCGGGCGGGCTCGAGACCTTAATCCAAACGTAATCTATATCGCCGCGTGCCATGGCCGCGTTGAGTATCCACCGCTGGTTCGCCATTACCGCCCAGTCGTATGGTGCGCCCTCGGCAGGCTGGAAGTCAGAATAGAGCCTTATGCACAGGATATTCGTGCCGAGCTCATTGAACACCAGGTCGTAAACCTCGCTTCGCTGCGGCTCCTTCATCCCAGTCATTACGTTCTCGTAGAAATTCGAGGACGCCCCCCAGCCTTCCATCGTTTGATACTCGGTGTTGTAGTCTACATTGACCGTTGCAGCGAGGAGCCCACGCTCTGCGCCGCCCAGCGTAACTGCCGCCGCCACAATAAGCAGCAAGGCGCCATTCAGCCAACTGGTTGCTGTCTTCGGCGAAGCACACCCGTCTGGTTTCATCCGCTTTCCTCTCCCCTGCCCTCTCACGGTACTCCTTCGAGACCCTGGCAACTGCGCTCTCGACACACCGCGCCCCGTGACACCATCTGGTCTAAGAAGTGCAGCTCAAGTCAGCCACCTGTCGTCCCCCTAACGGCCCCTTCCCGCGCCCAAATTCTCCCACGCGCGACACTTGCTGTCAACATTTGACGTGGACCGTTACCTATGATCCGATGCCCGGTGCACTGGAATTAGCCATTCTATTTCAAGATTTGCCTTGACACTTTCGGATCTCGTCTTAAACTTAGTCTTGCACGCGCAAGGTATTTGTTGGACAGATTGGCCTGGAAAGGGGGCACGAGTATGCTGGTAGGCCAAAAACAACTCGTCACGTTGTCACGCCCCCGGTGGGCCATGGTCTGAGCGGTCAGTTCTGACAGCAGGCAAGTTTCGTGGCCGTTCCTTCGGGAGCGGCCGCTTTCGTCTCCACTCAGCCCAGCCGCGGGCGTGACACACGTCCGTGGCGTTCCCATTCTCACTTGCGCCACCGGACCTCCACATCGAAACATCGTCTTCCAGGAGAAACCCTTGGACAAGTGGAACCAATCGAAACGCGAAGTGGCCGTGCCCAAGTCGCCGTTCGTTTGCCGACGCTGCAGCCACGCGATCTCCGCGACGGCCGCAGGCACCGAACATCGCAACCACTGTCCCCGCTGCCTGTGGAGCCTTCACGTTGACGTCCGCACCGGCGACCGGCAGTCAACCTGCCCGGGGCTGATGGAACCGATCGCGGTCTCGGTACGTCGAGGAGGCGAATGGGTCATCATTCACCGCTGCCGGGAATGCGGCGCTCTGCGCGCCAACCGAATCGCCGGCGACGATAACGAACTGGCACTGCTGTCGCTCGCCGTCCGTCCGCTCGCGCAGCCGCCGTTTCCATTGGACACCTTCAAACTTGCGGAAGACCTGGGCCCATAGTGAGGTCCCGGCAAACTCGAAAGGAGAGAAACAAATGAAGGTGAAACCTCTGAGCGACCGGGTCCTCCTGAAGCGCACCGAAACA
>CAZUUK010000035.1:0-2174 GCA_964622675.1 uncultured Planctomycetota bacterium | reverse complement strand
GAAAAAGTTAGAGGAGTCATAAAAACAGAAGCTAAGATATCTCCGAATGAGACGCGTTTACAGTCAAGCGGATCGCCAGCGACGATAACGAACTTGCACTGCTTCCCGTGAACGCTCCGTCGCTCGTAAAGCCGGCGTTTCTCTTGGAGGGAGTCAGATTCGCCGGAAGTCAGGAAGCGTAGCTGGATCCTGCCAGAACAGGAAGGAGAAAACCGATGAAAAGGAGCACACATCTCAGCGCGGTGGAATTCAACCTTCACGTTCTCCAGGTAGAGGATCCATCATGCGAACTCATGTTGCCAGAACGCTCGCAGACGTAGAAAACATAAAGGAATTCGTGGAAGGAAAGACGTGCGCGCATGCCCGCAGGTTTCTCGCAGGAGCTCCCGAAAATCCCTTTGCCGATCACTTGCGATGGTTGGAGGATGACGGTCGCCCTGTGGCTTGCGTGCAGGTTTTCGTGCATCAGTATCCGATCGGGTGCGCACAGATGGGAATGTGCCTTCCCGAATACCCATTCGTTCCACCTGAGCTTCGCGGTCGCGGCTATTTCAAGCAACTCATGACGGACCTGTTCGACTGGATGCGAAAGGCGGGTTACCCACTCGCTTACGACCACGGAAGAAAAGGTCTCTATACCTCAGCCGTAGGCTACGCTCCTTGCTTTCATCACTGCATGGTTCTGTTGAGAGTCAAAGACGCGTTGAATCTGCATGCTGCCCCGGTCGCAGAAAAGCCGCCTCAGACCGAGGTGGAAGCTTGCGAGGAACTCTTTCGCCAGCCGTTCCCGCTGGGCCGCGGCCTGCAATGCCGTGATGAACGCTGGCGGCCTGACGCAAAGTGCGTTCGCTTGGTCCGCGCAGATGACGAGGCGATTCGCGCGTTTGCCGTACTAGGCGAGGTCTGGGCCGGCCACCTCCCAAACGGAGGGGCCACTGCTGGCTTCAAGCCGCCCGAGGGGAACGAGACCCTGACAGTCATGGACTCCTGGGCTGCAGACGTTGCTGCGGCGGCCGGCCTCCTCAGGGCGATAGCGGAGGAAGCAAAAGACCTGGGGTTCAACTGGATTCGAATCAACTGCCGACGCGACGACCCGCTCGCACGCGTTGCAGTCCTGACCGGCGGCGAACTCAGATGGTGCGCAGCGCAGGAGCGCAGCTACACCGACGATGGCGAGGATGTTGACGCCTTCTATCTCGCGGATCTCCCGCTGGCCGTAAAACAGATGCTGCCTGAACTGAACACCCGATGGAAGAGATTCGCCAGCGACGCACCGTCGGCAATCCGTCTGCGCACGGAGGACGAGGAGGTGGCTTTGCGGCTGGCCCGCGAGCTTGCGATAGCCGGCAACGCCGGGACCGACGCCCCTTGCATACATCTCCCGCGAAAGGCCATGGCCCGTGCGATCATGGGTTACGCCACTCCCACCGAGCTTTCGCTTCTTCACGAAGGATGCGACATCCCGGAGGCTTGCCGCATTGTCCTTGACGCGCTTTTCATAGCGCGCGAGCCCCACCTGTTCCACGAGGGATACGCCTTCGCCAAACCGCACGAACTTGGCCTCGTGCCATGACCGGGGAAAACGCCTCCGCGCAGGCGCCAGCGCACAAAATGATAGCAAACCAATGAGAGAGAGACGACGAGGAGACGGCGAATGAGCATTAGACTGCGAAGTGAGATGCCAGGCGATGAAGATGCGATCGACATGGTCAATTGCAGCGCGTTCGGTGCAATGGGCGAGGCCAACATCGTCCGGCTCATGAGGGACTACTGCCCGCTTTTTGATCGACGATATTCCATCACAGCCTGGGATGGCGGCGAGATGGTCGGCCACGTGCTGTTTAGTCCCGCAAGAATCAGGCTGATGGGAAAAACAGTTACGGCCCTCGCCCTGGCACCGATAGCCGTCGTTCCGGAGCGCCAGCGTACCGGCATCGGCGGACAATTGATTCGTTACGGTCATGAGCTCGGAAGACGTGAAGGCTTTTCTCTGGCTTTTCTCTACGGCCACCCGTCGTACTACCCCCGACACGGCTACCGGGCCTGCTTCGGGTTCGGCAAGGTTACGATTGATACGGATAAGCTCCCCTCCCCTACGCAGAAGTTCCGCACCCTGCCGGTCCGTCCCACCGACATCCCGTGGCTGGTCGAGAGACACGCAGCCGAGTGGGCGG
>CAZUUK010000034.1:2922-31233 GCA_964622675.1 uncultured Planctomycetota bacterium | reverse complement strand
CCACCCACGCGCCGAAGGCACAGACCACGACGGCGAGCAGCATCTTTCGAGCTTTGCGGTCGGTAACCCACACGGCGCTCATCCGAAAAGCTTCCTTACCAGAAGGGCTACGTGCACGCCCAGGTCCCTGCAGCAGTTGGCAGCGCGCTCGTCTGGAGCACCGATGGCCACGGGACCGTAGTGGTCCCCCTTCACCAGCCCCTGCACAATCATACCGTGGATCAGCAGCGCATCCAGGATTGACCTGACCGTCGTCTCATTACCGCCACCGACGTTAGCGGCAGACGAGAAAGCGCCGCCCACTTTTCCCACGAGCTTCCCGTGGTAGCGCACGCTCTGGTCAAGGAGTGATTTGATTTCCGCAGCCATCCCACCATAGTAGGTCGGCGAGCCGATTATAATACCCTCCGGTTCGAGCAGATCGGAGGGGTGGACCCCCGAAACGGGCGAGACCTTCGCCGCGACTCCCTCCGACTCAACCCCCTCCCGAACGTATTCAGCCATCTTCTCCGTATTTCCGGACTTCGAGTAATAGATGATGAGGACTCTGGGCATCGCATCCCTCCCGTCTTCTGTTCGAGAAACCTCGAACCGTAATTATACCTGCCAATCCTGCCCAAACAAGCCCGCCCCCTGAGTGACTCGCATCCAACTTAGGCGGAGTCGCGCTTGCCTGCGTTCTCGCGCTCCTCGCGAGCGTCGTCGGCCTGCGGGAGGGTTTGTGCGCGAACATGCCCGAGACAGAGATCATGCCTGCCCGGCAGGAATTTGCCCGGTTCGCCCAGCCTTACGAACTTTTCGCCGCCTACCGGCAGGAATATAAAGTCCCCCCTCTGACGCGACGCGGATCCGCCCGGACCCAGACACCTCATGCCGGCTTCGGAGCTACCGCGCAAGCGTCTGAAGCCAGGAACGGTATCACACAACTGCTGGATAATCGAACTGGAATGCCGGGTAGGATTCACCCCGCATAAGATAGGACGGACTGCAACAGTGACGTTCTCTTATGCTCTCGAAGAGGCGGCCTCCGGCCCCCTTAGGTTTCGCGCCCGCTTGATAGCCAAGAGGGGAGAGAAGCAGCTCCTCGCTGCTGACCTCCATCCCAGTGGGAATGCGCGATCGGACTTCGCCAAAGCACAGAACTCAACGCCGCCGGCGCGCGGCGAGACTGCTCATATCAGTGAACGCGAACTTGGGAAGCTCCGGTCGCTCGGCTGCCTTGTGGAGGTCGTACCTAGCATCGCTTGTTAGCCGGGGTCTGCCTCGTGCATACGGCCAAATCCGTCCGGTTCTGCATGAGGTACAGCGTCCGCTTGGAACCGGTTATCGGGACCGATTTTTTGATGCGGAAAAGCGCCTGGAACTCTGCCTCGAATCGGCTTTGAGTATAGGACTCGAATATATCCTCGCGGCTCGCCAGAAGTCTCTGCACCTGGGAGTCATCCTTGGGGATGAACTCTACGACCAGCCACTTGCCCAGCCGCGCGGCGAAATCAGCAATCGCGTGAAGCGGAACGTTGTTTCCGATCGCGAGGTGGTGGACTATTGCCAGCATAAGCAGCATGTCCGATGGACCGCGCTGTTCAAGGGACTGACGCTCGGCGTGACCCCAGCCTAGCGACGGGCTGGGATTGCTCAGGTCTTGCACGAGAGGGAGGAAATTCGGGACACCGCGGTTCCGGCACTCAAGATAACTCAGCTCCACCGCGACGTGGTCGCTCTCAAGACCAACCGTCTGAATCGCCTTCTCGGCGGCAATAAAGCTGAAGCGGCCTACGTTGGCGCCCAGATCCCAGACCATTTGCGGCCGGATTTCATCCAGGAACTCGGCCACTAGCTGCTGTTTGCGGGCCAGCGCTTCCGCCGTGTAATTCGTCGAAGCATAGTATTCGCTCCACGCGCTGGGTCGCACGCGAAGGCGGCAGCCGGCAACAGTTCGCTTGAGGCTGTCTATCAATGCGCGTAAAGCGAACTCGTGAAGCTTCGCCCCTTTGGCTTTTCCCGGCTTGGCGGCGTATCTTCGCTGGCTTCTGGCATGCAAGTGGATGTGAGTCTGGAGCCCGAACGAGGCATGGGTGCGCAGAGGCAACAGCGCGGAAGCCAGATCCAACGGTAAACCGTCTATGTAGACACGCGTCAATCCGGCCAGCCGGCGGTCCCGGAGCCCCTTCAGTGCCAGCGGGCCCAGGAAGTGCTGGCAGAACTGCTTGTAGGCAGGCCAGGGCTCGCCGGGTTCGTAGATCTTGAAAGAAAGGGTATCTATCAGCACCGGACGGCCACCCACAAACTGCATGTTGTAAGCGCTTGCATCCCTGAGCATCATGCCGAACTCGAGGGCACACTCCTGGACTCGCAGCGTCGCCAATGCTGCGTCCTTCAGTTGGGAGAAGCACCACTCGTAAGGGTGAGAAATGAAGGGAACAGGAGCCGGCGCGATGATCTTGTAGGCCATGCTTGGCTCCGGGCCTTCGATTGAGACTTCCTCGTGCGGGATGAGCAGCCGCTCATCTACCAGCTTCCGGTAAAGGCCGGAACTCATCAACCGGTCGTACGCCCGCGCGCCGTGGTGATTCACCTGACGGTATAGTACACCGTCCTTCTCGAACACAAACCCGGCAACGTCGCGAAACGAGCTCGGCAGCCGCCCACCCTCATTCCCCTTCGCGTTCATCGTTCCCTTTGCCCTGCGATTCCTGCTTCGCCTCGGTAGGCTCCTCCTGCCGCGGTGACCTTCTAGACAGGCGCCGGATACGCTGCCATCCATAGCGCAAGGCGAAGCCGGCCGTCACTAGGCCAGCCGCCACAATCTGCCAGATTATGCTTCCCGTGCCGGGATCAATGTAGGCAAAAAAGACAGCCGAGTCGAACATGTACCTGTCCCCCTATCGTATAGCCGCATCGCCTCTCGTTCCGGCCGGCCCGGCGCTGCGCGCACCGTCGCCGGCCGCTTCGCCGCGAGCATCATCCGACTCCTCGAACACGATTGCCTTCATTGAGAGGCCGAGCTTCCTCGGGTCCACACCCGAGCCGACTTCGCTGGGCGATGCAGCATCCGGTAACTCGAAGCGGATAGTCAGCGTCGATGCTCGGAGATATTCCCGCGGAATCCTCACCGCGTATTCGCCCCCCCGGTCGGCTTCCCACAGCCCGATCCGCTCCCCATCAGCGTAGATTCTTACTGTTTGCTTTGCCGGACCGTGCTCCCACAAGAAGGGCGCTAAGGTTGCCTTCATGACGACATCCTTGTCATGACCGGGAAGCGGAATGGCCAGGTAAGCAATCGTTCCGTCTGTCCAAGTCCACCCTTCCTCGTGATCAGACCAGCCGCAACCCTGATATTGAGTCGAATTCCCTTCTCGGCCAAAAAGCACTGGTTCACCGAACACGATAGTCTCCGGGGGACAACATCTCTCTTCGCCGGGCGAGAACTCCCTGTAGGTTGGCCGCCACGAGGAAGCGAGCCACGAATGGCCTGTGACAAGGTACTCACGCATGACTGGCAGATAGTCGCGGCTCCAGGACCCATTCGCCCAGGTGTAGTACAGAAACCGCCGTTCGCGCCCTTGTGCCTCGCCAACCTCAAAAAACGAGATCCCTTCGAACGGGCCATCCATGCCGAGCTCGCTCGCGATGGTTCTCGGGATGTCGCCAAGGGAGACGGGTGCATCCGAAGTGTTCATTCGGCCCCTTTCGTCGAACCGCTTCACCAGGACCAGGGGAAGGCCCCGGGCTCGTATTTGTGACGGTACGAGCCACGGCTGTCTGCCCTCGGACAGCCCCAGATACTCGCGCACGCGGTTACGCCCTTGTTCATCTTCGCCGCCCCCATTCAAGCTAAGGCCGGTGTCCGCCGTGACAATAATGAGTGAAGCGTCATATATGCCCAGTTCCTGCAGCTTCTGGAGCAGGCTTCCAGTAATCCTTAGTGCACCTTTCGCCTGACGCTTATAGCTATCCCATCCCCACGGCATGTTCTCAAACTCCAGGCGCTCGTTCAGAGTGAACGGCGGGTGGGAGCCCTTAAGACAGTAGAATTTGAAAGTAGGCTGCGGGCTCGCCAGCTCAGCTTCGCTCAGGAACCTGTCCATAAAATGGAGGTCTTGTCCTGTAGGCAGAACATGTCGCTCTTTCCCGAACTGCGGGGAGATCCTCTCAAAAGGCCCAACGTTGTTCCTGAAGAGATGCCGCTTGGCCAATAAGGGGGCGTACCTCAGCAGCGCAACATCATAAATCCGTGCCAGTGTGCCCAGGCCCACGCGCGGGCGTGCTTTGCGAAAATTGCTCGCCACTTCGTCACTCATATGGATGACGGGGACTGCGGCCAGCAAGTCGACGCGGTAGCCGTCTCGGAGCAAGACCCTTGGGATCGACGAATCCGAGAGGTAACACGTCTTCATAAATTCCGCCAGCGGAACTGCGCTGTCGTAGTGGTAGCCTGTTAGTATGAGAGGAACAGAAGGGTACGTTGTGGGGTAACCACCTAGCGCGTTGCGAAAAAACGTGAAGCCGTCGAAGATCTCCGCATACGTACTGTCCTCAGCGACTATCTCCTGGAAGACATCCGAGCGAAAACTGTCCAGCAGCAGGATAATGACGTTCCTATTTCTGGAGAAGACAAAGGCGTGGTCGTCGTCGGCCGTGTACTTCGAGCCGCTTGGGGTCCGCCATTGCTGAAAGGCCAATAACCCCGTACTTATCAGCTGCAGCGCGATGAAGGTGGCCGCTACCTTCCTGGCGTGCCTGAACAAAAGCAGACTTTTTGCGTAAGCAAATACAAGAACCGCCGCCCAAAGAGCGCCCTCGATAATCGCATAATGCCTGTAAGGACTCCAATCTATCGGACGCCCGTCCAGCACCCTAAGCCTGTAAAGCAGGAAGTTTCCCTGGACCCAAAGCAAGACCGAAAGCGCAATGAGTAACGAAACGGCCTTTTCGTAAACTGCATGGTATCGCCGCACGAGGTACAGAAGGACTATTAGCAGCAGAGCACAGAACAACGCTATTGGAGTCAAGCGAATCAACAGGTCGGGCCACAGGAAGTGGAAATCCTGCGGGTTAGTTAGGTAGACCTGGCTGGGTGCGAAGAGGAAGAGAGTAAGGCTGAAGAACAGTGCGGCGAATACGGCCGGCTCCGTCCCCCTAGTTTGTTCCGTTCGCGTCCCCACCGCTTATCCCCTGGTCGATAGACGGCCGCATGTGGGAGTCGCAGGGACCGTGCGCTTCCGCGCAGAAAGACCGCCGCGTGGCAGCGCGCTCGTCCGGAGCCCCGACCGCCACCGGGCCATAGTGGTCACCCTTAACCAGTCCCTGGATAACCATCCCGTGAATCAGAAGCGCATCGAGGATCGACCTTACCGTAGTCTCGTTGCCGCCACCGACGTTGGCCGCAGACGAGAAAGCGCCACCCACTTTTCCCACGAGCTTGCCGTGATAGCGCACGCTCTGGTCAAGGAGTGATTTGATTTCCGCAGCCATCCCACCATAGTAGGTCGGCGAGCCGATTATAATACCCTCCGGTTCGAGCAGGTCGGAAGGGTGCACCTCCGAAACGGGCGACACCTTCGCCGTGACTCCCTCCGACTCGACTCCTTCACGAACATATTCCGCCACCTTCTCCGTGTTTCCGGACTTCGAGTAGTAGACAATAGGAACTTCGGGTATCGCATTCCTCCCGTCTGTTGCTCACGAAACGTCAGACTGCAATTATACATCCCGATTCTATCCAGGCAAGGCCTCAGGTTCGCTCGGAGGTTGACACGAGGAAGGGTCCGCATAAAATGAATCCGTGGAGACATGATTTTCGGAGGTTATCTCAAATGGTACGCCTGAGTCGTTCTACAGCGCAGGAAGTTGTGCTCGTCTGCGCCCTCGCGCTCCTCGCCAGCGTCGTCGGCCTGCGGAAGGGTTTGTGTGCGAACATCCCCGAGACAGAGATCCTGCCTGCCCGGGAGGAATCCGTTCGTTTTCAACAGCCTTATGAGCGTTTCGCGGCTTTTCAGGAGGAATATGAAGTCCCCTTCTGGCCCGCCGCCGACCCCCCCGGCCCTAAGCACGTCGCTCCCGCGGGCGAGCTTGAGCGAAAGCGCGTAAAGCTTGGAACCGTCTCTCACAATAGCTGGATAATCGAAGTGGGAAGAGACGTGGAATTCGCGGTACCCCAGGTGGCAGAAGGGGCCGCACTCAGGTTCTCCTACGCGCTCGAAGAAGCCGGGACCGGGCCTCTCAATTTCCGAGTCCGCTTGGTGGCGCCTAACGGTGAAAAAACGCTTCTCTCGGCCAACATCCAACAAAGCAAAGAGCCACGATGGGCTTTCGCCGAAGCCAAGCTTTCCCCCGCCGATTTGCCCGCGAAGCTCATCCTCTCGGTGAAAAACATGGGTGATGAGCGTGCCAATCTCGCCGTCTCTGATATACGGCTCGTCACCGCGGACGAAGCCGCCGACCATTCCGCGATCATTTACCTGATAGATACCCTCCGCTCCGACCACCTTGGCTGCTACGGATACGAGAAGCCGACCAGCCCGCACATAGACACCTTTGCGGAAGGGGCTTTCCTGTTCTCACAGGCCAGGGCCACTTCCACATGGACGAAGCCTTCGACCGCGACTGTCCTGACAGGTCTCCCTCCCGACTATCACGGCGCGAATCACTCGTGGTCCAGCCTTAGGAGCGAGTGCGTGACTCTTGCCGAAATGTTCAAAGCCGCCGGATATACGACCGTCGCCTTCGTTACGAACGGATGGGTTGGCGGGTCCTATTACAATTTCTGGCAGGGTTTTGACGAATTCGACTCCGTAGAGCCCCGGGAAGGCATAGACTACGCCCGGAACAAGATACGAGCCGAGGCGGTTCAGGCCAGCATAGAAAAATGGCTGGAGAAGCACTCTGATGAGCGGTTCTTCATGTATGTCCACACGATCGATCCGCATGCGCCTTATGTTCCTCCTGAGGAAGACCTACGCCCGTTTGAGCAAAGCTACGACGGAAAAGTCTCCGGGAAAATCTACGACGACGAGGGAAATCCCGCACCCGACAGCTTCTCAGTAATAGGTACTCCTGCCGACGTCGCCCACGTTGTGGCGCTTTACGACGGCGAGGTTCACTATTCCGACAGGTGGTTTGGAGAGCTTGTGCGCGAGCTGAAGGACAGGAAGATGTACGACAAGACGATGGTGCTTCTCGTTGCCGACCACGGGGAGAAGTTCTGGGAGGAAGGGCACGATCCGCCTCGTTGGGATCACGGCCACACGCTCTACGACGTCGAGATGAGGGTTCCGCTCGTTGTTCGTGCTGCCTGGATGGCCTCGCGGGCAGGAAGATCCGATGCGGTCGTCACAACGGCCGATATCACCCCCACGGTGGCCGAAATGTTCGGACTGGAGTGCCCACCGTGCGTCGTCGGCAAGAGCTTGCTTCCGCTGATTAAGGGCGAGGCAGGCAGCAACATCCACGGCCGTCAGGTGTTCGCCTGCGAAACGCGATACGGCGGCGGGAGATTCGACATGCTCTACGGCGTCCTGGCGGGGGGATTCAAGTATGTCCGCCGCTTGATGCCAGAACCCAAGGAGTACCTTTTCGACCTCCAGAAGGACCCCGAAGAACGGAGAAATGTGCTGGAAGAGATTCCCGAAGCCGGGGCCAAGCTCAAGGGAGCAGTCGAAGCAAGGTTTATGGCAGCCGACTTCTCGCTTCGGCTGAGCAGCGACGCAGTGAGGCGATCAATGCGAGCCATACTGGTCACTGATGGAAGCTTCGAGAGGATTGAGGCATATCCGGCTTTCGCGCGACGACCGCAGACGCAGCTAACCGCGAGTCGCCAGAAGATAGAACTGAGTGGACAGATGGACGTCACCGACATCGGCGTGGACTTTTCCCTCTCGCCTCCTGATGCTTCCATCATGCTCGACGTATTCGCAGAAGGTCAGCAACTGCAGCCCGGGAGGGTCTACCTGGGGGCCCTATGTAGAAGCCCCACGTCCCTCCCTCTCCGGGTGCAGGGCGCGTCGGAGGCGTTAGCGGCTAATCCGGAAGCGACCAGCGGCATACTCATCGGATGGGGGACCGGATGTTTCCTATGGCGATTGGAAACGGACCTTTCGATTGAGGAACCCCAGGGCACACAGGCCACACCCCCACTCGTTAAGGCCGCGCCCCGCCGTCTTGACAAAGAGACCCTCGACCGCCTGAGGGCGCTCGGTTACGTCAAGTAGTCCGCGCCGCCCGCCTTGTCAGGGCGGACCCGGTGCGTTGACAAGGATATCTACTGATAATAGAATGGTCGTGAAACGTACAGAGGCGGAGTAGCTCAGTGGTTAGAGCAGCGGAATCATAATCCGTGGGTCCGGGGTTCGAATCCCTGCTCCGCTACTAGACTTACGTCAATCGCAATCCGAAGCGTGACAGAAAAAATCCGCGTGTCGCAGGTTTGAAGACCCAGGTTTTTCTCCCGTTTCCGATGAGCGGGCCAGCACGCTCGCCGGGGAGGAAGAGGGACGGCGTCTTTTCCTGAAGCAGCCGGGCTTGGGATAGCTGGCCGACGACGCCACAACTACGCAGCCGAAAGCTTCGTTTGCGTGAACGCAGGCAGGCTTTCGTTGGTTCCCCCCCAGGTGATAGAATTCCCCGTTCTTGATCGACAGGGAACGATGCGCGTCGGATCCTTTCAATTCAATCTGCGCGAGCTGGCCGGATCGCTGGGCGATTCGGGCACGCTGCTGCCGCTGGCCATCGGCTACATAACAGTCTGCAAAATGAATCCCGCTGGGCTCCTCGTCATGATGGGGCTGGCGAACGTGGCCACTGGACTGACCTACAGGCTGCCGATGCCCATTGAGCCGATGAAGGTGCTTGCCGTGGCGGCCATTGCTCAGGCCTGGGCACCGGAGAAGATCTACACTTCAGGGCTGGTCATGGGCTTTGCGTGGCTGCTGCTTGGAACCACGGGAGCGATGACTTACGTCGCTAGGTACACGCCGAAGGCCGTGGTGCGAGGCATCCAGCTTTCCCTCGGCGTTCTCCTGGCAGTCCAGGGCCGCGCCAAGGAAATCGAATATGCAGTCCACCGATTCAGCGAGTCACCTTTCGCCATTCACGGTTTCCGGGCTTCGCTGAACAAGAAAGACGCCCTTCAGACATTCATCGAGACCGGCGCACGCTGGGCCTACGGCCTAGTAGTGGTGCCCCTCCGGCGCGACTCGGGCCGACGTGGAAGTGGGAATACCAATCACCAAGATGCAGCCCGTCACAGAAAAGATCAACAAAAGGCATGCCCACATTGCTGTAACGTAGCTAACAGCTCCTCCAGACACCGAACCAAGACGGTCTACAGAGAGACCTCGATATGAGGCAGATATGTTCGCGAAAGCATACATCGCGATGAGAAAGGCGGCAGACAAAAACGCACCCCCGACGAAAACGCCTCCCACGGCACACAAACCGGTAAACAGCTCGAGCCAGGGAATCACCATCGCCACGAAAATCCCCAGCCGGGGCCCCGTAAGCTCGAAGTCGTACACGCTCGACAGAAAACAGTACGGGTGCCGTATCTTGATCAGACCGTCCCAGAGCAGGAGGCAGCCCAGTCCTACGCGAAGGATCACCCGGAGCCAGTGAGCAGGGTGCCTCCTGGTAGCAGATTCACGAAGCATAGTGAGAATCGCTTACCGGCGGGTGGTGAGCTCCCACTCAAGCCAACCGCCTTTGAAGATGAACACGCTGCTGAATCCTTCGGTGGAGAGTGCGACGGCCACCTTCTCGCCGAACGAACAGCCCGCGCTTTGACAGTACACAACAATAGGCGTAGTCTTTCGTATTCCGTCCACCGCCTTACGAAGCTCGTCGTCGGTAGCCGTTACCGGGATGCTGATCGCGCCCTCGATGTGCCCAGCCTCGTAGTCGCGATGAAGTCTCGCATCGACAATGATCGCGCCGGTCCTAAGCCCTCGGCCCACCTCGTCCGCATTTACCTTCGGGATGAAAGAGGCCCGATGTGCCTGTTCAATGCCGGCCGTGGCGTTGGGGTGGGCCAGGAAGCCCTCCTCGTTCGCGAAATGAAAGATCATTCCGGTCAGCGTCGCAACAAGCAGCAATCCGACTCCCTGCGCCGCCGCCAGGAGGCATCTGCGAATTCGGGACAAGGTATCCCATGCTGGCAGCCATCGTTGCCTGCCCCAAAGGAGCAAGAGAACGATCGCCCCCACAAGCAGAGCATGGAACATAAAACGCTTCCGCGCCGAACCAAGGATGATCGCGGTATCGATCCGTGAGGGTGACACGATCAACGCTATTCCGTCCCACCGCGGTGCCAACTCTGCGCGTCGCACAAAGGCAATGGCTTTAGGTGGATCGTACAACCTGAGGAGACCCTTTCCCGTGCCCAGAAACAGCTCGTAGTGATTGTACTCCTTCGAGGAGGCATCGGTCTTCACGTGAAGGATAAGAGGATACGGGCACGCTCTGAGGTCCCGGGTGGTCAAATTCTCGACGATCTCGGCGTACAGCCCGTTGTCTTGGGCGGCTTTCTTCAGCGCCGGCAGTGAGCTACCTTTCCACGAATCGACGTATTCGCGTTTGAGGAGATCCTCAAAGCTGATATCCCGGCCCGCTGCCTTAATGATCGCATACAAACAATAGATGCCACAGTACGGCGGAAAAGATTGCCGCCTAGGACCTGTCGGTCGGGACTGTCGCGCCCCACTTTCCCCGTCCGCGCCCACGCACATAGGCGCGCCCAGACCGCACGAGAGAGAGAAGGCAACGAGTACGGCCGCCCAGCGATGCACAGTCTTCATCGTCTTAGCGCTTGCGCCTTTTTGCGGCGATATAGGAGAAAGGCGCAGCCGGCCAGCGCGAGCAGCAGCGCTCCGACGAGGGTCGAACGGACGCGCCAGGGGTGCGCCGGGCCCGCAACGGGAGCCTCCTGCACGGCTGCTGGCATTGCGGCCTCGTCAACATGACCCCCCGCTATTCCTCGAGCACTCCCCTTAGCTCCTTCCCCTGAAGCTCTCTCGCCGAGGAATCCTTCTGTCCTGAGCTGATCGGCCACGATATCAGCACTGGCAACATCCATTTCCTCAAAGGCCGGACCAATACCCCCGTGTTTCCACTCAAATGCTACGCCAGTGTCCACGAATTCCTGATGATGAACCTTGATGCCGTCAGGCAGGTCAGCCTTAAATGCGCCCAGGGCTTCGAAATCGGGGTGACGGTTGATGTTGGTTCGCTTGTGCTTGATCTGGAGAGTCCGGCGCATGCCGTTTGGGTCCGTCGACACCTCCCTCATCACACACGATGTGGGGACGAACACGCCTTCTATTTCTTCAATTTGTACCTCCGCAAACAAAAACTCCACTTCGGACAGGGACGGAAATTGAGTTAGTGGAGTGGAACCGTAGATGTTGTCTCCGCCTTTTTTGATGAGGACCTTCCGGGGGAGGTACCCATGGCTCGGATCGATCCACAACGTGTAGTGACCATGGTCAGTGGCGGCATCCAGGACATAACACGCAGACCCATCAACACTCTCCATCTCAGGAAGGAGAACAACGCTTTGCGCCTTCTCGAGCAGTTCCACGGCACTTACTGCATCATGCGCAAAAAAGCCGTCCAACCCCTCCCCCCCTCCCATCTGTGCGCGCGCATATCCCATCTCTTTCCGCCCCTCGATAGTGTAGACGACATATTCGGGGATGGGCTCCCGGCCATAATAGAAGATCCCCTCGTCCTTTTCATTGATGATGGCGCGGTTGTGGTAATCCGGCAACGAAGATTTATTGCCCTGGCCGTCATCTGGAAAGCGGCTGTAGCGGAGATCAATCCGGTCCCCATCACGTCGATATTGATACTCCGTGAAGGTTCTCTTCTTTTCTCCCCCCCCCGTCTCGAGCGTACTATCCGACTCGGCGTCAATCGCATATACGGTAGATATGCTGTCGAGTGTGCGCTGATACTCCCTGAGAATACCCTTTGGTGTGGCCTCGGCACCCTCACCGCGCACCGACACGCACAAGAGAATCGCACCGATCCCCAGTCCCAAAGCAATTAGTTTTGAGATTTTCACCTTCGGCGGCCCTTCAGGAAAGAACCCTCAAATTAACACGCCTCCGTCCTGGTTGCCCTCCGGTTAATACCCCCCTCGGACCTTGGTAAGATTGGTCCAGGTTCTAACGTAGAGCTTATACGGCCTCTGTGAGCCTCCTTTCTCTGCGCAAGCGCGCGGACAAGACATTGCCCTTCGTGCCATTACATTTCGCGTCACCCAACTTATCCAACCAACGCAATCACTGGGGCATCCACTACCTCAATAACAATCCCCACCGGCTTCTTTCGTCTCGCTGCCGCATCCGTCCCCATTCGTACAGTAGTCCGTAGGGTGGCATTCGTTGTCGCCGGAACCGAGGCAAACGATGACTCGCGGGCTGCACTGCGAATGTGAGCACGCCTTAGACGTCGAGTTAGAAGTGCAAGCCTCGAGGCAACCTCCGCCCGTAGCCTTGGCATCCGCTACAACCTTCGGCGTGACCACAGCCAGTCCGACTGCTATGCAGAGTACCGGGACAAAGCCAAACACCAACTTCCTAAGGTTCTTTCTAGACATCATACGCTGCTTTCACCTACCTGTCACAACAGCCAATACGCGATACAGCTCGAACGACCCGATACATTCCTCTTGCTTCACCTAATATTCCGCCTATCGTACCACCTCCTTCCTGATTCAAATCCTAACACCCTCCAATGCTTCTCTGCACCCTTCTTCTCCGCCGAAGGCAACACATAGACGGAGCTCCATGCCTCCATCTTCCACGCTATAGAGAATATAGAGCGCAGATCCGTGAATGTCAAGGAGAATTTTTAGAAATTTTCCCCTCCTGTCCGATTTACCCCCTCGTAGGCCCGCGGGGCGGCAAAAAGCAGGAAGAATGTGCAGCATGGGATGATCGCAAAAGACGTGATTGCCACCGCTGCGCCCGTTCCGCGGCGCGGGATGGCTGGGGGGCCTCACGACAACGCCGAAATCATAAATGAGCTATATTCCCCGCCCGACAGTGCGCCACGCTCACAAATCGTTGACCCCTCTGCAACCCTCGCAGCCCCTGCCTAGCCTCTGCCGAGACATAAATTCCTTCACCCTGCGCCTGAATTGAGGCGCACCGTCCCCTTCCCCAACCGGATGAAGTCCAGCTTGACCACCTCCCAGTACGCCCACATGTCCAGGTGCTTCGAGATGAACTCGAGGCGGTTATCCACCCTCCAAACCCGTACTTCGTTGGCCAGCTTACGACGAATGGCGGGCCTCGCCACGTACCACCTGGTGGTGCGCAAGCGAGAGACTCCGGGCCGAAGCGCGACCCCATGATAAGCCGCCCCCGGAAGGATCACATGCTTGCAAAGATCGCCTAAGAGCGCCTCGCCCGGAAGAGGTGTATGAATTAACGCACGGATTCCCGCGGTGGAAAGCCGGCGATGTGGAAGCCCCTCTCAGAAGCTGGGTAAGCCGCCCCACCCCATCAGTCGCCAGTAGACGCCCGCGAGGAGCATTATCGCGGCCATGTTGGTGAACCACAGGATGATGCCCACGCGCAGGTAGTCCTTCGGCTCGAGATAGCCGCTGGCGTAGACGATGGCATTCGGCGGGGTGCCAATCACCAAACAGTAGGCGAGCGACGAGGAAAGGGAGGTCCCCATGGCAACGAAGGGGAGCATGCTTGTGCCTGAGTGAACAAGGCCAGCCATCGAAAGGGTTATTGGGCCTACTGCGGCGCAGGTGGGGCCGTCCGCCATTATCTGGGTGAGCAGCCCCGTGATGAGATTGCCGCTGAGAAGGAGACCCACTCCCTGGCCCAGCCCGAGGCGTGCAGTGAGGCTGACAATTGACCGCGCGACCCAGTATGCACCCCCCGTTTTGACCAGGACGTGGCCGAACATGATCGCGCCCGCGTACAGCCACACCACTCCCCAGTCAACCCTGGTCTGGTAGTCCCGCCAATTGACAACCCCGGCGAACATGTACGCCATCGCTCCCATGACCGCGAAGACGCCAATCCCGAAGCGGATGCCCGTGAGCCTTAGAATGAGGTTCTTTTCCGTGATCCAGCAGAACAGCGTGAGCACAAAGATAGCGAGGGCGATAACTTGCTGCCGCGTCCACCCGCTGCCATCGCTCTCGATCTCTCTTCTGATGCGCCCCACCGATTCTCCCAGGTCCCGTATCAAGGGCTTGAAGCGCCAGTTGATTACAATCCAGGTGATCGGAATGACCAACAACAGGTATGGCGCGCAATAAGCGCACCACTCCCCGAACCCGATGTCGATGCCGAACATATCCTCGGCGTAGCTTATCATTATGATGTTCCGCGCTGCGCCGGAAGGGGCAAGTGAGCCGCCAAGGCTGCAAGCCATGGCGATCGTGATCATCAGCATCTTGGCCAGTTCGGGGTCTTCCCTGCCTGCGGAGGCCGTCGCCGTGGTATACATCAGCATGCCGATCGGTAGGAACATGGCCGCCAGGGCATGGTCGGACATGAACATCGTCAGCGGCGAAAGCGTCAAGATCATAACCAGTGTGATCCACTTGATGTTATGACTCCTGAGCCGACCGAAAATCATCAGAACGATGCGTTTGTCCAGGCCCGTCTTTATGAATGCTACGGAAAACATGAGGCTGCCCATGATGAACCACGTCGCGTCGGACCAGTAGAGCCCGGCGACATCTTGCCGCACGACGATGCCCGTGCACATCGCGATTATCCCTATGCAGAACGCTACTGCGGGAAGCGGAATCGCTTCTGTTATGAAACATGCGACCACAAACAGAACCGTCCCAACGGCGACCCGCACGTGGAATCCACCACGAGCCGCCACTCGCTTCTCCGCGTCCGTCAACCGGTCATAGCGCAATTCCTCCGTCTTGACCTTGTATCCCTTCTTCAGCAACTGCTCGAATTCCTCGGTGCGGATCTTCTCAGCATAGGCCATTACATGTGCCAGTTGCTGCGGCGTTACAGGGAGGCCATCCCCGTCGGACCACTTCTTCGCCCCTTTCAGGAAGCCTTTGTGGGTAAATGCGTATCTCTGTACACTCTCTTCCATCAGATGAACCATCTGGAGCTCCCACTGCTCCAGCTCGTCAATCGGCTTGTGAAACAACTCTTGGGCGAAGAACTCCTGGACGTACTTGGTCGCCATCGAACTTTCCACAGCGACGTCCATCATGCTGGGCGGCGTGGGGATCACCAGGAGCAAGATCAGGAGACCCAGCGGGATCGGGAAGAGCTTCCAGTTAACGTATTTGTCATAACCAGTGGGTTTCTGCAGACTCTTTTCCGCCATATCTACCTCGATCCATAATCCCTCGTTGCCGACCCAAAAAGTCGATTCGGGAGGGGATTTACCGTGCCTGCACCCGACCCGGCGTTGCCCGGCCCGGCGCCGGGGGCGCCGAAGATATAAAGCCCCCCAATCTTCACATAGGCCTCCGTCACGCTGTCAAGAAGCAGCGCTGCGGACAGCCACAAAAAGTTACCGCCCGTCCAACCCAGAGCTTCCGAGATCACTGCCTGCGCCTATCAGAGAAAAGGCGCGGCAAGAAACACTTGCATGGTTACACGGCTTTTATTTGCAACTTCTACAACAAGCAGGACCACCCTCAGTCTATTCAAAGCTCCCGGTGATTGATTTGGTTTGCAACTGAGGTACCTGCCCTTCCAGACACTCTTTACCGATGACGAATAGGAGCCTTCTTAACAAAGTGCTGACATCGTCGCCGCCAGAAACGCGAGCCGTTCCAAAAGCAACGGATACTTGGTCCCATGCGTCGAATGCTTGAATTAGACCGTATCCGCTCATAAATCTATCGTGTCTGCATCGTTCCGTTTTCACTGGATTACAATCTTTACGCCTCGATTACCTGGCAACCTGCGTGAGTGATCAAGTAGTCAACGGGCGAGCCGAACAGCTTTTTGATCCACTTGGGTCTTTTCGACCTGGTAGTGATGATCATCCCGGGCTTTTCGTGCCGTACGATCTTCATGCACTCCAAAGCGAACCTCCCAGTAACCAAGTGTGAGTCCACGCTGATCCCCTTGGCCCGCGCCATTTGACTAATAGATTCGACTTTCGCTTCCCCTTGCCTCCGATGTTCTTCGAGAAGCTCTTCCTCATAACGCTCCTTCAAACGGGGAAAAACGCCTATGTCGGATCCGATCATGTAGCGCGAAAGGTTTACGTCCATTACGTAAACAACGACCAGCTTTCTGCATTTGCTCGCCTTCTCGATAGCAAGTTCGACGGCCTGGTCGGATTTCCTAAAGGTTGAAAGCGCCAGCATGACTGGCGCCCCTTCTACGCTGTCGGCATCTTCCGGTCCGCTATCAGTTGAAGATCCTGCCAAGCACATGTACTGGTCCTCCACTCTGCTTTCGAAACCCGCTGCGAGAGGAACTTGATGCCACTTTGACACTCATGAGCCATTCGACCCTTTTCAGCCGCTGCTTCGGATCTACAGCTCTTTCCATGGTCGCATCCGCGTTCACAGCCACAAGCCCGGCATGTTTCCGAGCGTGCGGTCGAATCGTCAGGAGCTTTTCGCCGCAATCACGATGACTGCCGCGACCTCAGGGAATCGTTCTTCGCTCCTGAGTGTTCCAATACGCGAAACCACGCGTCGGATGTATAAATTTCGCAAAGGGTACGAGGCTTTCTTCCCTCGTTCTGCACCCGTACCACCCAGTACGCACGACCTGGGAAAAGAGCGACCGCACGCCTTGCGCCAGTGTAACGCAAGGCAGTAATTGTCTCCCGTCTCTCTCAACTATTCAAGCATCTTCACGCTACAGCTGCGAGTGGCGAATGCAAACGTTCATTGCGTGAGTTTACCTGCTAACCCAATCGCCCTTTGAATCATGCTTAGAACTGTCAATTGGATCGCCCGCCGGAAATGCGACAACCTGCGTTGCACACGATGCGCGGCGGGTTCTGAGGGCAGAATCGCAAGCGTGTCTGCCCCGGCACCGTCTAAGAGGGCGTTCAATGTCTCTCGTCTTTCCGAGGTCGCAGGTCAAATCCCGCTTCCAGTCCCAATCCTGTCAACAGCAGGTAGTGGTGCTTGGAAAGGCACGGCAGGGAGACCCGCGCCGTTGTAGAGGTTGCAAGTCGGGTAGTCGGCCCAGGCATAGCGCACGTGTACGGGCTCAGGAAGATCGGGGCTGGACACCACAATCCTATCCCCGGCAATCCGCGCATTTGCCTCGACGAACTTCCTGTCCTGACCTGCGATAGTGAACCCCTCGAGCTTTTGTCCCTTGGCAACCAGACCGCCGTGGGTGTGCTTGAACCCAATATTGATCTTGTTCCCTTTGACCTCCATCCCATCGTATGTCGGGCCGGAGTATGGGATATCTTCGCCATAGACCAGGGCTCTGGCGGCGAGAGCCAGGCGGTGACCGACGGGCTGCTTACGCTTTGGATGGATGTTGTTCTCCTCCCCGACGTCTATCGCGACGGCCATGCCGGTGTTCTTGAGCGAGAGGGTCATCGCCTGGGCTTCCCGAAGGAGAGGCCAGTCGGAGCCCTCGCGGGTCCTATAGGCTGCCAGTTGAACGTATAGGAAGGGGAAGTCTCCCTGGCCCCAGTCGGCGCGCCAGTTTCTGATCAGAGCGGGAAATACGTGTCTGTATGCCTCCGCTCTCTTCGTTGAACCGGCGTTTGCCTCCCCCTGATACCAAATGACGCCTCTGATCGCGTACGGCTGCAGCGGCGAAATCATCCCGTAGTAGTAACCCCCCGCAGGTCGCGGCGCCTGCGGCTTCCTTCCTGACCGCTCTTGGGAGGGGCGAGGGCCTTCGCCGCTTGCTTTGCTGAGGATCTCGCCGCGTTCGGCGCTGATTTCCTCATCTCTTTTCTTGCTCGCCTCGTATGCCATGAGTGCCTTTTGATACGATTCGAAGAAGTCCTCTGTCCCGGCCGTTCCCTCGACCACCGGCCGCGCCATCCAAAGCTCGGCCCGAGTCCCTCCGACGCAGGATTTGATGAGTCCCACGGGAACGTTGAGAGCCTGCTGCAGGTCTCGTCCGAAGAAATAGCCGACCGCGGAGAATCCCCGCACAGTCTCGGGTTTGCATTCCGCCCACGAGCCCGCAACGTCGCTGGCCGGTTCCTCGCAGGCTCTGTACGGCACAGAGAACAACCTGATCATGGGGTTCGCTGAGTTAGCTACCTCTTGTTTGCCGTTCTCCGAATTGACGACCGGCTGAACCATATTGGATTGCCCGCTGCAAACCCAAACCTCACCGACTAGGACATCCCGGAGCTCGAGCTGGTTTCTGCCGGAGATGGTCATGGAAAACGGGCCGCCCGCCTTCATGGGCTGAAGCTTCACCATCCACTTTCTATCCGTCGCTTTTGTTGAAACCTGCTGCCCGTTGAAGCTGACCCTTACCTCTTCGCCCTCGTCCGCCGTTCCCCATACGGGCACTGCCGTATCCCGCTGCAGCACCATTCCATCCCCAAACAACCCGTGCGGTTTGACGTCAGCGAATGCAACCCGCGCTATTGAAAGAACGGCCAATGCCGGAACAACGTACGCTACAACTCTGAAGCGTCTGAAGGTCATGATCATCTCTCCGTATCTGTTCTCCTAGCAGTGAACCGGCAACGAGACGGAACTCCCCCGGCTGTCAGTCAGCGGTGCCAGAACTCTCATCCTCACGGCCTTCGCTCATCAACGTCCGCGGCCGGAAGGTGAGGCAACAGGTCTCTTCTCGTCCGCTGCGAGCTTCTCCACTTTCGGCAGCGTGGTGTGCGCGACGTTGTTGAGGGTCGTTATCTCATCTTTTATCTCGTCGTCCGGGTCCACAACCACGTAGATCTCGTGTGTGTCTTCCCTCGGCGCCCAATTGACTCCGATCGTGACGGCGCGCGGCTCGAGGTCGTTCGGCGCCTCGATGTTCGGGACGAGTGTCCTCCCAATCTCGGTGCCTCCCGCTTCCGGGTCTCCGTCATAGAAGGCGACCGCCACGTCCCGCGCGCGCTTCGACCCGACGTTGTGGACCTTTGCCAGAATGATGCCACCATACCTCAGCTCCTCCCAGCGGATATCCTCTGCGGATAGCCCTGGGTCAGGCGCGGGCTCGGTCGGCCTTCCTTTCTCCAATTGATCGGCCTCTATGACGTATGTCACCCGGGGTTCGACCTCCAGCCGAACGGCCATGCCTTCGTACGTGAGCACGAACTCTCGCTCCTCGGCCACCGAATCCATGACCCCGTCTTCATCAGCATCCGGCCCGTGCTTGAGACGGTATCGCCCACCTGGCTCAAGCTCCCGCGGGACGATCCCGATCTCGCGCTTCTCAGGGGTCATGCTGTGGTAAAGAATCCGGAAGCCCTGCGGATCTGAAGCCATCAGCGCCGCGGCGAAGTACTTAGTGGTGTCCTCGTAGGTGACCGACGCATCGCCCAGCCCGCCCCCCGTGTAGACGGAGAACGGCAGTCCAAAACCCAAGAACCCCACTCGGTCCGTGGCTGAAGCCATTGAAGTCATGAGCGGGAATCTCATCTTCATCATCTCATGGCAGTACGCTGCTTGGTCAATGATTTGCTCCTTGGTTATCTGGCCCTCAAGCTTTACCTCGCGCCCCTCCACCATCGGCTTGACGGCGAGCCAGCGGTTGACAGCCTTCAGTTCTCCAGCAACCCATTCCTCGCTTCCCTCCTCGGGAGCCGATTCGGGCGTCGCTTCCGTTTCAGCGCTCCGTTCCTCAGCTTCTTCAGCCTGCGGCTTCCAATACTTCGGCTGCCACCTCGTAAGCAGAATATCCAGCCCGTCGCGCGTATCCTGCCTCGCACCACGTTCCCACGGCACGTAGAGGAGCTTCGTCGCCGCCGAGGGCTCCGCGGTCTTGCCGTACCGCGCAGCCAACTCATACTCCAGTTTCAGCGGCTCGAGGTATTTCGTGTCACCGGTCTGCTTGTACGCGGTGACAAACAGGTTCTGGATGTAGTTCTTGTACCTCTGCCCCTTTGTCCCAGCCCAGTCGTAGTTCACCGTCGCGCCCTTTACATGCATCGCCGTATACCAGTTCGGCGAGTTAGTCCCGCCGATTATTCCCTGCGGGAATGAAATCTGCGCGGGGATCACCCCCTTCGGTTTCCCTCTGTCAGTGGACATCGCCGCGGAATGCCACGTGTCAGCCAATTCGACAAACAGGTCCGAAATCCCGGGGCTCTGGTTGAATTTCAGCACGGGAAAGAGCGGCTGCAGTGCGCGCAGATTGATCCACGCGTCATTCATCTGGTCGCCGCCGCCGACCTGCGCTGCGCCAATGAAGTTCGCGCGGAACTGTCGCAGCCCCTTCTCGTTGCGCGCTGTCCACAGGTCTCGCATCAGCCTGCCGGTTTTGAAGCTCCGCTCGATCCATTTCGGGTTGCCTGGGTCCAACGTGACCATCAGGCCCAGGGTATTTCCGGTCCATTCAGCCGTGTGTTGTACGTCGGCATTCGGGAGGCAATAGCCAATCTCCGGGTCCACACCGGCTACGAGACTCCACACTCCATCCACGAGTTTCCGCGTGCCCTCGAAGGCGAGGGGCGAGACGCCCTTGCTGACGTAAGCCATGATTGCAAAGCCGCCCACCACCTCGACATCGTCCCCCCAGCCGCCGCCCACGGAGCCGTCCGGCCGCTGCTTGAACTTGATCCACCACTCCGCCCAATCAATCTGGCTTGCGAGCGCGGCTTGCAGCCGCCTCGCCCACTCCGGTGAGCCCTCAGTCTGGGCGTAGTAATCCTCGAGAACCCAGTCATCCCACCTGCTTCCGTCGCCGTAGGGCTCCCACTCCAGGTCATTGAAAAACTTCACGTAGCGATTATCGGGGAACTTCTCTCCGAGCTTCTTCATGATCTGCCCTTCCATCCCAAGCATCGGGAGATAGGGCACAAGCATATGCGCCGCCCGCGCCGCGTAGAGCTGCGACTTGTAGTAAAGCGGCGTACCCTCGTTGATCGTGAGCCACAAACCGACCGCTTTATCATTTTCGATTCCGTGGTTTTTGCTGACCTCGCCGCGAGTGAGGTGCGTCGTAAGAGCTTTGTGGAATATCTCCGCATCCGCCACGAGTTCCGCCACTCCGTTTTCCTCGGGATGCCGCTTGACGTACCCGCGGAGGACCTCCAGAGCCGCCGGTACCAGCTCCTCCTCCATTTCCACTTCCAGCCGTCCGGCGAGCCACAACTGAACCACCGCCCTGGCAACCCGGGCCGCGGGTTCCCTCACCAGCTTGAGCGCCTCGGCCGCTCCCATGAAGTCGCCGTCGTTGAACCTGGAGATCGCCACGTTGAGCGTCCGCGATTCCAGCGGCGCCACAAGCCGCAATTTGTCATTCTCACCGACCACGGGAGGCGGCATGTAAGGCAGGATATCTACGGCCATTACGCTGTCGCGCACGAACGGCCACCCTATGAAATAGTAAGGAGGCTCCTGCGTGTAGTCGCCCGCGCGCCAGGACTCGTACGGGCTCTCTTCCCACGCGCTCTGCTCCGCCATCTCTCGGTCGTAGCGGCTCTGATTCTTGCTCAAAGCTATTCGCAGGATGCCGTCCTTCACTTCCACGGTATCGCGCACATTGCGCCACCAACCCATCGGGAATCTCAACAGCGTTCGGTATCCACCTGGCGCCCACGGGGCCACCTGGTTTCCCACGAGCTTTCCGTTTATGTGCACGTCAATCGCCCCTAAATGCTCCGACAGGTCGCCGACGACCACGGTGACGCGGTACGTGCCGTTGGGCACATCAGCCCGGAGAGTGAGAGTTTCCTCACTGACGACTCCGTCGCGCGTTAAAGCGGTGGAGTTTTCGTCGATGAACGCCTGCTCCCAGGGGCGCTGCCCTTTCCGGCCGCCCTTCGCAGGACCGAACAGTACGCCTTCGGGCGTGCCTCGTTCCCATCCGTATCCCTTAGCCTCATCGTACGCATCGTCTCCGCTGAGCCGCTGGTAGCCTGGCATGAGCGGAGAGTCTGCGCTGCCGCAGTCTAACCGCCGGCTTTCCACCTCAGCCTGCGCCGGGGTGATCGCAGACACAAGCGCCAAGACAACAGCAACGACCGAGCATACACATACCACTCGCCGTGGGTAATTCATCCTTTTCCCCCTAGCTGAAAGAATTGAATCGGACAGTCGGCATAATCCAGCTTACAGCCTAGCCGCCGCGCCAGATCGTCGGCCCCCCAGACCAGATGAGGCATTATCGCCCTCATCAGCCACCAGCGCAAGTGTGCTTGAGGACGATTCCAGGCTATGCGGCAAGGGCGAACGCTCTTTTGTGATTCTTGACAATCCGCTTCGTGTCAGGCAGTATGCAACCGAGGGTGCCGCTGGCATCGCGAAATCGCTTTGGTGGGGCTGCGCTTCGCTTGCATATGGAACCGGCCGCCGCAATTAGAGAAAGGAGAGGCTCATGCCTACTCTGGAAGAGCTTACCAGGATTCGCAACGGAAAAACCGGGCGCTTTTCCTCGTGGAACGTAGAGGGGCGCAACCGGGATCACTGGCGAATCCAGCCGGGTGAAACCAGAGTGCTCGCCGATATCCAGGGACCGGGCGCCATTACTCACATCTGGATGACCCAGAGAAGCCACTACCGCGAATGCCTCTTGAAGTTCACGTGGGACGACGCCAGGCAGCCGAGCATCCTCGTGCCTCTTGGCGACTTTTTCTGCCTTGGCCACAGCATCGTGAACTCGTTCCAGTCCCTCTTTTTCTCGGCGTCCACGCGCAATAACAACTCCTTCAGTACCGGGTGTGCGCTGAACTGCTACCTGCGCATGCCGTTCCGCACTCGCGCCCGCGTAGAACTCGTAAACGAAAGCAAGGAGGTCCACGGCCAGTTCTTCTACATAGATTACGAAACATACGATGAGCCTCTTCCCGATGACGTGGGGTATCTCCACGGCGAGTTTCGCCGCGAGAATCCCTTCGGCGGATGGGGAGGTGAAATCAGGGCCAACGCGCCGGAAGCGAATATCGTCAACGTAAAACGCACCGCATGGAACAACAACTACGTGATTCTCAAAGCAAAGGGGCGGGGCCATTACATCGGATGCAACCTGAGCGTCACGAACTTCCAAGGCCGATGGTGGGGCGAAGGCGACGACATGATCTGGGTTGACGGATACAAGTGGCCCCCCGACCTCCACGGAACCGGCAGCGAGGACTACCTCAACCAGGCGTGGGGGATGCAGCCCAACGCGTTTCTCCGAAATGGCTCGTCCATCCATGAGGGTGACACCCTGGGCTATCAGACGAGCTACGTATTCCACGTGGAGAATCAGGTCCGTTTCGACAAAGAGATCAAGGTCACCATCGAACACGGCCACGGCAACCACCTCTGCAACGAAATGAGCAGCGTCGCCTACTGGTACGCCGACAAGCCCTACCGTGTCGCCAAGGTCCCGCCCGTCGCCCAGCGCCTGCCCGTCATGAAGGACCAGAACGCAAACTGGATCCACGACAAGAAGCGGCAGATCACCTCGCGCGTCATCAAGCCCAACAGGGAAATGAAGGAAATGAAGGCACGGTGGGCAGAGCGCGCCTTGAGATAGCGCCCATCGCTACGGCCGACGTGGCGGCAGGACTGCGGGAGTCAAAAGGACTAGCCATGAAAGCAACGCTGGCACTGCTGATGGTCGGTGCTACTGCAGCGCTTGTTTGCGCGACGCCGCATATCTTCGCGGAAAGTGAAGCGGAAGCCGCCGCGGGGGGCGAGAAGGGCATTGTGCTCAGGGAGAAGGTTATCTCGCTGAGCCGTCCGCCGGAGGGGTGCAGGCTCCGGCCGCTGCATATGTCGAGTGATATCAGCCGCGACTTCAAGTGCGTTGCGTATGTCGTGGACATGGGAGGCAAAGCTCGCGTCGTTGTGAATGAGCAAATGGGGCAGCCGTATGATGACATCCGCACGCCGGTATTCAGTCGCAACTCAAAACACCTGGCCTACCCGGCGCGTAGGGGTGAGAAATGGTTCGTGGTAATGGAGGGAGAGGAAAAGGGTCCGTATGAGGATGTGATGACTTGCTCTGGGTATGACTATGTCGCGTTCAGTCCTGATTCTTCCCGGCTGGCTTACATAGCGCAGAGAGGGGGCAAGCAGTTCATAGTGCTGGATGGGAGGGAAGGACCGGCCTTCGATGAGGTGAACCGGGTTCGTTTCAGCCCTGATTCGCAGCGGATGGCATACCGCGCCAGAAGCAAGAAGAAGTGGTGCATTGTGCTAGGTGGTAAGAAAGAGCCGGCGTACGATGAGATTGGTTATTATTGCTTCAGCCCGGATTCAAAGCGCTTTGCATACGCCGCTTCCACGTACAAGGGACTTCTTCTTAAGAAGGAGCACTCGTTCACGGTGATTGACGGAAGGGAGAAGGGCCCATACTGGGGTTTCGTGTTCGGGCCGGTGTTCAGCTTTGATTCGAGGCGTTATTGCTACACCAGCAGGGATCTCGTGACCGCGACGCCCATCTTTGCTGTGGATGGTCGCGAAGAGATGACACAGTACGACTGGATCGCCATGCGTGGCTTCAGCCCGGATTCAAAGCACGTCGTGTACATCGGTGTCAAGGCGGGCGGAAAGGTTCTCGTAATCGACGGCAAGGAGAAGGCGGAGTACGAGGATCTGTCGTGGCATCCTGGCTTCAGCCCCGACTGCAAGCGGACGGCTTATGTGGCCTGGAGGGGTGGGAGGGCGTTCGTAGTCATAGACGGGAAGGAGCAAGCAGCCTACGACGATATTGAATTTGATCCTGTGTTCAGTCCGGACTCCAAGCGTGTCGCGTACGTCGCGCCAAGGGATGAGAGGGAGTCTTTGGTGGTGGACGGAAAAAAGTTGAAGGACTATGCAGAGGTCTTCATTACGGAGTTCAGTCCCGATTCGGCTCACCTTACTTATGTGGTGCGGAACGATGAGGGTCGGTTCGTGGGAGTGGATGGGGTTGAGACAGCGGGGCGATTCTTGCACATGCTGAGGGGGCCGGTATTTGATTCGCCCGGGCATCTGGAGGCGGTTGCCGTTCGGGAGCCGGGACATGAGTTTGTGAGGCTGGAGGTAGAGATAGAGGCTGCTTCGGATTCTGAGGGTGAGGACACAGATTAGCTGGCGAGATGCTCGTTGAAGAACGCCAGCACCTTGGGCCTGACTTCGGCTTCCCAGGGCATGGCTCCGTGGCCGCCGCCTTCGATGGCGATGACGTCGGCGAAGACGCCTACCTTCTTGAGCGCGTCGGCCATGATCGTTGACTGTTCAACGGGAACCAGAGGATCCTCGGTACCGTGGACGAAGAGGAAGGGCGGGTCGTCGGGAGTGACGAAGACAATCGGGGATGATTTTTCGTAGGCCTCGGGCATTTCGTCCGGCGGGCCGCCGAGGAAGTCGTGAAGGACCGTCGGGAGCTCCTCGTGGCGGACGCCTGCCATCTTTCGCAGGTCGGTCGGTCCGAAGTAGGCGACGACTGCCTGGACGCGGGTAGATACGCCGTAGCGCGCGGCCGGCCCCTCCAATCCGTCGTTCTCGTCGGTCGTTCCCGCAAGCGCGGCGAGGTGCGCGCCTGCGGAGAATCCCATGACGCCGAGACGGTCGGCGTCAACGCTGAACTGGTGGGCATGCTCCCTCACCCAGCGGATCGCAGCCTTAACGTCGTGTATCTGCGCCGGGAACTTATGGTCGGGCGTAAGCCTGTAGCTGGCCGTGAAGCAGCCAAAGCCCTGGCTTGCATAGAAGATGCACCTGTCGGTCACGGCGCTGCGGTTACCTTTGCGCCAGCCGCCTCCGTGCAGAAGAATTAGCCCGGGGAAGGGGCCGTCTCCCTCGGGAACGTGCGCGTCGAGCCGCAGCTCCACTCCGTCGACTTTGGTGTAAACGATGCCCAGCTCCGTGGAGATTTTCGAATAGAACAAGTTGCCCTTCCTTTCTGAACATGGTGCCGTGAAAAATGCGTGTCCCGAAGATTTCATTTTACCTTCTGAGACGCAGCCGATCAATTCACGGCACGCTCTCCATGCGCCTCTCACGCCCAAGAGCCCTTGCACCGACAAGAAGCGTCGAGTAGCATCCGTGTCAGGTTTCTTTGTAGGAGCGGCCAAAATGCCAACACGAGACGACTATTCGCTGCTGAAGTTCCTTTCTCGCCGCTACGATGCGGTTACTCCCTCAATGAGCATGCGTCTCGAGTCACGCGTCGAGTTCGAGGAATGGCGCGAGGAGTTCCGGAGAAAGCTCTTCTCGCTTCTCACCATTGAGCCTTCGCCTGGAACGCCGCCTGTCGCCGACGTCGGGAAACGTGAGGGACTAACCGACCACTTGCGCGAGCGCGTTGTGATTGAGACGATGGACGGCCTCCGGATGCCAGCATACGTGCTACTCCCGAAGGAGCGGAGGCCGGAGAGGCTTCCGGCGGCCATCTGCCTGCACGGCCACGTCATGGGCGGCAAGGAGGGCATCGCCGGCGTGGTCAAAGACCGGGATGCGGCTGAAGGGGCCGAGCGGATGAACGGTGACTACGGCCTCCAGGTCGTCAGGCGCGGCATGATAGCCTTCGTTCCCGACGTAAGTTCCTTCAACGAGCGGCTGGACGAGCCGGTTCAGGGCAACTCGGTGTGCCTGAAGGCTTTTCTGAATGCGCTGCTTTTGGGAAAGAACTTGCTGGGGCTCCGCGTGTACGAAGTCTTCCGCGCGATAGATTACCTTCGGTCCCGCGACGACGTGCAGCGCGAAAAGATCGGCTGCATCGGTCTGTCGGGCGGCGCGTTGCAGACCCTGTATGCAGCGGCTCTGGACGAGCGGATCGCAGCGGCGATTGTGAGCGGCTACCTCTGCACCTTCAGGGACTCCATATTCGACATAATACACTGCCCCTGCAACTACGTGCCGGGAATAGCTGACCTGTGCGACATGGGCGAGATCGCGGCGCTGATCGCGCCCAGACCCGTGTTTTACGAAAGCGGCAACCAAGACCCGATTTTCCCGACGAAAGGCGCTGTGGCCGAGTATCGCCGCGCGCAAGAGGCGTACAAACTCCTCGGCGCCGAAGCAGACATCGAGATGGACGTTTTCGACGGCCCGCACCGTTTCAGCGGCGAGAAATCGCTTCCTTGGCTCGAGCGCAAGCTGGCGGTCGAAAGCTAGACTCTATTCGGCATCATGAAAAGGCCCGTGCGATTAAGCGCGGGCCTTTTCCCACTCAAGTTTTCGCGTCCCGCCCTCCCCTAGTCTGCCGCCTCGACGACCAATTCAACCGGGGTCGTCTCCGCCCGCTCCTCGGGGTTATAGTACTTGTAGACGACGGACTTGGGCGTTTTGGCCTTCACGGGAAATCGCGCGGCGAGGTTGTATTCGATGGTCACCGTGCCGCCTGCCTCAATCTCCCGCAAGTAGAAGATTATCTGCCGCCCTGTCTTCGAGTACTTCTCGACCGCGCCGCCTTTGACGTTCCTCTCGATCGTGGCGTCAATCGGCGTGAACCCAGGGGGAATGCCGACGTCCACGATCACCATCTTCGCTTTCGCCGTCGTGTTGTTGCGGACGGTAACCGTCTCCGTGACGGTGTCATTCTCAGCAATGCTCGTCCGGTCGAAGGAGACGTCAATGGAGAGGGGCTCCTCGACATGTTTAGGAGCAATCAATTCCCCGTGGGGAATCCAGTGGCGTCCGACGACGGCATAGAAGAGCGACCCTTCGCCCGCGAACTCCAGCCTTACCCGATTCTCCCCCGGCCGCGTTTGCTCCAGCAGGTCAACCAGTTGCAGCACGTCGGCGTTCTTGTCGGTGACTCTCAGGCTCGCCGCCTCTTCGTCATTGATCACAACCCGAATCGTGGCGTTGGCCTTTTTTGTCCCTTGCGTCTCGGCCATCAACATCGCCTTGAGCGCCGCGATCGTCGCCTGGGTCGACTGCCAGGTGCCGTACGCATCCTTGCTCTTTACCAGATATGTGACCGCCTTTGAAATGATCCCCGGGCTCTGGTTCGTGCGTAGCAGCGCCATCACCGCCCACGCCGTCACCTCGATGTCCGCAACACTCCCCTGCCCTCCCGTGGGGGTCTCCGACTCCGCCTTCCAGTAGATTACGTCGTCCTCTTCGACCCTCCGCTTGAGGAGCGTCTGGACCATCTCTTTCGTCTCTGCGCTGTCCGGATCGAGAACAGCAAACGTATTTGCCGCAAGCGCGACAGTGAAGATGTCGTTGATCTCCGATGTACGCGACGCCAGATACCTCGCCCCGCTCTCAACGGCTTCCCCCTTTTCGCCCGTCGAGGCAAGCGCGAGCGTGATGTATGC
>CAZUUK010000034.1:0-2822 GCA_964622675.1 uncultured Planctomycetota bacterium | reverse complement strand
CCGAAGGGCATCCGCAGCATCTTGTCCAGTCCCTCAACCAGTTGCGAGATGACGCCTGGGTAAACCTTCACAAATATTTTGCTCGCGCCCGAGATAGCATTCTTCGGGATGTTTATGGTCGCCTCGATCGTGCCCTCCAAACGTCCGTTGTCGCTTGTGAGCACCTCGACCCCATCCGGAACCACCTCAACGGTGCGCGAAATCGCGTCGCTCGCTTTCGTTCCATAAGCCTTCACCGTAAATCTGTGCCACCCGATTCCCGTTACCTTCACCGGGAATTTCACACCCTTCACCTCATCCGCCTCCAGCTCGACCGCCTGCTCCTGCGGCCCCTGCAAATCAAACCAATCCGCCTCGTCCACGACCAGCCTGACTTTCTGCGGCTCCTTCAGGTAGTTATAGACGGCCACGGGCACCCAGACGCGGTCGTTCTGGGTCAGCGCCACAGGGAAATCAATATCCACGAAGAAGTCCTGGAAGACCCGCAGTCCCGAGGTCGCCGATCCCAGCTCCCCCTCGAGTGACGAGGCCATCCCCGTCATTCGCCAGGTGGTAATCGAATCCGCCAGCGGCACGGTGAGCGACGCCAGGCCCGTGCCGTCGGTGATGAGATTCGGCATCCAGAAGAGAGTCTCCGGGAAGTACATTCGGACGCGCGGCTCGGCCACGGCTGCTCCCTCAGGAGGTGCCGCGGGAATTCTGGCCTTGCTTTCGTCCAGCGCAGCCGCCATAGGAGCTCCCTCCAAAGCCGCGTTAAGAAGCATGACGTCGCCTCCGCGAGCGAGTCCCCCTTTGAAAATAGCACCTCTCGGACGAGACGGCGGGAAGCGCACGTCATCGGCGGTGCCGTCTTTGCCGTCAGGACCGGGTGATACGAGAACAAACTGATGATATAGCTGGCACGACTCACACCAGTTACCATCCGTCATCCTGATGGTAGAGCCCCAGGGGTCCTGCAGCTCCTCCTTAGCCAGGTAGCCGCCCTTGACCAGGAACTCGAGGTCGTAGCCTTTCTTTATCGTCTTGCCTTGCTTCTTGAGCGCCGTCGCCGCCTTCTCCATCGCCTTCTGCACCGCGCGGTAGTTGTCGGCGAGAAGCTGCGCCGTCATCTGGACGTACTTCATGTCCTTGCCATCCCGGAAGTACGTATTGACCTCTATGATTCCCTTGGGCTGCTCCTGGGCACCTGCAAGGAGCACCTGCGCAGCTTTTTCGCGAAGGAACTCTGGACGATCCGGCTTGCCTATAATCAGGTCCTTCGGCTCCCAGCCGTGGACCTCCCAGCGCGGCTTAGCTATCTCCTGCTCGAGGTAGAAATACACCTTTTCGAGGCCTGGCTGCATCTCCTGAAGGGCAAATACCGCCTCGTCCACGATGGAAATCCCCACTGCCGCCGGCACGCCCTTCCCCTTCGCGTTCGTGACGCGAATTGTCAGCTTGCCCTCCGTTCCCGGCAGATACGTATCAGCATCGGGAATGAACTCGAGCTTGAGGTCGCCGGCCGGCTCCACAACAACGACGCGCTGGTCGCGCACGATGTTGCCGTCGGCGCTGATGATATAGGCGCTCGCCGTCAGCGTTCCCGAAAGGCTCGGATCGATTCCGATTTCCACCGCGGCCTTGCCGTCAACAAGTTCCTCGGCGAGAGTGAGATAGGTCTGTCCTTCGCGGATGAGGTCAACGAACACCGTCCCCTTCTTCATCGTCGAGAACGCCTGCGCGTGCACGGCCTCCCCGACCTTGTACAGCGCGCGCTCGGTGCGAAGCAGGACGCGGTCAGTCTCAAGTACGTCCCTGGGGGCAAGCTCGACTTCCGCCTCCGTCTCGTTGCCTTTTGCGTCGCGCGCCGAAAGCTGCAGAGTTGTCTTCTCACCCTTCGCAGGCACGAATTCTATGTGGGCAAATCCGCCTTCGTCCGTGCTTACGGTTCCCTCAAGCTGCGGGCTGAGTCGCCAGGTAATATCACACTGGGCGGGAGTGCCGTCCGCGTACGCGGCTACCAGGTAAACCCTGTTCGCGAGCCCGGGTATGAGCGAACCCGACTCCGGGACGGCCAGCACCAGAAGCGGGCTCTTCGTTACCGTCACGTTCCGCGTGAGCGTCTCCTTGTGGTCGGCGGTATCAGTGACGCTGACTTCAAATTTCGCTGCGGCTTTTCCCTCGAGGAGCGGCTGGCCAACGAAGTAATCGGGGAGCTTCACCTCCGCGCTGTAATGGCCGTTTGCGTCGGTCTCTCCCGTGACTGTGGCGAAGGTCTCGTATGCAACGTCGAACTTATCAGCGACGATTTCCACCTCAGCACCGGCAACCGGCTTGCCGAAGAAATAATCCACCTGCAGCTCCACCTTGGCGGTCTCCCCAGGCGCGTAGAACTTCTTGTCGGTCTCGAAATTGATCTTGAACTTGGGAAGCACGTACCGCTCGACAGTCACGGTCTTTTCCTCGCGCGATTTCCCCACGATGGCCCGAACCTTATACGTCCCCATGTTCAGCTCATCGGCCAGAACGAAATCCGCAAACGCTACTCCGAAATGGTCCGTCAGCGCCTCTTCTTTGAAAACCTTATTACCCTTCGAGTCCTCTACCTCGATGACCGCGGGGACCGCTGCGGCAGGCTTGAGATCGGGCCGGCGGAGCGTGAGCGAACGAATATGAATGGTCTGCCCAGGCTGGTAGATGGGCTTGTCGGTGGTAAGGAGCGTCTTGGCCGCGGACTTGACGGTGATGGTTTCTTTCACCTCGTCCGTCTGGCCGCCGTATGAGGCAGCTACTACAAGCCGTCCGGTTCCCTCCCAATCTTCCGGAATCTGAAACCTTGCACT
>CAZUUK010000033.1:18689-31619 GCA_964622675.1 uncultured Planctomycetota bacterium | reverse complement strand
GCGCCATTCGCGTCGCCCGAAACCATATTTGAGGCGCTGCTGCAAAAGGCGACGGCCTTGCCCTCCTGCGCTAGGGAAGGCGCGGAGCAATCAGAGGCCGGTGCCGAATCGTCGTAAGCCAGGCTCGCCACGCGCGTCGTTCCGAGCGTGAGGTCGCGCAGGAAGACCTTGAGCACGTAGGCTGAATCGCCAGCGACCAGGTTCGTGGCGCTGCTCCGAAAGGCGACATACCGGCCGCTGTGGGAAATCGCCGGATGCGCCGAATCACCATTGGCGCAGCCGCCGCCGTAGGCGACGCTGACAAGTTCTGTCTCGCCTGAGCCGAAGCTGTGCACGAAGATGTCCGTCGCGCCGTTCGTGTCGCCCTCTACCAGGTTGCTGTCCGCACACTCAAACGCGACCGTCCGCCAGGGCCATGCGATTGAGGGATTGCTGCTGGCTGCGCTGCACTGCCCGCCTCCCGTCGCCACGCTAGCCCTGCCCGTGGTCCCGTCAACCGCGTCCCAGATGAAGACGTCGTCCACGCCGTTCGTATCGTCGGCGACGAGGTTCGTCGCTGCGCTCTGGAAGGCGACGCGGCGTCCGCTGGCCGAGATAGAGGGTGCCCGGCTTGGGCCGTTTCCTTCCGCACCGTCGCTGGCAACGCTGGCGCGGAAGGTCTGGCCGGTCACCAAGTTCCGAAAGAATATGTCGGAGACTCCATTGCTGTCCCCCGCTACGAGGTCTGTGGCGGTAGAGGTGAATGCTATGTAGTTCCCATCGTCGGAAATTTGCGGATCGTAGCTGGGCCCGTTGGCCTCCGCCCCGCCGCTCGTCACGCTCAGGCGAACGGTGGTTCCCTCCTGCGCATCGCGCAGGAATACGTCTTCCACGCCGTTTGAATCACCGGCGACGAGGTTGGTCGCGGAGCTGGAAAAAGCCACATAGCGCCCGTCGGCGGACACATCCGGCGAATCGCTGGCTCCGTTCCCCTGCGTCTGCGCTGAGGATACCGACACTAGCGTCGTGGTGCCGGTGACCAGGCTCCGCCGGAAGACATCCGAAGCCCCATTCGTATCCCCCTCCACCAGGTTGGAAGCCGCGGATGCAAAAGCGACATAGCGGCCGTTTGAACTTACCGACACGCCCTCGCAATCCATTCCAGGCTCCTCGCCTTCCGTTGAAACGCTCGCCCGTACCGTATGCTCCTGCACGTTCGGCAGCACGGCTGACGCCGAAACCGCAGTTCCGTCGTCGGGAATAGCCAGCGGCACATCGTACGACTCCCCCCCTTTCAGCCAAACGGCATGCTCGGCATGCACGAGCTCCACCTCTCCCGTCAGCCCATCCGCAGTCCCGTCCCTGCACTTAAGAAACACCTCGTTCTCGTGGACCGGATCGACGAATGCCCTACCGTCCGTCAGGTCTAGCACTATTCTGCCATCTGGAAACGGGCGATCCGTCAAAGCCGGCATCATCCAGTCGAAGAAATTCCTGGACCACAGGGGAGAAGCCGCGGAGCCGAAGCCGGCGGAAAGATACACGCGATCCCGTGCGGGATGATTGATCTTGAACCTTAACTTCACCTCAGGACTGTAACCGATCCGGTCAGTGAGGTAATAAGCTGCGCGGTGAGAGATAGTCGAATCCTTACAGGCTTGATAGGACATCCAGAAGTAGCCGGAAAGTCCCCACCACGTGCCCCAGGAGTTGACCAGCTTGAGCGCCCCCACACCGTCGTTGGTCACGCGGTTGTCGTCGTACCCGACGACGGTAACCGCATGGCCGCCGCGGTTGCTGCCGGTCACGTCCGCCAGGCAGTACGTGTAGTCATAGAGATGGATGCTATCAAAGTTGCCCCACACCCAGATCCCAACCACCGCGGTCTGCCCGTTGGCGATGACGTTCTTTAGATTTTCGAGGCCGGCATCATCGCCGATGTAAAAGTAGTTTGACTGAAGCCCGCGAAACTCTATTCCGGTGTCGAAGGCCTCCTCCGAAGGCCAGGTCGTGCAATCCCCGGAGCTGTAGGGCATGATACTGAGCGGAGCCACGCCCAGGTCACAGATAACCTTGAGAGCGTCGCCGAAATAGCTCCCTCCGTCTCTCCCGCCGTTTATGAGATTGTAGACGAACGCGGGGCTGGACTGGTGATCGGAAGTACTCACGTCCCAGCCGCGCTCGCGCCATTCCTCATGCGTCCTGTGGTAATAAGCGGTCGCCCAAGCCGTGCAGGAGCCCTGCGCTCCTTGACTTCCTACAGGCGGCATCTGGGCGGAGAGGTCATACGATGGAGGCGCGAGCATAGGCCCTCCGGGCAGCGGCTCGACCTTGTCAACGCGATTGAGGAAAGGCCGCCGGGCGGGGTCTTCGTAGAGAAGCCCAGTCCGGTTGAGTTCGTCAGCGAAGGCCGCTCCGATGCAGCACAAGCATAAGAACGCGATGAGGAGCTGGTTTCTCAATGGCGCACCTCCTGACAGTCCCCGCCCGCATAAGTTCTTTCTGTTACTAGGCTTATAACGCGTTACCGGCGCCGTGTCAATACGAATAGCGATTCGAACCAGCCACGGCCAGGCTCTGCGGCCGCTAAGGCTCCGTGCGTCCAGCCGCTGACGGGTAAGCCCTTGCGAACCTCAGCGTCTTTGAAGCGTAGTCGTAGTGGGCGATCATGGGAAGACCCGTCTGGGGGTCCAGGACCATCGAGTTCTGGATCCCGCCCGCGTCAATGTCGTATGTGTCCCAGGAAGCGCCGTCCCAGATCGCGCACTTCAAGCGTCCCTTCCCGTCGTCCTGATAAGATATCCGCGGGAAGCCGGTGGCCGCGTTCAGGCGGATGAAAGGGAAGAGTCCCACCCTCACTCCGACGTCAACCACCTCCGATTTCCACGCATCTCCTTCCCACCTGGTGTACCTGAGCGCGCCATCTGCATAATCATAGTGAACGATGTGCGGGGCGCCGTTCCTGTCCAGCGTAATGCTCGGGTAACGACCGCAGCCGGGCTTGGAATCGGCTTCTTCAATCTCCCAGGAAGAGCCGTCCCAGACGGCAACGCGCAAGCGATAGTCGGGTATGCTCAGGTAAGCGATGCGCGGATACCCTGTCTCAGGGTCAAGCACCAGGTCGGAATATGCGCCCACATGACCGTTCGAATCGACTGTCTCCTTATTCCATCGTTTCCCGTCCCAGGAGGCGAATCTCACGCATCCCTCTCCGAAGTCGTAATAGCTTATTCGCGGAGAGCCCGTTTCCGGGTCGAGCTTGAGCGATGAATACCAACCTGTTGACCCCTTCGAGTCGACGATGCGGATCTTCCAGGTTTTTCCCGTCCACTCGGCGTACTTCAGGTCGCGGTTCGTTATGTCGTGGTAAGCTATTCGAGGGCGGCCGTTCTTCGGGTCCATCACAAGCGAGGAGTACCAACCCACCTGGCCGCGAGAATCCACCGTTTCGATTTCCCACCCCGAGCCGTCCCAGCGCGCCAATCTCAGCTCACCTTCGGTATGGTTGTAGTAGCTCATAAGCGGGAGGCCGGTTTCGGGGTCGAGTACGAGGCAGGTGTACCAGCCGGTATCCCCTTCTGAATCAATCACCTGAGTTTCCCATCTTACAGCAGCAGGCGTTGTCCCTTCCGCCTCCTGGCAAAAGCTGCTGGCCCAAGAGGCTATCACCGCCGCCGTGCCGAGGACGCAGGCCAGGAGCCGCTTCGCGCCGCCCACTCGCACCGAATCAACTGCCCCAACCGGGTACGTCGTCCGACTGGCCATTGGCCTGAGAATCACGGGAGCTGCTCCTCACCTTGCGGCGGGCCCTTTGATCAAATTCCCTCCTCAACCCGCGCGCCGTTCCATCTGAGTCCGCCAAGGATCGCTTGGGCGATGTTTGTCAGATGATCACCTACCTTCTCAAGGTTGTCCACCATATCCAGGAAGACCAGACCGGAAAGCAGCTGACACTGTCCATCGTTGAGCCGCTGAACGTGGCCGCGGTGCAGATCTATCTGCAGGCGGTTAATTGTCTCCTCTCGCTTCAATGCCTTTTTCGCCAGCGAGTGGCTCCCCGATTCCAGCGCGCCGGACACCTCGTCGATCATCGAGTCAACCTGCTCGTACATATCCTGGAGTTCAGATATGGCGGTGTCTGTAAAAGGGAGGTGCTGATTGATCTTGCGCTCAGCCAGCTCCGCCAGGTTCTCCGAGTGATCGCCAACCCTTTCAATGTCATTGACCGTGTGAACCAGGACAGGAAGCTGTTCGGCAAGCACCGTCCCCGTTTCTCGCTGGGAGAGCTGGACCAGATATTGGGTTATATCGTGCTGCATATTGTCAACCGCATCCTCCGCCCTGGAGACGCGATCAAGCTCGCGCTCGTCCGATCTAAAGAAGGCTCTCATCGCATCCCGAACGCCGCCCTGTGCCAGACGCAGCATCCTTACTATCTCCCTCGTTGCCTGCTGGAGCGCCACTTCAGGGGTAGAGAGGAGCCGCGTATCCAGGTACCGCGGCATGAGTTCCTTCTCCTCGATGCTCACGCGAGTGAGCCTCGTAGCCACCCATTCGAGCACCCCAATAAGCGGCAAGAAAGCCAGTGCATTGAACACATTGAACACCGTGTGGCACAGCGCCAGGTGCAACATGATATTTCCAGACGTCAACGGACCCGGAAACAACCACTCGATGAAACGCGAATACAGACTAACCGTCGCTCCGTCAACCCCAACAGTCCAGACGAAGGGCAGCATGTATATCACCCCGACGATGTTGAAGAGGCTGTGGGCGCGGGCGCTTCTGCGGGCCACCGGCCCGGCCCCGATAGACGCAATCTCGGCCGTAACGGTCGTACCGATGTTATCCCCCATGACTATCGGAATCGCTGTTGCAAACGGAATGACCCCGCTCCCGGCCAGCGTCTGGAGCATAGCCACGGTGGCGCTGGAGGACTGGAGAATAACCGTCATCCCTATTCCCGTGACCACGCCCAGAAGCGGGTAACGGCCGTAGACGGCCATAATATCCCTGAGCTTCGCGCTCTCCCGTAGCGGATTGACCGCCTGTTTCATGAAGAAGAGCCCGACGAAGAGCATCCCCAGCCCCAAAACCACCTGCCCCCATAACCTCCCCCGCCGCCTTCTGCCGAAGCCGTAGAAGAGAAACCCCACACCCACCGCAGGCAGCGCAAACTTCATCATGTCAACTTCGAAGCCGGTCAAGGCGACTATCCACGCGGTCATCGTGGTCCCTATGTTCGCCCCCAGGACTACACTGATAGCCTGGCGGAGGCTCAGCAAGCCGGCATTCACCAGCCCGACGACCATCGTCGTGGTTGATGACGACGACTGAATGAGGGCCGTCACGAGCGTCCCTACGCACAGCCCCACGATGGGCTTCTTGGTCACCCCCTGCAGAAATCCCCGAAGCCTGTGGCCCGCCACGTCGCGCAGACCGTTGGACATAAGACGGATGCCAAACAGGAAAAAACCCAACCCCCCGATGAAGGTAAGGACCATTGTCAACTCAGTCACTGCTGCCAGACTCCACTGTCGGCCAATCCATTCGAATGCAGTGATGCACGCCGCACCACGCAGAAGTCGCCCACCTGCCTCCAGGACTGCCGCGAGTCAAAACATGCCGGTCCGCCACCCTCTTCTGCGGCGCGGCTCAGTCGCCTGCCTCCCCTTTCCCGCGGAGAAACCCGGAAATATACTGGCGGTCTTCCGGAGACAGCGACGTAAACTCAATCCCCGCTACCGGCGAGGTCCCTTCGTACTTCTGATGAACGATCTTGCCGTCGGTCTCCATTATGTGGTCCTCAATGGCGATCGTCAGATGCACCATATCGGGCAGCGACGGAATCGACGGCATGGACTGGGCTATCTCCAGCAATATGCCATTCTCGCTCAAATCCAGGGTGCGGCCCAGGCATCCGATCTCCTCGCCTCCCGGTGTGCTGACGCTGCACTGAACAAGGTTCAAAGATTCAAACCTGGGAGACCGCCGCCGCTCCGCCCCCGAAGGTTGCTGCTCCGCTGTCAAATCCCACCTCCATTGGCCACATGGCCGCTACCTGGTCAGCTCTTCCACCATCAATCTGTCCACAAACTGCCTCAGGTTAAGCTCAAGATCTTTCGCAACTTCCGGATGACTCGCGACAACGTCGTTCTTTTCATCCGGATCGTTCTCGATATCGTAAAGCTCGGGGTGTGTCTTCCCGAAGTCCTGCGCCCAGAAAGACGGGAACTTCTTCGCGGGAAGCCACATCAGATACCCCCACTTCTCGTTTTTGATTGCCCACGAGCGCAAGTGCCAACCCACGTAGGCGTATTGTCGTACCCGGTCCGCCTCGCCGCGCACCAGAGGCATGAGACTTGTGCCATGCATCCCATCAGGTTCTTCGAGGCCCATGAAATCGAGTATCGTCGGCATAAGGTCACACGTCTCGGCTATTCCCACCACTTCCGTGCCCGCGCCCATTCCTTCGGGATGCCGGATTATAAGTGGTATTCGCACCAGATCCTCGTACAGCCACGGCTTCGCCTTGCGAATTATCCCATGGTGGCCCAGCGGATGGCCATGGTCGGAGGTGTGCACAACCAGGCTGTTTTCCAGATACCCCATGGACCGCAGCGCATCTACGAAAACGCCTACCCACTTGTCGACAAGCGTCACCTCCGCCGCGTACAGCGCCTGGCAGTGCTTCACCTCTTCATCCGTCAGATATCCCTCTACATCTCCAGGTATCGGATCGATCACCTCCATTCCCTTATACCCTGGGTTGTAGAGTTCAACCAATTCGCGAGGCGGGTCCCACGGCTCGTGAGGATCGAAGCAATCGAGCCAGAGAAACATATCGTCCCCCCCGCGATGGTTCTCCAGCCACTTTATTCCCGCCTTCACCGTCTGCGCGACGAAGCTGTCCTCGTCCTTGTCTTTCCAAACCGACACATTCTTCAGGTACTGCCGGAAGTTCTTCTCCTGGTGGGCATTTCCCTCGGGATTATCCGGCCGGCGCTTAAAATGGGCCTTGAAGCGCTCCTCAACGTCCACCGACGGGTCAACTATGTACGGGTCGTACTCCTGGCCGCGAATGAACTGCACGTAGTCAAAGCCCCTGCCGCAGTTGTAACCGGGCTTGTGCATATGATAGACGTCGGTTATCAGCGCCGAGGTTAGCCCCCTGGACCATAAATACTCGGCAAGAAGCAGATCAGAAAGCTCCATTACCTGCCACGCGCGAAACGGGAATGTGAACTTTCCCGTCCACCACGCGGTGCGCGTGGGCATCGTTGGCAGCCCCTCGCTGTAGGCGAACTTTATCAGCGTTGACTCTTTGGCGAGCGCGTCTAGATTCGGCGTTCTTATCCACTCGTTGCCGTAGCATCCTACATGGTCAGCGCGCAAGCTGTCGGTCACGATCACGATTGTGTTCAAGCCGTCCTCCTCTCCAGACTATTTATCCGCTTCTCTTTTCTTCTTGGACTCAAGGTGTTCGACAAAATCTGACGTTGAGACGTCGAACCTGGAAGTAAGCATTTTAACGGCGCCGCCTACGTTCTTGACGGCATCTCGCTCGTCGGATGAGAGCGTTTCGAGCGTGTAGCCTCTGCCCTTTATGTAGACGTCCGGCCTGAGACGCAATATGGCAGGCGCCGCCGTCAGGTCGTCGAAAATGGTCACGTAATCCACTGCGGCTATTTCGGCAACAATCTGCGCCCTCTGCAGCTCGGGAACGTAAGGGCGCGTCGGCCCCTTGATGACCCGTGTCGAGCGATCGCTGTTCAGCCCAACCACCAGCACGTCTCCGTGCGTCTTCGCCGCGCGGAGGAGCTCTATGTGGCCGGCGTGGACCAGGTCGAAGGTCCCGTTCGTCCACACAATTCGTCTCCCCTTGCGCTTCAGTTCCGCAATCACGGGGGCCAGCTCGTCCAGCGACTTCACCTTCTCCGGCGCCGAAGTCGCGGCAAGCCGTGCGTAAGCCCGCATGATTTCCTCACGCGAAACGGTAGCCGTGCCCGCCTTCGCCACCACAACCCCGGCACCCAGATTAGCCACCTCAGCCGCTTCCATCGCGCTCCCGCCCGCTAAAAGCGAAAGCGTCGTCGCCGCCGTTACTGTGTCTCCGGCACCCGTCACGTCGAAGACCTCCAATGCGAAGGTCGGCAGGTTCGCCACTTCATCGTTCTCGTCGAAGACGACCATCCCGCGCTTGCCGCGCGTTATGATCACGCGCTGGTTGCCCATCTCGCGCCGGAGCTTCTCGCCGGCGCCGATAAGCCCCTCCTCGACGGACGTATCCTCACCCGTCGCAAGCGCCGCCTCGTAGTCGTTGGGCACTATCAAATCCAGACCCCGGAACAGGGAGACCCGCTCCCTTGAGTCGCCGACAATCAGGGCTCCCGCCGTGTGCGCGGCTGCGGTCGCTCCTTGCAGCAGGCCTGACGTTATGACGCTGGAAACCTGATCCACGAAAACCAGCGCGTCGGTTCCGGATAGAAGCTCCAGAACCTTAGACGTGACCGTCTTTTGGACCTCCTCGCTCACAGCCGGAGGCGGCTCCGTATCCACTCGCAGGACCTCCTGCCTCGGGCTGTGGAAGCCTCCCGCGCTGATCTTCGTATAAGTATTGGTCGAATGCCCCCAAACGACGAGGCCGGAAGCATCCACCCCGGCTGCCTTCAGCCGTTCTTTAAGAATTGACGAATTCGTATCGTCCCCGACGCAGCCGACCAGGGTCACCTCCGCGCCGAGCGCGCTCAGGCCGCAGGCCGTATTCCCCGCGGCTCCGGGAACGTAGCTCCGCTCCCTTATGTGGATTACCGGAATGGGGCCTTCCTTGGATATCTCCGCCATCCGTCCCCACACGTACTCGTCCAGGTAGATGTCACCGACGACGAGCACGTGCTTGCCCGAAAACCCGTCGAGAATTTCCGAAAGCCTATGGCGCTGGATCATGACGGCCCCGCTTATGGAAGCAGATCGTCATATTCTAGCCCCTTGCCGCTCGGATTCAAATGGTAGTTTGACCCCTCCAGCTTACGAGCGCTGGATCTCTCCCAAGAACCAGGCATCGCTCTGGGGGAATTGCCCCACCAAGGCTTGCCCTGTCGCGGGTTGCCTTGCTCCTTTTTGGACATACCTTAACCCCACCGGCAGTCAGCGTCCCTCTCCTCAGAGCGAAGCGGCAACGCGCCAGCCGCCTCCCCGACCGGTAGACGCCGGGCCGCGTGAGAAGGGACTGCTCATTCAAATTCTTGACATTGGTTCGAGTTGATTCATAATGAACCGGTAGGTGAGGGAGGTCGCCGGGTGAGAATAAGAACCGCGATCGTACTGTGCGCCTTGTTGCTCTACATCGGCCTCCTGTTCTTTATCGACTGGCAATTCCCTGTCGTCTGGTGGCTCAGATCCTTGGGACTGGTGATCCCGGCCGTTGTTTGCTCTGTGTGGCACTCTGTCCGCTCGAAGTCGCCCGAGTACCTTGTCTTCGCGATGGGCTTGCTGACTTTGGGCATCGGAAACATGCTCAGTCGGCTGGATAGAGACACGCTCGGCGCCGTACTCGTTGTGATGGCAATTGTGTTCATGTGGACGGCGGCCATCAGGTTGTGGATCGAGAAACGCCGCAAGAAGGCGCTGAGCTCTTCCAACTAGTTAGACCAACGTCCCCTTGGGTGTCGCTGACCTTTCATCTTCCTGGAACCACGGCTGAGAACTTCCCCTATCAGAGACAGGGGTGCCCTCCCACGGCAACCAGGTTGTTGGCTAGGCGCTGAGGGGTTCCTATCCTCCGCTTGATCGGACAGGAGGCGGCATTCTTTCTCGCCGTCGCAGCCCCTGCAATCCTGCTATTAGGACAGGGCGTATTGCTCAAAGTGACCTCTCCCGCTATGATGCTGAAGGTGATTTTGCGGCGAGACGCCGCAAGGCGCTCCAGTAATTCCGAGAAGGGGGGAGACCCGTGGAAAGTGTGATGAAGCAGCTCAACAGGATAGCGGCGGTCGCTTGCTGGATTCTTGTCTTGGGTGCACTCCTGTGGCCGGGGTGGGCGGATGCACAGAAGAACCCCGAGGAACCGCGTCCGCCAAAGGGTATTAGTTGGGGAATGAGCGAGAAGGACTGGGCGGAGGTCGTTGGAGAACCCGACATAAGCGCCGCCGTAGACCTCTGCGGGCTCCCCGTCAGGGTGGCGCTGGTCAAAAAGGGCAAGCTGGTCGGACAGGCATGTGAAGTTTTCGCTACTTTCTACAAGAGGGGCCTGGTCGGGCTCCGCTACGAATTCCACTTCAAAATGCCTGACGCGACGCAAAAAACTCACCGTTTCCGGACGGAACTCCGCAAGGAGCTCTGGGAGAAATACGGCTGCCCCGATTACCCCGACAGGTCGGCCGCAATCCTCGGAGGCTCCTCCACATGGGAAGGGAAAACCACCACGATGAACCTCACCGGGATTCGCCAGGATCCAACCCGCATGTCAAGCTACTTCAGCCTCAGGTATTACGAAACGCCGTTCCTGGCACTCATAGAGAAACAGGTGACGCAAAAGCAACCTGCGATACAAGACGAGCTGTGAGGGGAACGCCCAGAGGGTCATGGGGCTCCGCGCCGCAAAGGCGGACTGACTGGAAGCGCGATATGCGAAGATGGAATATCTGAAAGGCGGGATCGAAAGGGGCAAGTGGGCGATTTCGATTTGGAGAGGGGCCGCCTAGTGACTCAACGCTACTTCGCAAACCTGATCTGGTCCTGGAGCGCCGTGGCAAGCGGCTTCGACGGCCTGTTTAACAGGTACGTGCAGAGGTGCAAGGATATAGGCTTCGACACTATCAGAATGGACGTTCCCTGGGATATAGTGGAGCCGGAGAGGGGTTCGTTCGATTTCGATTGGGCTGACACGCACCTTGGCTTTCTCGCGCGCGAAATGGAGATGAATCTCGTCGTCATTCTCAATTCCAGGGACTATCCGGCGTGGCTCGGCGGCGACGAGCTCCTTATGCGAAGGGCCGACGGGAACGTCTTCACCAGAGACACGAAAGTCCGACACTACGGGATCCTCTCCCTCAACTCCAAAGATGCGCGCGAGGCCACGGCCGCCTTCTACTCGGCCGCCGTCCGGCACTTCGAAGCGGAGTTCGGCGACAGGATTCTCGCCTACTCATCCGCGTGGACGCCGGAAATGGAGTCCGAATACCACCACCGCGAGTACCTCGACTACTCCGAGTCGGCCCGCACCGAATTCAAGGAATGGCTCTCCGAGCGGGGCATCGAGGGCGACACTGAAATGCCACTTTGGACAGACGACGATGAGAGATTCATCCGCTGGGCTGCTTTCAGGGAATGGACGCTCAAGCGGATGTTTGATTCTCTGGCCGGCGCGGTCCACGACGCGGGCGCCAAAGGGAAATACAAAGTCCAGTTCGGCTCAGTCTGGGACATGATGTCCGGGCGCCGCGGGAGCCCCGGCTTCGGTTACTCGACGCAGTCCGCGGATTGGGTTGTGGTTGACGACTCATACCGCTACGACCATTACTTCTCCGCCGACGTTCTCTGGGGCACTACGCCCGACAAGATGAAGGCGAACGAAGTCGGCGGTCCGCCGGAACGGCGCGAGGATCTGGTCCGCTTCGCGCGCGAAACATACGAGCACGGCCTCGACATGTTCCAGCTCGCCAACTGGGCCGGACGCAAGGGAATTGATTGGCTGAACTCGTACGAGCGTGAGCTGCGCGAAATCGCGCGGCTCCGTGACGAGGCCGAGCTACTTCCCCGCCAAGAGGGGGAGATGCCCGTAAGCGTGCGGGAGCTGTACCTTTCCCGCTGCGATCAGGCCAGAGTCAACGAGTTGACCAGGAAGTACCGCGGCGGCTCGGAGGATGGAAAGAAACGCTGGCCGGTCAGGTTCGAATGGGACTTGGGCGCGTGACGGATTCGGTTGGCGGGATGCAGGTCATATGCATCTAGTTCCCGGCCGCCGGCCAATCGGAAGCACGGGCGTCAAGACGACCTTGCGCGCCGCGATTGATCATGGAGGAGACGCATGTCGGAAAAGATCGTTCTGAGCTTTGAAGACTACCTGGACCGTGTCGAGGCGTGCTGGCTCGGCAAGGCCATCGGGGGCACGCTCGGCGGGCCGCACGAGGGCAAGACGGCGGTGCTCGACCTCGATTTCTACCGGCCTGTGCCCACGGAGGCGGCGCCCAATGACGATCTGGACCTCCAGCTCGTCTGGCTCGTGATGCTGGAGGAGACCGGCGTTCCGCCTCGCCTCTCGAACCTCGCCGAGTGGTGGATGCGGTGCTGCTCGAGCTACCCGTGGAACGAGTACGGCTTCTGCACGCGGAACCTCAGCCGCGGCCTGCGCCCGCCCGTCTCCGGCTGTTTCGAGAACTACTTCGTGGACGAGATGGGATCACCCATTCGAAGCGAGATCTGGGCGTGCGCGGCCCCCGGTGACCCGCAGCGCGCCGCAGGAATGGCCTGGAAGGATTCCGCACTCGATCATGCAGGCGGTGAGGGGATGCATGGGGAGATGTTCTGGGCTGCCGTGGAAAGCGCCGCGTTCGTGGAACGCGACGTGGAAACGCTCCTCCACGTCGGGCTGAACATGATCCCACTTCACTCGCAGATCTCACGGGCAGTGCGTGAGGCGATGCGCTGCCGCGCTGAAGGAATCTCCTGGGCCGAGGCGCGTGAGATCATTCGCCGCGCCTTTGTCTTCGGGGACCCCCCTCGGCCATGTCACGCCGCCGTCAACCACGGCTTTACCGTCCTCGGCCTGCTGTACGGCCAGGACTTCGGCGATAAGCTCTGCAAGGCGGTCAACTGCGGGTTCGACACCGACTGCACGGGTGCGACGCTCGGAGCGCTGCTCGGCATCCTCGGCGGCACTCGCGGCATAGCGGAGAGGTGGCGCGCGCCGCTTGGCGATAAGATCGTGCTGCACAAGTTCACCAAGCTGCC
>CAZUUK010000033.1:0-18589 GCA_964622675.1 uncultured Planctomycetota bacterium | reverse complement strand
GAAGTACAGGACCGCAACACGCTCAGCGTCACCGCGCGCGTCAGCGGCAAGGAAGTCCGAGCCGAATTCGTACTCCTGGGCCCCGGCGAAGCCCGCGGCTACCCCGTAATCAAAAACGTCCCCACCTGCCCCCGCTGCCGCGCCTGGGAGCGCGCATGCGTGTGCGAGCCATAAGCTCGTGCGATTGTAACAACTCCGAAGGCTGCACAAGCGTCCGCGAATCCGCAAACGTATCACCCCGCGCCGACGCGACAGCGATTATTGCAAGCTCCCCCCTACCCGTCGGCCCCTCTCCTTCACGTATGTTCACGGCAAATCGAGAACGTAGACGGATGTGCCCTTGGAGTCCACACCGACTAAGACCACCTCCTGCTTCCTGTCTCCATCCAGGTCGCCGAGAAGGACTTGAACGTCGTGAGCAATCGGGACCGTCTCCGACCGGATGTCGAAGTTCTTGCCCTCGACCTTGGCGCTGTTGCCGACGACCAATCCCGTCCCGAATGCCACAACCAGGACGACCACGACGAATATCAGCAGTAATCTCTTGCTCATCGTCTGCTCCTCCTACTTGAAGATCTTACGGGAATTCCGTCCGACTGTCCTGCATACTGCGCAGCGGCCGATACGGCCTCCCGGTTTGCCTTCTGTTCCCGGGTGTGCCTGCCCGGGTTGCGTAACCTGGGCCCTACTCCTCGGCGCCGACTTCGCGCACAGGCAGCAAATCCTACCCTGTCAGAGCCTGCCACCAATGTCACGTAAGGGGACTCCCACTTCAGGGCTAAGGGCCATTACAAGCTACTCACTGCCTGAGTATAACACTCTGCGACTGATCGTAAACCTTCTCGACAACGCCCCGCGCCGTCCGCCCTCATGCGGGTCAGCTTGCTGCTGTGGATCCGCCGCGGCCTAGCGGCGAGTTTCGCTGGTATCCTGGTTCCATGGGCCGTTCGATCCAAGGGCGGCAGGATGATCATCAGGTTTGCGGTCAGCGGAAGATGGGATAGAATCTCCGCCAGCGGCACTCGCTGGCACGAGACCAGCGATTCAGGCTGGGGGCTTGAAATGCCAGCGATCGAATACGAATCTTTGATGCAAAACTATCTGGACGGCGTTATCGCACTTTGCGCGGCTGAGGGATGGCCTTCGTACATCGAAAATCGGGAGACGACGTGGCGGGCGTTGTCCGCGCCGGGGTCGTACACTGTCGTGGCAGTTGACGGCGAGAAGGTGGTCGGCTTTGCGCAAGTGCTGAGCGATGGGGTTATCTCGGGCTGCCTCGCGCTGGTTCTGGTCGCGAAGGGCTATCGAAGGCAGGGGATCGGCCAGCGTCTGGTGGAGGAGGCATTTTGGCGGTCGGGCGCGAAGCGGCTGGACGTGATCTCGATAGGGGCCGACGAGTTCTACCGTTCGATCCCGCACAGAGAATACCCGGGCTTCCGGGTCTACCCGGGCTATAAGCCGGACAAATCGTGAAGGAGCGTCTGTGAGGGACTGCGTTTTCTGCGAGATCGTTGCCGGTCGGAGCGCGGCAAGTGTCTTCTACGAAGACGATATCGTCATCGGAATTATGACCACGGGGCCGGTCAATCCGGGGCACTGCATGATTATTCCGAAGAAGCACTTTGAGCGCGTCCGAGATATGGACGAGGATACGGGCGCGCACCTGTTCAAGATCACGCTTCGCACCGAACAGGCCATACGAAAGTCGGGCGTCAAGTGCGACGGGATAAATTTATTCCTCGCCGACGGAGAGGCAGCAGGTCAGGAGATACCTCACGTCCACATGCACGTGTTTCCGCGTTTCGAGGGAGACCCGTTCAGGCTGGTCGCCGACTGGAAGACGCGGCCGCCTCGAGAGGAACTCGACAGGATAGCGGATGAGATCAGAGAGGCTTACGACTCTCTGTGGGACTCCGGGCAACAAGAACCGTCAAGCTGAAGCGCGCCAAGGGAGGGGATACATGTCAAAGGAATTCATTGCTCCGAAACCGTCCGGGGGCGTGCTTGAGGTACTTCCGCCCTTCCCAATCGTCCTGGTGACGACGCGGTCGAACGTCATCACCGTAAACCAGATAGCGTATTTCACATTCTCACCGCTGAGAATCGGTATAGGCATCGCGCATACGCGGCATACTTACTCCCTTCTGAAAGATGAGCGCGAGTTCGTCATCAACATCCCCGATGCCTCGCTGGTGGATGCGGTGAAAACCTGCGGCTCGCTCTCAGGCAGAGACCACCACAAGTTCAAAGCCGCCGGCCTGTCCGCGCAAGAATCTTCCCAGGTGAGCGCCGTGAGCATTCGCGAGTGCTCCGCCAACATTGAATGCCGAGTCGTCAAAGAAATTGCATTCGAGGAGCGAACCTGGTTCATAGGCGAGGTCGTGGCCGCCAGAAAGGGAGAAGGCCATCTCGGAACGAAAGCGCTGCTTTGCGACAGGCAGCACTACGTGGTTAGCGGGACGGCTGTGGCCCCTCGGTGACCGGGCGGCCCGCCTCCGCTGAAGCCACGTTGGAAGATATTTGAACCTCGCCCACCCGCCAAGGGCGCGCCTGCGGCCTTCATTGTGGCGGGCAGCGACTTCTAGTCACACTTACCACTGGTCGGGGCGACTGGATTTGAACCAGCGACCTCGGCGTCCCGAACGCCGCGCTCTAACCAAACTGAGCCACGCCCCGGCAGAATCTCACGCCCGCCAGCCCTCTTCCCCTATGAGCTTGACGAACGTGCACTTGCATATCTTTCCTTCGTATATTGTGCCACCCTTCTTCGTCAGGCGCAAGAGCTCTTGCCCATATCTGTCGCCCACCGGGATAACCAATCTGCCTCCGTCGTTCAACTGTTGCTTCAGCGAGGAAGGCACGTCTGGCGCGCCCGCCGTCACCATTATTCCGTCGAAGGGCGCCTGCTCCGGCCAGCCAAGAGTTCCATCCGCGACGCTGTAAGTGACATTGGTGTAGCCGAGCTGCTGAAGCGTCTCCTTGGCCCTTGCCGAGAGCTGGGGCAGCCGCTCGACGGTGAAAACCCTAGCCGCCAGTTCCGCGAGAATGGCCGCCTGGTAACCCGAACCCGTCCCAATTTCCAGCACCCTCTCATCGCCTTTCAGATTAAGGCACTGCGTCATAAGGGCGACCATATAGGGCTGTGAGATGGTCTGGCCGTGCCCTATCCCCAGCGGATGGTCTCCGTAGGCAAGCGACTGATCGCCCGGGGCCACAAATAGTTCCCGGGGCACCTTCAAGAAAGCATCCAGCACGCGTAGGTTAGAGATGCCGCGTGTTTCTAGCTGTTCCTCAACCATTCGTTGTCGTTGAGCGGCACGATCCCCTGAATCAGACCCGACCATAATGCCTCCCGCGACGCCAGTTTCGATTCACACCGCGATTATATTCCCTGGCGGCGGCTCCGTGAAGGGGAGCGCTTGGTGCGCAGGTAGGTCAGAAAAACGGCCCAGAAGAACCGAATGGTATCCCTGAGGGTCCTGTATTTGCTCTTTTCGGCCCCGTAAATTGTCTTTATCGGCACCTCGACAATCCGGAGCCCCCTGCAAGCGGCGGATATCAGCATTTCTGACTCCGCCTCGTACCGCGTTGCCCGAAACGCCATCCGGTCCAGGGATTGCACTTTCAGCAGCCTGTATCCCGACTGGCTGTCGCGGATCCGCTGACCGGCAACTTTGGAAATCAATCGCGAACTCACTCGATTGCTCATCCGCCGAAGGCACGGCATCGAACCCAGGTCGGCCATTCGGCTGCCGAGCACTATATCCGCGTCGGACTTTTCCGCTTCCTGAATGAAAAGGGGTATGTCGCCAGGGTCGTGCTGGCCGTCTGCATCAAGCGTGAGCACGTGTGTAAATCCCATCTCCCTTGCGGCATCGAACCCGGCCTTCAGCGCCGCGCCCTTCCCACAGTTCCGTTCAAACCGAACGACTTTTGCCCCCGCCGCTGCCGCTTCTGCAGCCGTGTCGTCCGTCGATCCGTCGTCCACAACGAGCACATCGGAAATGTACCCGAACACACCCCGCACCACCCCACTGACAGCCTCCCCCTCATTGTAGGCTGGAACCAGCGCAAGTACTCTCACTGACAATGGCACCTGATGTGGCACGCGTTAAGCTCGACCGAATCCTTTCCGCGGTAGCTGTTCACCTGGGGTGTGAAGGCCAGATCCACAGACTCGCAGCGCGACAGCTCACCCGCCAGTTCCCCCTTGCCGAACGCGATGACGCGAAAGGCGGCAGTCTCTTGGCGCGCGTAAAAGGAAAGATGTTTCCCCTCCCTGCCGAGCCTCCGGGGCTCGCCGCCGACCATGACGCCTCGGGCCCCCAGCACCGGGGGCGGATTTCCCGCCCCGAACGGCGCCAGCCTCTGCAGCTCTTCCACGAGCGAGAGGTTCAACTCGGGAAGCGACACTTCGGCATCCAGTGTAATCGCAGGAACCAAATCATCGGCCGATAGCGAACGACGTGCCTCCTCCGTGAATAGCCTGCAGAAATCTCTCAGACGATCCTGCATCAGCCTGAGACCCGCTGCCTGCGCATGCCCGCCGAACGACACGAGCGTGTCAGCGCATGCCTGCAGGGCCTCGAATATGTGGAAACCGGGAATAGAGCGCGCCGAGCCCTGGCAGACTTCCGCCTGCTCGGAAATCAGCACGACCGGACGGTAATACTCATCGGCAAGCTTGGAGGCAACGATCCCTATCACGCCGGCATGCCACTCGGGGTGAGAGAGCACGATGGCTCGGAGCGACGAGAGGTCGGCCGCTTCCATTTCCTCCTTCGCCTGTCTGAGGATTTTGGCTTCGACTCGCTGGCGCTCGCGGTTTGTGCGGTCGAGGCGGGCGGCGATCTCCTTTGCCCGTTCCTCCGAGGCTGTCATAAGCAACTCCAGCGCAAGGGAAGCCCGTCCCAGGCGTCCGGCGGCGTTTATACGCGGCCCGAGCCTGAAGGCCAAATCCTGGGCAGATAGACTCCGCCCCGAAAGGCCGCTCACGGCTATCAGCGCCTGCACACCGGCCATCGCGGTCTCTTGCAGCATCACCAGCCCGAACTGAGTCAGCAGGCGGTTCTCCCCCTGCAGCGGCACCACGTCGGCTACCGTCCCCAGTGCCACCAGGCCCAGCGCTTCCGAAAGGAACACCTTTGCCGCCGGGCTGTCGCCTTTCCCGAACTGATTCAGCAGCGAATAGGCCAGCTTGAAGGCAACTCCCACCCCGGAAAGCCCCGGCCCAAACCCTTCCCTCCCCGATATGTGCGGGTTGACCAGCGCGCTCGCCCGCGGCAGCTCTTCGCCCGGCTCATGATGGTCGGTAATCACCAATCTCATCCCCAGCTCAGCCGCCAGCTCCGCTTCCCGCACGGCGCTCGTTCCGCAGTCAACGGTAACTACCGTTCGATAGCCCCTCTCCTTGAGCTCCTTTAGCGCCGCAGCGTTTACGCCGTAACCTTCCTCAATCCGGTCGGGTATGTAGTAGGAGGATGGGACACCCAGAAGCGCAAAAAGCTTCAGCAGGAGCGCCGTCCCGCAGACTCCGTCCACATCGTAATCCCCGTAGACGGCTATAGGTTCGTGTTCGCTCATCGCGCTCGCGAGAACGCCCACGGCCTGGTTTAAGCACGGCACGTCGGGCGCCACCTGTAGCTGGTTCAAACTGGGATAGAGATATTGCCTGGCGGAATCAGCGTCGCGTATCCCGCGATTTATCAGCACCTGGGCAGTGATGCGCGATACGCCAAGCTGCGCTGCCAGGTGCTCTCTGAGCTCGGTCTCGTGTTTGGAAAAAATCCAGCGCACATCACCCATCCATTCCCCTCCGGGAGAGGAAGTCGGGGCCGACGTACAGCGGACTCGCAACCTTGAAGTGTCGCCTTCGCAGCCGCGTCGCCAGATCGTCGGCGTTCATCGCAAAAAGGGGACTTATCTCCACTGGATGACGCAGGCTTCCGTCATCATCCCGCGGGACCTCTATGCCGCAGCGCTTCAACCAGCCGACGTATAGCTCACTCATCGCCCGCCGCGCATTCTGTGGGGAGTCTTCACCAGCCATCTCCTTGACGGGAGCGAACTCCTCCTCCCTCGAAGTCTCGATGGCCGCGGCAGCGCTGGCGAACGGAAGGGCGTCGAAGATGAATCTCTCGAATTTGATGGCGTTGGGCTTGTCAGGTCGGACCACATTTCCGGAAGCGTCCACAAACGGAACCTTTTTCCATGCAGCATGGTAGGGAAGCGTCCCCCCCTCCCCTTCCGCCAGGCGCTTCAGGAAACGCGTGCTCAAAACGTGGATGGCGATGCTGCCGTAACAGAATTTCAGCTCCCCCGACGGATCACGCGCGTGCTTCTGCTCCTTGCTAAGGTCAGTGTACTCAACAACGACGATTTTCCCGTCCCTCCACACCAGGACACCCACCTTCTCTTCCGGCGAGCGCCTGTGTACAACCTTGAGCGACACCTCCGCGCCTGCCTCCGTGTGATACCCCAGGAAAACCGGATCGCCTATCTTCACGAGAGGGTTGTCCACCTGAAGGTAGAATATGTCGTTGATGCCCCGCACCAGCAGGTTGTCCAGAGCCCCTGAGGCTTTCAGAGCCTGGACGGCACCGCCGTGGCCATCCGGTGAGAAGAAAAGCGAGCTTTTCGTTTCGAGAATGATCTTGCCGTCTGGATCAAGCGCCGGCAGAGATGCCTGGACCGCAAAAGATACGTCCGTCGTATTGAGTCCGAAGTAGTCGTTCTCTCGGAAGAACTCCCTCGTCGGCTCATCGTTGCTCCAGCTCGTCATGACGATAAGAGGAATGGAAATGCCATAGCGCAGACTCAGCGCCAGGACTTTCTCTGCGTGGAGTTGGAAGAGCGGCTTTTCCATGATTGGAGATACGGGCACGCAGCCCTTGGGCACTTCCACCCCCATACGGGACGCCTGGCCGCCGGCAACGATCAGCACCGCAAGGCTTCCTTTGAACAGAATGTCTTCACCCACGGCACGGGCCCGCGCATCTCTTGAGGCCTCCTCCCTTGTCCTCGCCAGCGGAATCACCGATGGGGGGATAAGCTCGGCGGTCTCTCGCACCTCCTCAGCAGGCCGCACGAGGTCTCGGAAGAGGCGCTCCATGAGCTCGAAGTCAACCTCCGCCAGTTGCTGCAGGAGATGAAGCCTCTCCTGCCCGTTAAGCTCGTCCCACCAGGCAAACACGTGCCCCTGGCCAGCTTCGAGAGCCTTTTCAATAAGCGATTGATACTTAGGGTCTGGCGATTTAGGTATCACAGTCTGAATATGTCCCCCATTCTCCTTCCCAGAAAACTGGCGGCCGAGACTATAGAGAGGACCAGGAGCGCCATCGCCCAGACGCCCAGGGCGCTGGCAACGTAAGGACCGTCCGTAATCCTGCCGAGCATAGTATATATCGTTTTGGTTATCGGGTAGAAGTGTTCTTTAAATGCCAGTATAAGCGAATCGCTCACCTCGAGCATGGCAAAAGAGAAGGACAAAATTGCTCCCGCGACGAGGCTGGCCATGGTCAGAGGTATTGTGATGCGCCTGAGCGTCGTGGCTGGCGACGCGCCCAAAGTCAGCGACGCCTCCTCCAGCGACACGCTTGACTGCTGGAAGCCCGCGTAGGCCGCACGCACCATATAGGGAAGGCGCCTGACCGCATAGGCTATTACAAGCAGTGCGACCGGATTCTCCTGCGGGTTCAGGAAAGTGTTTGAATATCCCGCCACATAGCCAAAGGCAAGCACTATCCCCGGAAGCGCAAGCGGAAGCATGGCCATTGAATCTACGATGCTGGCGCCCCGTATCCTCTTCCTCGTAAGCACATACGCAATGCCCACGCCCAGCGCCAGATCCACCACGGCACTTGCGGAACTGTATGAAAGGCTCCTCTTGATGCTGGGGAGCGTGAGCGGATGCCTCACAACAAGGCCGTAGTACTTCAGCGTGTACTCCTGCGGAAGCACCGACATGAACCATTTCTCGCGTACGGAGGTCAGCACGACGCTGATGTGCGGGATAAGGGCGAGCAGCGTTACTCCCCCAATGATCGCGTAAATTAGGGCGAGACCCGGCTTCCCGGGCCGCTTCTCCTGCCGCGCGACGCTCGCGCGCGTCAGAAGCTCGTAACGGCGCGTGCCGAAGAGCCGCCGCGCCGCGACGAAGCATATGAGCGTCAGCACAATCACAACCACGACCAGCGCGTAACCGGTGGGGTCCTCCCCAATCTCGGTAACCCTATCGAAAATCTGCACGGCGACCAGGTTTCGGTAATCGAAGACCAACGGAGTGCCGAGATCCGTAAATGCCCAGATGAAAACGATAATCGCGCCGGCGAAGTATCCTGGCAGCATTAGCGGGAAAGTGATCCGTTTGAACACGCCCCACGTGCCTGAGCCAAGAGAGGTCCCCGCCTCCTCCAGCGCCGGGTCTATGGCAGAGAGTCCCGCCGCCACATTCAAGTACATTATCGGGTAGAGGTGGAGCGTTTCGAGGACGACGATCCCCCAAAACCCCGCCCCCTGCAGCCAGTCAATCGGACCCGAGATCAGCCCAAGCTTCATCAACAGGATGTTGATTGCGCCGAACCTGGCGAAAAGCTGGCGCATCCCGATAGCGCCCACGAACGGGGGCATTATCATCGGGACCAGCACGAGCCCGCCCAGGATAAGCTTGCCAGGAAACCGGTAGCGCGTAGACACGAAGGCCAGAGGAACCGCCACCAGTGACGCGGTTATCGTGGTAACGACTCCCAGCGCAAGGCTCCGCAGAATCGCGCCGCGCATGTACTCGTCGAGAAAGATTACCCGAAAGAAGGAAAGGGAGAGATGCTTGTCCGAATAGAACGACTTCACGAAGACGTATGAGATGGGGTAGAAGAGGAACGCCCCGAAAAAAGCAACCAGCGCGGCCAGGAAAGCGAAGGTCGGCAGGCCGGGCTTCTGCGAGAGCTCGTTCATCCTCCCTCCCCCTCCGCCGCGGCCTTCGCCGTGCGCGCAAGACGGTTGTACTTCTCCTGAAAGGCCGCACCCCACTCCGCCCTCTTCCGGGCACGGAATTCAGCGACCGACCACTTCTCGGCCGCTAGGCTCATGAGCTCCTCCTCAGTAAAAGGCGAGGAGAAAAACTCCCTTCTCAGCGGATGCTCCTGCGGAAGCCGAGCCACCGCTTCCCACGCAGTCGTCAGGTCGTCGTGCGGCTGAATTATTGCAGCGGAGAGAAGATCATTCAGAATAGTCCATCGAACGGATCCCTTCTCCGCATCATAAGCCAGCGTGGTCTTCCATTTGAACGGGTTGAACTTGACCGTCGCCTCGCCGGCATACTTTTCATACACCGCGGGAACCACGGGAAGGCGACTCAGTCCGTAGCGCTTCGGGCCGCCTTCGCTGCCTGGCGGCGTAATCCACAACCGCTGCCCCGCCTCAGAAAGTGTGAAACGCATGAACGCCTCCGCCACATCTACGTTCGGTGCGCCCTTGAAGATGGCTATCGAGTCGGGATTTATCACTGTCAGCCCTTCAGGCATTACGTACCCGACCCTCTCATCACCGACCTCCGATATCTCAGCCCCGGCATAGAAGTCAATGCAAAGGCCACAGGCGACCTCTCCGGCGCTCACGTCCTTAGGCACCTGACTTGCGGCCTTGGCGAAATACCGCGCGTTCGCCCCCATTGCCGTGACTATCGCAAATCCCTCCTCCCACCCGTAGGCCTGAAGGATTATCTCGTACATCATGTGAACGCTGCCGCTCTTGGACGGGTCAGCGGTGCCAACCCATGTGACAAACTCAGGCCGCGCCAGATCGTCCCACGTCTCGGGCCTCGGCAGCCCAAGTCTTTCCAGAACCGGGGTGTTGTAAATTATGCCAAACCCCGAAAGCGCCGCCCCGTACCACGTGTAGTCATCGGCGTGAAGCGGTATCCCGCCGTAGTCCCTCGGAATTTCCTGGAGAAGCTCATCCGGCAGCTTGTATGGATGAAGGTGACCCTCACGCGCCAATCGGATATAAGGGTCCGTCCCGCCTCCGTAAAACATGTCTATTCCAATGGATTCGGGGGACCGTTTGAACTCGGAGGTTACGAACCGGACTATGTCCGACGCTCCTCCCATGTCAAGCCACTGGACGTCAACCGTCTGCCCCGTGTCGGCCTCGTAGTGCTCGGCGAACGCCAGCTCGAACTCCTCTTTTATACCCTCCCAGTGCGGCGATATGACAACGAGCTTCCTATCCGTCGGCTGGGCGACTATCTTTGGCGGGCGGGCAAGAAACGGCACACCGAGGATCGCCGCGAACCCCAACCCTATTAGAGACCTGGCGAGCCACCGCATCCGGCTGGCTCTCCCTCATCAAGCAATCGAATTGCGGATTCTCACTCTTCGCTGAGCGCTGCAATTCCCGGCAGCGTCTTTCCCTCCAGCATCTCAAGCGACGCGCCGCCGCCAGTGGAAACGTGCGTCATACGGCTGGTCAGGCCGAAAACTGCCAGCGCCGCCACCGTATCGCCTCCGCCCGCCACCTTCATGGCTTTGGCTTTGGCTATCGCCTCGCCCACGGCCCTTGTGCCCTTGTCAAAGGGTTTCACCTCAAAAACTCCCATAGGCCCATTCCAGAAAATGGTCTTTCCCTTCGAGACCGCCTCGCAGTACGCCTTCACGGTCTGAGGGCCTATATCCAGGGCCATCCAGTCGGCCGGTATCTCCCCGTCTGAAACCACCTTGCTCTCGGCGGGGGCGTCAATCTCCCGGGCTATCACGTGGTCCGACGGGAGAAGGAAATCCACTCGCTCCGCAGATGCTTTGTCGAGTATGTCCTTTGCCAAATCTATCTTGTCCTCCTCAACCCGCGATCCTCCAACACCAATTCCAAGCGCCCGCTTGAAGGTATAGGCCATCGCCCCGCCGATTATTACCGACTGCACCTTGGCAAGCAGATTCTCGATGACACCGATCTTATCGGACACCTTGGCCCCGCCAAGCACCGCGATAAAAGGTTCCTCGGGCGCTTCAAGCAGCCTTGAGAGGTTCTCGATCTCGCGCTGGAGGAGAAAGCCAGCCGCCGCAGGCAAGTAGTGCGCCACACCCTCCGTCGAAGCGTGTGCACGGTGAGCCGCGCCGAACGCATCGTTTACGAACACCTCACCCAGCGAAGCCAGCTTCTGCGAGAACTCTGCGTCGTTCGCCTCTTCCTCCGCGTGAAAGCGGGTGTTTTCCAGCAACAGGATATCTCCGTCTTTCATCTCCGAGACGAGTTTCTCTACCTCGGGGCCTATCGTGTCCGGGGCCATCTTCACCGGCTTCCCCATCAGGCTTCCGAGCCGTTGGGCAACTGGTCGCAGCCGTTCCTTATCCGTCACCTTCCCTTTCGGCCTCCCCAGGTGCGACATCAGGATCAGCCTTGCCCCGCGCTCCGTACAGTAGCGGATACTCTCGAGCGCCGCGCGGATGCGGGTATCGTCGGTTATCTGAAGCGATTCGTCCAGCGGCACATTGAAATCCACGCGCATCAGCACCCGCTTTCCCTTAACTTCAAGATCCTGCAATTTCAACTTCGCCATTGATGGCCTCTCTTTCTGAATCCCTAAGTCTCAAGCCCGGCTTCCTGAGCGAACTTCTCGAACAGCTCCCTCGCCTTGGGAGTAAGCTTCTTAGGAAGCTCGATGCTGATGCGGAGGTAGTGATTGCCACGCTTGCCGTTGGCGCCCGGCGCTCCGCGCCCGCGCAGTCGAAGAAGCGCTCCCGGCTGTGTGCCGGCCGGTATCCCGACCTCGACGCTCCCGTCCACGGTTTCCACCATTCTCTTCGAGCCCAGAAGCGCCTGAGCAAGGGTGATTCCCAGGGTGGAGTAAACATCGTTTCCTCGACGGTCAAATTTCGGGTGAGGAGCCACCCTTACCTGTATAAACAGGTCACCCGCTGGTCCGCGGGACGTAGTCGCATTTCCCTGCCCGGCGAGCCGGTACTTCGCCCCGTCCTGCGTACCCGGGCGAATGTTAACCTCTACGGGCCTTGTCCGCTTCACCACTCCTCCGCCGCGGCATGAGCTGCAAGGCTGCGTGAGTATCTCTCCGCGACCCAGACACCTCGGACATGGCCGCGCGAAGCCGAAAGCCCCCTGGAAGGTCTCAACACGTCCTGTCCCGCCGCAATTCGGACAGCTGGTCCGTCGGCCACCCGGCGCAGCTCCGCTCCCCTTGCAACTCGGGCAGGCCTCGTCACGCGTCACGCGGACACTGAGCTTTCCCCCCTTCAAGGCCATCTCGAAGGGAACCTGCACTTCGTAAAGGATGTCCTCCCCACGGTTTGATCTGCGCGCGCGCGTCATACCTGCAAGATCGTCGGTGAATAGCCGCGAAAAGAGATCGCCCAGATCACCAAGATCGTCGTAGCTGAAAAACTTGGTCCCAGCCCCCGGCTTCCCTCCGAAACTGAACTCCTGCACCCGGTCGTACTGCCGCCTCTTCTGAGGATTGCTCAGAACCTGGTACGCCTCCAGGATCTTCTTGAACGTCTCCTCCGCATTAGGGTCCTGCTTGTTGGCATCAGGATGATGCTTCTTCGCCAGACGCCGGTAAGCCTGCTTTATCTCCTGCTGGGAGGCATTCCGGCCTACACCGAGGATTTCATAGTAGTCCTGACCGTTCATGGCAGACTGTGAAGAAGCCCTAATAAGAGAAACGAGAGAGCAAGACCATAGTAGACATCCCGCTTGCCAATTTCAAGCTGCCCAAGCCGCCACAAGCCGTTGCCGAATCTCGACGACTCCACGTCTCGCACCAGACCCGGCCGGCAAGCCCCCCCTATATCGAAAAGGGGTTGGCGACGCCAACCCCAAGCTTCGACGAAATCTTGTGGGCGTAACAGGACTTGAACCTGTGACCTCCACAATGTGAGTGTGGCGCTCTTCCAGCTGAGCTATACGCCCCTAGCTAGGCTGTGACGTCTATTATGTTTCCCTGGCCGTCTGGATTGGGGACATCCGGCAGAACCTCGTCGGGGCGGCGGCGGCGACGGCGTGGATGCCGGTGCGCCCTCCGGCCCTGCTCCCGACGCCCTTGCTCGGGACGTACCTGCGGATTCTGCGTCTCCTCGGCCGTCTCCACCTGTTCTTCCGCGGCCTTGGCCTCGTCAACGTTGTGCTGAGCTGCCACCGTCCCTTGAACCATACTCTGGTTCTGGACTTCAGCCTGCGAAACGAAGGCTGCCGGCATCGTTTGATTTATGTCGGAGAGACTTGTCATATCCCACGCCTCCCAGGATTTCACCTCGAATTTTACCACAAATCCCCACTAAGTCAAGTGCCGGCTGCTGGACGTCCTCACGTCAGCAGCTCGCCCCGCCGCCTTTTCAGAATGTTTCTCAGCCTCAGCAGGATCCGCCCGTGGATCTGGGATACGCGGGACTCAGTCACGCCCATGACGTGCCCAATCTCCTTCATAGTCAACTTCTCGTAATAGTAAAGCACCAGGATCAGGCGCTCCTGCTCACTCAAGCCCTTTGTCACCACACCCATTACATCCTGCCGCTGCATCCTGGTGGACGGCTCGGCGGCTTTCTCGTTAGAAATCAGGCTCATTTCCGAATACTCGTCCCCGTCGCCGTTTCCATTCGGCACCCGCTCGCGGTCCAGCGACATCATTGCAGCGGCGTTCGCCTCCATGACGATCTTGTTCAGATCGCGCAATGGAACGCCCAATTGCTCCGCTACTTCCTCCTGCGTCGGGTCTCGCCCAAGCTCGGACCGGAGATCGCGATAGACTTGTTCGAGCTTCTGCGCGCGCTGTCTGGCCACGCGCGGCAGCCAGTCCTGCGCCCTCAACTCGTCCAAAATCGATCCTCGAATCCGGCACGCACAATACGTCTCAAACTTCACCCCACGACTCAGGTCGAAGTGGTCAACCGCATCCATGAGACCGAATACCCCCGCGCTCATCAGGTCGTTCTGATCCACAGAGTTAGGCAGCAGCCCGTAGATCCGCGCCGCGGCGTACTTAACCATGTGAAGGTAGTGCTCGACAATCCTATTGCGCAGGAGGGCGTCTCCCGTCTGCTTGTACGTCTTCCACAGCCGGTCCAGCTCCTTCTCGGACAGGTGTTCCCTGCTGCCTGAGAATGAAGGGACAAAGTTGCCTTTGACGAAAGATCGCCTACTCTGCCTGGGGGGTGAGGTCTTCATCTTTTCCTTCCCCTTTCTGGTAACTCTTAGTTCCGGAAGGGTTTTTTGCTTTCCCCTCCGCGAGAACTCTTCTAGCCACGTAACCGACCAGGGCCCCGATGATGGCGAAGAGAAAAAGCGCCATCGCGGACCTCTCAATTATCACCAGGGCGGGCATCCGCGCAAAAAGGCCCACCGCGCCGACAACAACAAAGGCCCCAAGGGCTGACGCGCAGGCCGACAACTCTACCAGCGGTGTTCTAGACATCTATGCCTTTGCCTCCAATGAGCCCAGCCTCCCCTTCCCTGAAAGAGCCTTTCCAAGCCGGTGGAAGAAGCCCGTCGGCCTGGACGTCACATCGGTGTGCTGCATCCTGTGTGATATTGTTCTTATGCACTTGCTCGCACGCGAGTTCGGAAACTGCACCAGCAGGGGCTGGCGCAGCCTTATCGCCGCTGGCACGCTCGGATCGTTCAGCACATAGCCTGCCGAGCCCACTGTGATTTTCAGGAAGTGCTCTGCCACCGAGCTTATCCGCTTCACTATCCGCGTCGCCTCTGCGCGCCCCGAAACCATATTTGCCACCAGGCTCAGCTCTCCGTACGATCCTCTTTGGCATATCAGCTTTATCGTGGCGTAAGCGTCCGTGATGGAAGTCGGTTCCGGCGTTGCAATTACGAGCACTTCGTCCGCTGCAGCGGCGAACGATATGACGTTTTCAGACACACCCGCCGCCGTATCAATAACAATTACATCCGCACGCGACTCCAGCTCGCCGAGCGCCGCAAGAAGCCAGCTTCGCTTTTCATGAGAAAGATTTGCCAGCTCCGAAATTCCCGACGCCCCCGGCACCACCTCCAGCCCGTTGGGACCGGCGGCCAGCACGTCAGTAATCTCTTTCCGCCCGGCAAGCACGTCGGCCAGATTGAACCGCGGCGACATCCCCATAAGCACATCCACGTTCGCCAGCCCCAGATCCGTATCAATGAGGATCACGCGCATGCCGTCGTTCGCGAGCGTAATCGCAAGGTTTACAGCAAGCGAAGTTTTGCCTACCCCGCCCTTGCCGCTGGTGACGGCCACGACCCGGGCCGCGCCGCTCACTTCACTAACCTCTACATGATCGGCGGGGGCCGGTCGCACAGTCTTCGCCGCCAGTTCTCTCAGTTTTTCGGCCTGGTCAGCCACGTTCCTCTCCAACCTTTATGGCTTCCGTTCCGCTCAGAATAAGCGAAGCCAGCTCCCGCGGGTCCGCAAGATGAATGTCATCGGGGATATCCTGACCGTCGGTCACGTAAGAAATTGGCCGCTCCGCCGTCCTTGCGATATCGATTATCGCTCCGTACGTCACCGCCTCGTCGAGCTTGGTTAACACGATATGAGTAGGCGAAAGCACCGAAAAGCGTCCGCACACGTCATTGATGTGGGCCACAGCTGCACTCGCGCTGAGCACCATATGAACCTCGTCAATGGGATTCGCCTCGAAGAACGCCCTCAATTCCCCTATTCGCACACGGTTTTTCTGGCTCCTCCCGGCGGTATCTATAAAGAGGAGGTCTTTATCCCGATTCGCCTCGATCACTCCGCGAAGCTGGGCAGGACTTGTTACCACTTCCAGCGGGACCTCCATGATTGAAGCGATTGTGCGCAGTTGCTCTACCGCAGCGATCCGGTAGGTATCAATCGTCGCGAGGGCGACGTTCGCCCCCTCGTGAAGCTTGTAGTTCGCGGCTAACTTGGCGATGGTCGTCGTCTTCCCCACGCCCGTCGGGCCTATCAGCGCGACTGTCCGGAGGTGGTCGCGCTCAAAGTTGATCGGCCCCGAAGTCGGGATAAGCTGCGCGAGCTGTGAAGCGACATCCTCCCTCGTTTTCTCCCATGCCCTAGCCGCCGAACTGGGGCTCAGCAGCAGCCGTTCAGCCACGCCCTGAGCTACGTCCTTGGGGACGGCTGCGGCGGTAAGCCGCTGGTAGAGGTTATAGAGCGGCTCTGGAAGCTCCGACGCCCGCCCGTGCCGCACCTCCCTCAGAAGCTCTGAAAGCGCCGCCTTTATCGCGTCAACATCGCGCCGCAGCGCCGAAACCTCGTCTGCGGAGTACGATCTTTCGAGCCACCGCCCGGGGCGCTTTTCTGTCACGTTCCGCGCCGCTCGCGCCAGCGGCGCAATGTCCTTGGAAGCGGTTATCTCCACCAACTGCCTGCCGCCCATCCCGAAAACACGCCGGTTCTTGACGGTCTTCGTATGGATGATGACCGCTTCCTCGCCCAAATGCCGCTTCACCTTCTTTAGGGCCTCTGTCATATTTCGGCCCCGGTACTTGCATATTCTCATTGCCTGAGAACCACCATTCCTAGAGATTCAACGTTCACCCCTCGAGCCACCTCGCCGTACGAGAGCACGACGAGGCTCGGTATCGCCGAATCAGTCAGCCGCTTCACAGAGCCACGCACACCCGGTGAGCAAAGCACAATAGGCTGATGCCCCCCGGCAAGCAGCCGCTCGACCTCGCGCGATATCCCATGAACGATCCGCTGGATCAGCTCCGGAGCCATCTTTATCAGCGTCCCCCGCTCCGTACGCTCTACCGAGCGCGAGATCGTATCTTCCAGGGCCGGATCCAGCGTAATCACATACAGTTTGCCGTCCGCCTCCTGATAATTCTGCGTGACTGTGCGCGCGAGGGCGTTCCGAACGTACTCCGTCAGGACCTCTATGTCCTTCGTTTTAGTTGCGTAGTTCGAAAGGGTTTCCAAAATCACCTCGAGGTCGCGAATTGACACGCGCTCCCTGAGAAGATTTTGCAGGACGCGGTGGATCTCCCCCGGACGCATGATGTCCGGCACCACCTCGTCCACCAGCGAAGGCGCCGTCTGGCGCAGCGTATCGAGAAGCTGGCTGACCTGTTCCCGCGTAATCAGCTCCGCCGCGTGCGACCTTATCACCTCCGAAAGATGCGTCGCCACGACCGAAGTCGGCTCCACCACCGTGTACCCCATCATCTCGGCCCGGCTCTTCTGAGCCGGTGTGATCCAGATAGCAGGGAGGCCAAACGCCGGCTCCTTTGTTTCCTCCCCTTCGACCTTTCCGGTAGCGACCCCGGCATCCATAGCGAGAAACTGATCCGGGTAAACCCTGTCCCCTGCCACCTCGACCCCTCGAATTTTGATGCGGTAATGGTTCGGCTCCAGTTGCATATTGTCTCGTATGCGGATCGGCGGGACTATCACCCCCAACTCTGTCGCTATCTGTCGGCGGATCATCGTCACCCGCTCCAGCAGGTCCCCGCCCTGCGCCGTGTCCACGAGCCGAATCAGCCCGTAACCTACTTCCATCTCCATAGGGTCGATCCGAAGGAGCGGCTCCACGCGTTCAGGCTCTCTGGGGACCCGCCCGCGCTCCCGCCTCTCTGTTTCGCGCTCCGCCCGAGCCCGCGAGCGAAGCATCACAAACGCCGTTCCTCCCAGCCCGGCACTCAGGAAAATCAGGGGCAGCTTTGGAAGAGGCGTGAACAGCAGCGCGAAAAGAAATCCCGCACCGATGGCCAGCGCCACCGGCTGCGAAAATAACTGGCTCAGCAGCTCTTCGCCCAGATGATGCTCCGCCGTCGCCCGCGTCACAATCAGTCCCGCAGAAACGGCTATGAGGAACGCCGGAATTTGCGTAACCAACCCATCCCCAATCGTCAGCGTGGTAAAGAGCGACGCAGACTGGCCTATGCTGAAGGCATACTTGGTTATCCCGATCACGAACCCGCCTATTATGTCAATTATGACGATCACTATTCCCGCGATGGCATCGCCCCGAACGAACTTGCTGGCACCGTCCATCGCCCCGTAGAAATCCGCCTCGCGGCTGATAGACGTGCGCCGCTCCCTCGCCTCCGCCTCGGTAATCAGCCCGGCGTTCAGGTCGGCGTCTATGCTCATCTGCTTGCCCGGCATCCCGTCAAGAGTGAACCTGGCGGCTACCTCCGATATCCTGGTAGCTCCCCTCGTTATGACGATGAACTGAATCACGATCAGTATGGCGAATATGATGATGCCGATGACGGGGTCGTTTCCCGCGACGAACTTCCCGAAGGCGCGAATGACGCCGCCCGCGGCCAGCTCGCCCCTGGTCCCTGCGTTGCTCAAAATCAACCGCGTCGTCGCCACGTTCAGCACCAGCCGGTACAGCGTCGCAACCAAAAGCAGCGAAGGGAAAACCGAGAAATCGAGCGGCTTCCTCACATAGATCGTCGTCAGCAGAACGATGACGGCCACCGTAATGTTCGCTGCCAGCAAGATATCCATGATGGCAGCTGGCAGCGGCACCAGGATCACTAGCACACTAGTGATGATCCCCACCGGTAAAACGAGATCTTGCCACCGGGCTAAACGGTTCATCGCAGGAACGACAGACAGGCGAGGAAGCTCTCAGAAACGTGCCGACGCACAGAC
>CAZUUK010000032.1:0-32350 GCA_964622675.1 uncultured Planctomycetota bacterium | reverse complement strand
ACTGGCAAAAGGAAAACACGCAATGATCAAAGTCGCCCTGATAGGCGCCGGCAGCATCGAATTCACACGTAAGCTCGCGCGCGACATCCTGACGGTTCCCGAGCTGGGAGACACCGCCTTCAGCCTCACCGACATTGACGAGCACAATCTGGACATGGTCACACGCCTATTGCGCCGTGACATTCGAGCCAACAAGACCAAGGCCAGCGTCGTGGCTACTACCGAGCGCCTTGCGGCGCTCGACGGCGCTGATTACGTCATCAACGTCGCGCGCGTCGGCGGGCTGGAAGCCTTCGAGGTGGATATCAACATTCCGCTCAAGTATGGCATTGACCAGTGTGTGGGCGACACGTTGTGCGCCGGCGGCATAATGTACGCCCAGCGCGGCATCCCGTGCATCCTCGATTTCTGCGAAGACATGCGCAAAGTGTGCAAGCCGGACGTTCTCTTCCTGAATTACGGCAATCCCAACGCGATGCTCACGTGGGCGGCGAACCGTTATGGCGGAGTCCGCTCCGTCGGTTTGTGCCACGGGGTGCAGCACGGGCACAAGCAGATCGCTGAAGTATTGGGCCTGCCGGTTCAGGAAGTGGACATCATCTGCGCTGGAATCAATCACCAAACCTGGTACGTTCAAGTGCGGCACAAAGGCAAAGACATGCGTCACAAGCTGCTCGAGGGCTTCGAGAAGCATCCCGTCTACAGCAGGACTGAAAAAGTGCGCATAGACATCCTCCGCCGCACCGGCTACTACGCCACCGAGAGCAACGGGCATTTCTCCGAATACGTGCCGTGGTATCGAAAGCGGCCCGAGGAGATCAAGGACTGGATCTCGCTTGACGCGTGGATTCACGGCGAAACGGGCGGCTACCTGCGCGCCTGCACGGAGAAGCGCAACTGGTTCGAGCACGATACCCCACGAATGCTGAAGGAGGACGTGAAACCATTTCTTCCCGACCATCGCTCAAACGAGCACGGAAGCCACATCATCGAGGGACTGGAGACCGGGCGCGTCTATCGCGGGCACTTCAACGTGGTGAACAACGGCTGCATCTCTAACTTGCCGGACGACGCCATCGTTGAAGTCCCTGGCTACGTCGACGGCAGCGGCATCAACATCCCGCGCGTCGGAGCTTTGCCTCACATTTGCGCGGCGATCTGTAACGCGAGCATATCGGTGCAGCGCATGGCGGTGGAGGCCGCCGTCAAAGGCGACGCGCTTCTGCTCAAGCAGGCGATGATGGTGGATCCGCTGGTCGGGGCCGTGTGCAGCACGCCGGAGATATGGCAGATGACGGACGAAATGCTCGTGGCGCAAGCCTGGTGGCTCCCGCAATACAAGAGCGCGATAGCCCAGGCGAAGCGCAATCTCAAGAAGGCGAAGCCGCTTGGAATACATGGGACCAACGGCGCGGCGCGTATGGGAACCAAATCGGTTGAAGAAATGTCGCGGCAGCGCGGCAAACAGCGCAAGCTCATTCCGGGAACGAAGAAGGGAAAGAAGTGACGTGCTCGATGCTTCCCCCGGCCGTGCGCGGTAATCAGCGTAAGTTCAGGTATCCGAGCCGGGACGCGGTGCTCCGGAAACAGACCCGCCTTGAGACGCTGCAGCGGAACCCGTTGCCGAGGACCTCTTCATTGCCTTACTCAGTTTGAGAAAGAGGACCCCGCACTGCACCGTCATTCCACCAAAGCAGGCAATCAGGAGCCCTGCAATAAAGGGAAAGGAAGCGGTCAGATCGGCTACGTCTTTTAGAAAGGCCGTATCTTCAGTTGCCACGACCGAGCCGGGCTGTGTGGAACTGGCGTGAGCGAGTAGCTTCTGTGAAACTTCGGTCATCCGGTTCCGGACGACGTCCCACCCGAGCCCCAACTTGACGACGATGACTCCGGCACAGGCGATGAAGAGAATGCCGATAACGACACCGGCGATCCCAAGGACGGTGCCGTACTTCCGAAGCTGCCTGTCCTGCACCGAGAAACACCATTCGATGACTCTATTCATTCTCGATCCCCAACGTTCAAGTTCAGGTATGCCTGCGGGAAACTCCATCCGCACATCGTCTGGGACTCGCAGCCCCCTTGAGATGCCGCCAGAGATTCTAGACAATCATCGCCGCAACTCCAAGCACAGCAACTGGGACGGGAGCTTGAGGAGAGGGAAAGTGGAACCGGGGCACGAGGGCCTCCTAGATGCAGACTGCTGCCGTCAGCAGCCAAAATCCGAACGCGCGCGAACGTCGCGCAAGCGGCAGGGACAGTGCTTCCCCAAAGCCGAACCATTCCAACGAGGGCGCTAAACGGCACTTCGTGTTAGCCCAATTACCCAATAACGATGCTTCGCATGTACTCTAGTGCCGTTGGGTTCTTCTCAAGTACCGAGCAGTAGTCAACCAGGAGACTGTGTGCTTCGCGACGATGTGCCGCACATGCCTTCCTCTTGAGAAGCGCAGTGGCTCTTGCCCCGTCGGAGACGCGCGACCAACAACCTACCTGACAAGTACGCAAAAGCCAGCAGAACTTGCACTCATTCTGGGTAAACCCAACCCACTCATTGAGCAACCTTCGTATGGCAGGGATGTCTAGACCCTCCTTCACATTCCCGATCCTGAAATAATCGCTTTCCGCAACACGCTCGCAAGGCCAGTAGCTGCCATCGACGCCTACAAAGGTGCGCCGCCGGCCCGGGATGCACGTTGAGAACGAACAAAACGTATCCTGAAAGGGGACTACCCCGTGTTGGGGGCAAACCGACCGCTCAAATCTCTTATGGAACTTTAGCCAAGGCGCCTCGAACAGTTCTCTTTGCAGACGGTACCTCGGGTCAAACGGATCATCGTTGATGGCGCCGGTTGCCAGGCTGTCAACAAACGACCGGTAAATAGGCTCCAAGCCGACTATATCCCCCTCCAGAGGCTCCTTGGCCCCCACAGGATCTATATTTGCGAGAGCTATTCTCATCCCTTTCGTGGACCAATCAAGCGAAGCGAAGAACCTGTCCAAATCGCGGACATCCAGAGGCGGCGCTAATGCGGTGGCGAATCCGAGTTGCCCGTTTGTTCTGTATTCCGGATGGCTTTCGAGGAAGGCCGCCACATTGGACGTAACCCGTTGCCACGTCGGAGAGCCGTTCTTGTGGCGGCGGTACCTATCGTGAAGGTTCTGAGGACCATCCAGGCTCACCAACATTTTCATGCCCACATCGGCCAGGAAGTCGGCTGCCTCACCCGCTAACAAAGAGCCATTTGTAGTGAGCGAAAAGTCCACTCCTGCACCTCGCTCACTTCCTCGGACGTAGCCAGCACACTTCCGAATGAGCTCCAGATTCAGTAAAGGCTCCCCGCCGTAGAAGCCTATCGAACGGAATCGGCTGCCACTACTGTGTTCCAGAAAATCGTCTATTGCCAGTTTCGCGGTGCTCCAGTTCATTTGCCGTTCAGACCGAGCATGTCGGTTAATGTACTTGCCGCTGTACACACAATATGAGCAGCGAAAGTTGCAGTTCTCAGTAACGTTTAGGAGGAGCAACATGCGTTCGCTATTCAGTTTGACCCGGAGGTCCTGCTCGCTAAGAGGAAATTCAATTTTGGGACGGTTGGGAAGGAATAAACTCCTGTGTTGCTGAGCCTTCACGATTTCGTCATGAGCTAGCGCGACCTTCTCAGCGGGGTACAGTAGAGAATACTTCTCGACAATTCGGTCTTTGTGCATCCCCCCGACATCAGAAACGATTGCCCACACGACCGGATCCACGCAGATTATTTTCATGCTGTTAACATCGTATACATACTTGTTCCGCTCTGTTTCAAACTTGTGAACGAAGGGCGAACGCGCGTAGGCATCGACATTCTCGCGTTTCCACTGCTCAGGGGATTGAAGCGGAAGAGCAGTACTCCTGTGAGAGTTCTCGGCGTCTGACATCAACTTTCACCCCCCTCCTCAAGAAACAGGACAAAGCCGCCATCGAGGTCAGCAACTATACAGCCCTCATCGCGAACTTACAGCGGCTGTGGCGCGACACCCCCTTGCCGCGTCGCACGCGGTCCGAGACAGCGCCAGCCGCGGAACGGCCCCCCTCAAGGCAAGAGGCCGTCCCAGTTTGGCATGTGCTTAACCTCCACCGGACGCATGGGCACGCGGTTGCGTAATCCTGAGGGCCACGCGGCCTCCTGGAGCCCGCTTGGGAGGAACCATGTTCCCTTCTTCATCCACGCCGCGAATGCGGCATTGTGTCCGCGTCTTCCCATCGGCGGCTTTTCTGTGATCTGCTGACAACTAGTCCCGCCTTGCCGAACCCTTCGGCACACCTATAGCACCATTGCTAGCCCTCTTTCGCCGGCCCCCGCGCTGCATAGCTCAGCGCTGTATATTCGGTCAATGCGGTAGTCGCGAGCGCCGCGCTGGCGTTCAACTGGCATTTCGACCCTGAGGTCAACCGGCTGGCACGGTTGCGAGGCCCAATGCGGAGAATGCGGTCACCGCGCTCGGTCTCTCGAGACCCTCCCTTCCATCGTGCGGCGGGCTCTCTTCGCGTCCGCCTCGGCCTTGTCCCTTAGGTTCTCCTCGCACACCTAACCTTGGACACCACCCGCAAATCCAGCAACCAGCGTCACTTTCGGCGGAACGGCCGAAGGCGGATCACCCGGCGAAATAGCCAAAAGGGTCAGCCTGTAGGGTCGAATTACGGTCGTAGTCGCGATTGCCGGCCAGGGCACACCCGACGCACTGACACGTGCAGTCGCAGCGGCATATGCACGCGTCAGGCCCGAACTCTCTTATACTAACAGGACTTCCTCTCTCTTCAAAACTCGTTTCTTCAATCATCAGGACCCCCCCATGTGAATGACTGTCTAACTCTTTCGCACGACACTTCGATCACTCCAGTTCACGTCAACGGCTCTCCCCTGTTTTGTATCCTCTAACCACCTCCTCTACAATCTCACAGCACAAGGATGCGCCGCGCTCTTCGGGACCACGAAACGACGGGAGTTTCCTCGACACGTACCTGTACTCCTCAGGAAACTTCTCGTGAGGAACCGTGTAAAGGTTCGCGCCGAAGTTCATTCCATCATCTAAAGCATTTTCGAACATTGCCAACAGGTCACTCTCGCCGCCCCACCCGCCCGCAAGTGCGTTGGCCCGCAGCCATTGGACCACCTTCTTTGCTGCTGGTTTGTCATGTCGCTGGAGAAGAGATGCAAGGTCGAAGCCGCGCAAAAAGTCCTCCAGTGTAGGTGTGCGCCCTTTCTCGACTTCGCTCCGCACTTGCTCGAATTGCTTCGAGCGAAGCCCGAAAACTGTTGTTAGGAACTCCTCATTATAAGTCTTTTCCTTCGTCTCCTCATCGCGGGCAAAAATTACATTCGCGTCTTGTATGGCCTCCACCAGTGCATCCGTCATGAGAAGATCACCGGGGCTGCGCTCGTGGGCATACTCCAGAAGAATCCTCGCCATGAATGCGTATCGGTACGAACTGCCAGCACGGCAGCCGCCCGCGTCCCAGAACTTCCTGCGCAACTCCGCGGCAGCCGTAATGAGTTCTTCATCTGAGAGTGTCTCCGGACGCAGCGCCGCAAAGACCTCTCCGCGCAGCTCTTCCCGCACGGTGGAGTAGGCGGGCCATGCGCGCATCGCCGCGTCCTGAGCTTTCACTATAAGATCGCGTTGGGCGCGCATCAGTATCGTGTTCACATCTGCACGCGATTCAAAATCTGAGATTAATTCGTCAGCAGCCAAATCATGTTCTTCGATAGCCGCGGGACTCGGGCCGTTTGCGGCTCCTCTGGGCGCGGCTACGGGGGACCCGGCCTCGGCTTGCTGGCCGGCTGCGGAAGCTTCCTCATCTGCAGGCGCCTCGCTACGTCGAGTGGATGAGAGAAGCTCTTTGTTCTCTTCCTGATGGGCTGTCCGCAACCAGTAGAACAGGAGTACGGCACCCAACGCGAGCAACGGGATGATGATAAGGAATGCTTTGCAGCTTGCGACCTTTTTCACCATGCCGAGTCGCCTTTCTTCACTGAGCAAACAGCATCCATCTTCGGGTCAAGGTCAGATCCAGTGCGCAACGATTTTTCTGCCGATTCGCTTTCCTCCCAATCGCTTGCCATTACCTCTGTGGGTATCGGCTACGGTTGCTCCTTATCACCATTCGCCCATCCATAAACATTATAAAACGAATTTTCGCCGGGTGTCAAGGAAAATTTGGGCAATCCGAGAGGGCGGGTTGTGAGGGTCTGACCGGTCTGGCGCCAGCCCGTGGTTGCAAAGCTGGATTTATCAGAAAAGGTCTCGTTACGCAACCGGCAGACATAACGGGGCTGCTGCGCACCCCGCGACAATCAACGCGCTTGGGCGTGAGAGATCTTCCCACCCTCCGCGCTGGACTTCCTCGGTACCGCCAGCCGAGCCGACAAGGTCTAGCTACCCAATTGGCAGTATTCATCCCCGCGTAAGTGATCGGACATCGCGCGCTTCTCGTGGGGCGCGGGCATCTAGGGCTTGGCTTCTGAAGGAGACGACCTAGCTTTCGAGCTCCAGTGATCCACTACGCCCGGACTGTCCGCTGACCCTTTTCAGTCAAGAGAAGAGCCAAGCTCCGCTGACTTCATTCAATCGCGGCTGGTGATCACGAACAATCACCCCGCAACTCCAAGCACGGCAATAAGGACAGGGTTGGGGTAGGGGCATGCCTTAGTTAAGCTCAGTGGCTAGAGCCACTTCAACATCTCGTAGTCTTTCGTCCGAAACCCCATCCGCTTATAGGCTTCTACGGCTGGGTTGTCCTTGTGGACGCTCAGCCGGATGAACTCGGCGCCGCGCTCCCTTGCGAACTCCTCCAGCCTCCGAAACATCATGCGGCAGATCCCTTTCCGCCTGTGCTCGCGCCTCACAAAAACGCCGCTGCCAATGACAAGCGACCTTGTGTGCGTCAAGATCCGCATCGTCCGCTGGATGCAAGCGTGGATGTAGCCGATCAGACCGTCTCCGGATTCCGCCACAACAACGATGTGGTTCGGCAGCTCATTGATTATCTCTTCGAACTGTCGCATGCGGAGCTCGGTGCAGAAATTTTTGTCGCGGAACGAATAGAATCTCTCATCGTAGGCACCGTGGGAAACTTCCATCTCCCACCACATCTCGACGATGTCTGGCACATCGCCAGCTCGCGCTTCTCTTACCTTGACGCCGTCCATGAGACTTGTGCCTCCCGTGTTTGCGGCGGTCGTTGAGTCAGCACCATACGCCCAGCGTTGCCGGCCAGCCAGGGTCAGCAATTCTAGCTGCTTGCCTCGGGAACGCAATATGCACGTCGCGGCCTGGAGCGCGGCCGGACCGCAGAGGCGCAGCCGCCGAGCGCCCCCAGCATCAGCAATAGCAAAGCGCCTGTTAATGCTTTCATATCAAGCTCTCCCGTTGAAGAGCAGTATTGACCTCGTCTCGCTACCGTATTACGTATGAGGAGCTTCTTTCTTGCCATGGGTTGGCCGGAATTGCGCTTTCGGGCCGCGGGATATGCGGCGGCGCAGCAGCAAGCACGGGATCTTTGGGAGAGATAGGGACAGGGAAAGCAGCTCGGGCAGGAAAACGCGTAGAATTGCCTCATTTTCTATGTATGGTATCTGCTCTCCGTGGCACTATGTATAGAGGCGAAGGCCGGAGCGGACCATGACGGATGGAAGCAGAGAATCTGACGCAGCGCTCGTCGCACGAGCGAATAAAGGCGACCGAGCTGCCTTCGGCTCACTGGTCCAGCGCTACCAGAAGGCGGTGTGCGCAATAGCATACGGGCGGTTGGGCGACTTGGAGGCGGCCTACGATGTCTCCCAGGAGGCTTTCCTTGTCACCTTCGAAGGGCTGCGTGGGCTCCGTAATGCCTCGAAGTTCGGTCCTTGGCTCCGGCGCATCACTAGGCGGCTTTGCAGTAGGTGGCGGCGATCCGAGTCCTATCGCCAGTCCTTGAAGCAAGCTCTGCGCCTACAGGGCACTTCCGGAGAAGAGAAGTCACCCGCGGACATGCTTGAGGCCGAGGAGAACGGCGCGATGCTCAGGCAGGCGATCGAGGAACTGCCAGCCACGCTGAGGGAGGCTCTGGTCCTCTACTACTACCAGGGCCAATCGCAAGCGGAAACGGCCGCATGCCTCGGAATCAGTCCCGCTGCGGCCCAGGTGCGGGTCGCCCGAGCGAAGAGGCGTCTGCGCGAGACTGTTGCAGCCGAGATTGAGAGAAGACTTCCCGAGACTGCACCTGGCCGCGATTTCACGCAAAGCACACTGGCCGCCATTCCGACTGGTTCCATCTGCGTAAGGCTCGGATTGAATGTTACACGGTTGGCCCCGATGGAAGCTGTGCGGCAGCTCGCGCACGCCGGTGCACAGAAGGCAACCACGATTCTCACTGGAGGAGGAACGGTAATGACATCAAAGCAGGTCGTCATAGGGGGCGCGGCGGCGGTTCTGCTTGCCGCGAGTGTCGCCACAAATGTGGCGCTGCTTCTCAGTCGTGAGGCCGGTCCCGAGCAGGCAGCAGCGTCTGCTGTCACAGAAGAGGATCTGGCCGCAGCAACGGCGAAGGCGGAAAAAGCCCTCGCCGAGAAGGGCGAGCTGTCTCAAAAAATCATCAACCTGCAGGAGGATCTGGAAAGGCAGAAGAAGAGCACGGACGCGGCCTGGCAGTCCCGGCAGGCGCTCGCCAATGAACTGGCAACGCTCGAGGGCAAGCTCGGTGAGGAACTGGCAAGGCTGCAGGGGCCGGAGCGCCAGGACGCCCGAGAACCCGGGGAAAAAGGCCCGGAAATGACCCGGTCATGGGTCTTGACCCGAAGTAATGCTTTGATGAGGTTAGACAAGGTCTCCCGTGCGCTGGACAAGTATTTGAAAGAAAGGGAAACCTTTCCGGCCAGCCTCTCGGACCTGGTTGGCCCCTATCTGGAAGACCAAAGCGCCATCATAGACCCAAGCACGGGGGATGTGTTTGAGTATGAGTCCGGCTGGAATGCGGGAGGCGGCCAGTACTACGAAATCAAAAGCGCCGAAGGGACCAGAACGTCGGGCACTGTGTCACCGGATGGTACTTACACGGAACGTAGCTCGGGGGATGCCCCCCCTGGAGAGGGCTCAACTAGCTCTCCATCGCCCGTTAGTACTCCCCCTCCCACTCCGCACGCGAGCTAGATAGCAGACTAGGGTTCCGACAATCGCGACTGGGAGGGGACCTGCCCCCATAACCCGTTTCCGCATTTGGGGTCCCCCGCAACTTCAAGCATACCGACAAGGACGGGGTCTAGGGACGAGGTAGGCTCACTCCTCAGTACCGGAACTCCTGCGAATCTACCTTCACTGTCCGCCCTTGCTTCTCGTTGCGGCCTGCGCGCCGTAGCTCCATAAGCTTCAGCACGTCATAGCCTCGACGTTTCAGGAAGGAGACAATCGGTTGGTTATCAGGGTGCACCCAGTTATAGACGCTCTTCGCCCCGAGTTCCTCGGCAAGCTCCTCTGCCCGTGAATACAGCGCCGAACCTGCGCCCCTCCTTCGAGACTCCGCGACCACAAACAGGGATTCGGCCCACACCGTCTTCCCGTCGACGCGGCACACCAGGTACCCGACAAGCTTGCCGCCCTTCTCCTCCGCCACATAGATCGGGAATCCCTTCTCCTGATACTCCTCAAGTTCGCTCGCAGCGCATGCGCGACTCGGAGTTGAGCCAGACCCTCTGAGCTCAGAAAGCGAGCGGCGGAACCGCCTCACAAGTTCAATGAGTTGCTCCTGATCTCCCGGCTTTGATCGACGTGTGATCATCTGCTCCTATACCCCTGCTTGTCGAAAGGCCACCTGGAAGGGCGGATGCCGCGCTGGACTTCCCGCCTCCGTCACCGCAAATCTTAGACAACCACCCCCGCAACTTCAAGCACAGCAGCGAGGGTGGGGTTTTGAGGGAGGCACGCGCGTGAGTGTTCTTCGCTTCCGCCTTCCGGTCAGGGGGTATTTTCCGGGAGGCGGGTTTCCGGGGCTTCGGCCGCTGGCTCTTCAGCTTTCGTCCTCGCCGGGACCTCCGCCGAGTTCGTGGCTGGCCTGGACAGCTTCGGCTCTCGGCCTCGGAGCCTCTCTTCGAGTTCAGATATCTGCGCCGCATAGGACTTCATTTGGCGAACGAGCTTAGCGTCTTCGTCCTCCAGATCAGCCAGGCGGCGTTCGATCGCTCGGAGTTGCCTTTCCTCTTCACGGGCGGCCATCTCCTTCCGCAGATTGGTCAGCTCTTCAAGGGCCCCGCCCCCCTTCTGTCGCTGCAGAGCAGCAACGTCTCTCTGCAGATCGTCCACGCGACGCTCAAGCGTTCGGAATTCCACCTCTCGATCGAGTCGGGCGAACCGCCGTTCGAGATCATTTACGCGATTCTCTAGCTCCCGGAACTCGCTTCGGCCGACTTGAACTGAAGCACCCATTACGAGTAGTGCCAGCAAAACGATGGCCGGCACGAACAACAACTTTCTTTTCACCAAGCTCATAATAGCCCCTCCTGTTGACTGGGGAATTAAGTCCACTGCATTGCTGATTATACGCGGGGAGCGCGCACGACGGAAGATGCGGTCATGCGCCGCTCAGGATATTGCGAATTGACCCTTCCTCGCAGCAGGCTCCATCGGCGCTTTCCTCCGGCACAGGGCCCCCCATGGGCCTCTCCAGCGGGGCAGAGGCGGGGATTCTCTCGGCTGGGTCATTGGCGTCGTCTCTCTGAGCCGGGGGCCTGGGTTGCGCAGAGTGCGCAGAGGCAGGATTCCCGAGAGGGGCTCTAGTGGGCCTGTCATATGAAAAGCAGGTACCTCGGGGCGCTTTTCCTGTATGTGAGGTACCCCGCTCCGTACTTCCCCTCGAGGAATCGCTCCTCTGAAAGCACCATCCAGTGCGTCGTGCCAACGCACCATACTAGCACACCGGTAGACATCAGCCCTGTCAGTGCGGATGCTGACCAAGCCATTAGGCTGAATCCCGCGAAGAGCAGAAACAACGCCACGTACATTGGGTTCCTCGACACACGATAGATTCCCACCGTAGTCACGCCTCGGCGTGCTTTGATAAACGCAGCCACAGCCAGAACGTAAATGGATGACGCCGCCAGGTTCAGCAAGCAGCCCACCCAGAATAGCGGCCCGGGAGTAATAGGCGTGAAGGTGCATACCCCAAGCAGCCCGAGAACCGGCGGGCCGCCGACTACCGAGGTTCTCACGTTGACGTGGTCTACATCTTCTATCTTCGTGCCCCGCAGCCGATCCCCGGTCGCCATGATCCCGAAAGCGGCGGCGATTGCCGGCACTAGTATCATCCACAGCGAGTAAATCGTGAACCGCGGGATCTCAAAGATGTCCATCTTGCCCTCTGGGACCTTACGTCGGAAAGCTGGCGCGCGAACCCACATCGTGGCCGATCTTATGCTCGTGGCCCGAGTGGCACAAGTCCCGTCTGATTCGGCCCATCTCCAACTCCTGATGCCTGAAGCTCCATCTCCGCAGCCCGCCCGCACCGGCCTCTCCAGCGCGGGGGAGGGCGGCTCCAAATCGCAGGCGCAACTTCAAGCACAGCAACGAGGACGCGGGTTCACGGAGGAGACGCCCCCTCTTTCATCTCTTCTTCTCCTTTTGATCATCCTCGATTGCAAACCGGCCGCCAGCAGGCTATCCTCTTATCGAGTAGCGGCCTAACAACGGTTGCCAGCGAAAGCGCCGCACTTATTCAGGTGATAGCCGTGGACATCAATGCCATACTGGGGTGTGCAGTTGTTGCGGCTGCGATAGGTTTGATCACCTATCTCCTGCTGCGGAGCCGAAGGTCGATCGAACGGATAGCCAGGAACGGCTTCGGTTCAGTGCGCGAGATCCACAAGGAACTGGACACTGACCGGTAGACAACCAGTCAAAACGGAACTCGCTCGCGACCTCACCCTGTTCCAGATCACCATGATGGGAATAGGGATGATGATTGGAGCCGGCGTGTTCCTGGGCACGGGCAACGCCATCCACACGGCCGGCCCGGGCGGCGTTGTGCTCACCTTTGCACTGAACGGTGTCATAGCCCTGTTTACCGCGATGGCGTACGCTGAACTCAGTTCAGCCATTCCCCGTGCCGGCGGAGCCTACAATTTCGCCCGTATCGGCTTTGGGCGCGGAACCAGTTTCGTGGCTGGTTGGATGGAGTGGTTCGCTTCAAGCGTAGCGGGAAGCATGTACGCCCTAACCCTCGCCATCTACATTCTGCGCTACCTTGAAGGACTGGGCCTCATTTGGTGGGCGCACGGCCACATGCACCTGGCAGTGAAAGCGGTTGCTGTAATAGCAGCGGGCCTATTCCTCTACATAAACTACAGAGGCGCCTCCACGACAGGAAAAATCGGCGCTTTCTTCACACTGGGACAGACCGCATTCCTGGGGCTGATCGGCCTGGTGGGCATTGTGGTGGTGGCGAGGGATCCCTCTCGGCTCCATAATTTCGAACCTTTCCTTCCCTTCGGCTGGTCAAAACTGCTGGTCACCATGGGCTTCACATACGTCGCCTTCGAGGGTTTTGAGGTGATCGCACAAGCAGGCGACGAGACCATAGATCCGAAGCGGAATCTGCCCAAGGCGATGCTGTACTCCGCTTATATCGTCACAATCACCTACGTCGTGGTTGCTTTTGCCACGGTGGTTTCCGTAAAAGCAGGATCTCCAGGCATCGTTGGTCCGCCGTGGAGATGGATTGGCCAATTCCGGGAACAGGGCTTTGGAGAGGCCGTTTCCCGGCTGATGCCGATGGGGAACTTGCTGCTGACCCTTGCGGTGATCTTCGCAGCAACTTCCGCCCTGAACGCTACCACCTATTCAGCTGCCAGAGTGTCCTTCGCTCTTGGCCGAGATCGTCTGCTGCCTCCCGTCCTGGCAAAGATTTCCGGAAGGCGCAAAACCCCCTTCGTCGCTCTTGCCCTCACCGGCGCCATAACCATTACCGTCGCGGCTTTCCTTCCGACGCTGGACGTCGCTTCAAGTGCAAGCATGATGTTCCTCCTCCTTTTTTTCCTGGTAAACCTCTGCGTGATAAAAATACGCCGCGACATGGGTGACGAACTGAAATACGGCTTCCTCACCCCCTTGTTTCCTTTCATTCCTATGGCCGCAATCTTTTGTCAGGCTTTGCTTGCGGGATGGCTTGTGCACATGAGCTGGATAGCCTGGATCGCGGCACCGGCGTGGATACTAATGGGCGTAGGGGTCTATCACTTCTATGGCAAATCCCGGGCGGCAACAACGGAAGATGAAATACTGGTATTGGAGGAAGAAAAGGCCCCGGAGGTCAGGCAGCACCGCGTGATGGTGGCCGTGGCGAATCCCGAAAATGCAATTGCCCTGGCCAGTAACGCCTACAAGCTTTGTGGTGCTAAAGACGCCGGCGTTGAGCTGCTTCACATGGTACCTATCCCCGACCAAGTACCACTTGCCAATGCGGCGAAGTACGCGGTCGAAGGCAGGGAGAGCATCGTCGAGGCAATGCTATACTTGATGGGACGTTTCCCTGTTGGTACGAGCGTGCGTTATTGCCGAAACGTCGCCCGCGGCATCGTGAGTGCGGTGAAGCAAAAGAAAATCGATACGCTTATCATGGGATGGCACGGGAAACCCGGAGCCCGTTTATTTGACCTTGGCAGCACCGTTGACCCTGTAGTTGAGCGATCGCCTTCCAACGTCATAATTCTCAAGGACTGCGGCCCCTCCCGCATATTCAAACGCGTTCTCGTGCCCGTTGCCGGCGGGCCCAATGGAGCCTTTGCTCTGGAAGTGGCGAGCGTTTTTGCGGACAAAGAAGAAGGCGAAGTAGTTGCTTTCACAGTGGCCACTCAGAAGACCCAGCTCAACGTGGAAGAGTTCGTTAAGACGCATCAACACCGGCTGCAGCTCCCAGGCCACCGGGTCCACGCGAAGACAGCTATTTCCTCGAGCATAGTCAAGGCCATCCTCGAAGAGGCAAAAGACTACGATCTGGTCGTCCTTGGCTGCACGCACAAGCCTCGCCTCTACCAATTGGCCAGCGGGTCAATTCCGATCCGGGTAGTGCGGCGATGCCAAAAGCCCCTGATCATGGCAAAGGCGGCAGGAGGTATTAGACTATTTTCCCGGCGACCTTTGTAGGTGAACCTTACGGTTCCTTCTGGGCCTTACGTGAAAACTCCATCCGTGCGGCGTATTACGGTTGAGCCATTCCCGCAACTTCAAGTACGGCGACAGGGACGCGATCTTCGGGGAGAGACGCGGCACCCCGATGTCTGGAAACTCAATAGCCAACTGAAGGCGGCGACTCGAGCGCCTAGGCCATTCTTTCTAGCTCCGGATCCCCCTGCTGCTTCATCCATTCCTTCAAACGGGCGCACAAGTCCGTGATGAGTTCTTCCTGCGCCGGGTCTCCGGCAATGTTGTTGAGCTCGTATGGGTCAGTGCGCAGGTCGTAAAGCTCCTCGGCAGGCCGGTGCTGGTACATCTTGACGCGTTCGGCGGCGAAAGCATCGCTCTCTGCAAGCCTAATCCATGACTTCCAGTATCTGGCCGCCTTAGCCTCTTCGTTGTCGCGCCCATGGGTTACCACGTTCGTGAAGGTTCCGTTCGGATTAAGGTTGCGGATGTACTTGTGTGTCCTTGTCCGTATGGCCCGGACGGGGTATTCTGACCCCGAGATGATTCCCTTATTTGTATGGGTCGCGAAAATCAACTCCCTGTGATCCCGCTTCTTTCCCTCTAGAACCGCGAGGAAGCTTCTGCCGTCCAGACCCTCGGGAGGCGCTCCCCCTGCCGCCTCCATGAAGGTAGGCAGCAAGTCCACAAAGCTGATCATGGCGTCGCTTACACTCCCCCCTTTCGTGCGGCCCGGCCAGCGCACTATGAATGGCACTTTCAGCCCGGCGTCATATAGCGTCCACTTGGCGAAAGGGAATCCGGTGCCGTGATCACCTGTGTAGATAACCAGCGTGTTCTCACTCAGTCCGTACTTCTCGATAATCGCTAGATGCTCGCCCACCTGTTTGTCCAGGGCCGTTACCGAGTTGTAGTAGTCTGTCATCAACTGACGGGTCTCTGGTGTGTCAACCAGGTACGGCGGCAGCTCCACCTTCGCGGGGTCGTATCCCTCACCCGGCTTGGCCCTCTTGTACGGGCCGTGAGGATCGTGCGTCGCAATCACGAGACAGAAAGGCTGACGCCCAACCTTAGCAAGGTACTCGCCTACGCCATCCAACTTAATGTATTCGAACGGGAAGGACGCTCTGGGCTTTATGTGGGTCTTGCCTGCCAGGGCCGTCGCGTATCCTAATTCAGACATATAGTGAGGCAGCGTCCTTACGCCGGAACGAATAGAACTGTGGTTCGGATGAGCCCCGTTCCGGTGCGGGAAAAGTCCCGTGTAAAACATGGATCGACTCGGAGCGCACATGGCCGTGGCAGTAAAGGCCATGTTAAATTTCATGCCTTCACCGGCGAGTCCATCGATATTCGGGGTTCGGACAACACTGTTGCCGTAGCACCCGGAGTCCTCAATGCCGTGATCATCCGAAAGTATGACTACGATGTTGGGCTTGCGGCTATGAGATCGCATGGTCCTCCTCTCGACGCGGCAAGACGACATCGCGAACGAAGCCGTCGTTGCCCCCAGTGTTTTCAGAAAATGGCGTCTGCTAACGTTGCCCACTGCTCAAGGCATCCTTTCACAATATACCACTTGCCTGCCGAAAACCCGATCCGGGGACTCGAACGGCGTCAGGACCCCGCTGAACAGGTGCCGGAGATCATAGTCGACTATCACCATAAGTTCAAGCAAGGCAACAAGGACGGCGGCTGCAGCCTTTGAGAAGCACGGGCTGTTCATCGGTAGCAAAGCGGTGCGGTTCGACACCCGTTCAGGGCGCGTCGGGTTCATTGAATCGAATCACGCGCACAACCTGGTTGTTCGTTTCGACGATCTCCTCAACTTCATTACTCGGGTCGACTACGGCGGTGAACGTCGCTTCCGGCGCATCTGGGGTGTAGCGCCATCCGAACTTGATCGTCTGTGCGTCGAAGGTCCTCGGCCAATCTAGGTGGCTGATGAGGCCCCTTCCGATGAGGTTCCCGTCTTCCGGGGTGCCCTCGTAGAGAGCGACGGGGACCTCTTCGACTGCTGCTGTCCCGATGTTGTGGACACGCATCATGACGTATGCCTTTTCTGTGTTGTATTCGATGTCGCGTTCACCTATCGCCAAGTCCGGCGTAGGTCCCGCTTCCCTTTCTTTGCGCAGAGGGGTGAACCGAACCAGATACGCCGTGCGGCCCTCGATCCGCAGTGGACAGGCCTCTCCTCTGTGCGACAGTGCGAATTCCTTCGTCTGCGCGGGCGCGTCGGGCTTCTCGTCCATATCCTCGTCCGGGGCGGTGGACACCTCGTAGGTCCATCCCGCTCGGAGGTTCCAAGGGCGAATGGCGATGTCGATCTCGCCATCGCGCATGACGTAGAGGGCGAGAATCAGCAGGTTCTGGTGATCCTCGGCGATGATGTAAGCGAGGTCGCGCCCGACGCCTTGGAACGATACCGACCTGTCGAAAAAGAACATCAGCCCGGCCGGTCCGACTCGGTCAGTCGCCGAGGCCTCGGTGGTGATAAGCGGCCAATACCGCCGGAAGGTCGCCAGTCCGCTCTGGCATTCCTCTGCCCGCGTTTCATACATCGTCTGACCCTCACCGGAGAGGCCCGCCATTGGGTCAGGTGGATCCTCAAGCGAGCGTTTGAGCCTGCTCCATGCCCTATCTGCGTGCCTCATGACTGATTTGATTTGCTCGGGAGAGCCCAGGGGAGCCTTCGGGTTGCCTTGGACATCCGGGTGGTCGGCATACCACTGGGCCTCGAGCCTGATCGGCTCCAAGTACCTCGGATCGCCCGAGATGTTGTAAGCCATTATCAGCGGCGCCATGCTGTATGGGTGCCGGTGGCCAAAGCCTTTGGATTGCAGGCCCGGTCCCCCGTACCAGTGTTCTGCATCGGGGCCTCCCGGGCGGCAGTCAGCGTAGGCGACTTTCTCCGGGATGAACCCGCGAGGCTTGCCCAAATCGGTGGACATCGCGTCCCCCCATCTTGCGTCGGCCCATTCCAGCAGCAGCTTACCCACTTCGGGGTGCTGGTTGAACCAGTACACCCGCTCGATTGGCTGTACGCCCCGCCAGGCATATTTCTCGTCCATCTCGTATCCCGGGACTCCCCCTACTCCCATACCCCCAACATACATCGAGCGGAAATGACGGTGGCCCTTCGGATTTATCCCCGTCCACAGATTACGCATCAACTTGGCAGATTGCAGGGCACGTTCAATCCAGATCGGATTGCCGAACTCGATCAGTATCATCATCGGAAGCGTGTCGCCGGTCCACTCAGTCGAGTGCTCGGTGTCTGCCGTGCCCCAGATGAAGCCGGTTTCCGGGTCGATCTCGGTTGTCGTCTCGTACATGCCGTTGACCAGCTTTGAGGCGCCCTGGATGGACAGTGGGCTTGACCCCTCGCTGACGGCGCCGATGAACCCGAAGAGCCCAACGAGCTCGACGTCGTCTCCCCACCCGCCTCCGATGGCTCCGTTAGGTTGCTGCTTGTTACGGATCCACCATTCGCTCAAGTCGATTACCCGGTTAAAGGCCTCGAAGGTCCCGGCTGCCCAGGCCGGTGCGCCGGCGGACTGCTCCGAGTAATCGGGCATAGCCCACGGGCCTTGGGTCGAGTCGAACTCGCGTGTGAGGTAGTACTTGGCGTAACGGTTCTCCGGGAACCTCTCCAGGATCTCGCGGAACCAGACGTCAGCTGTCGCCGCAGCGCCGTCGCCGCGGTTGATCGGGTCGAGTTGGTACGCGCACCGCGCCGCGTGAATGCGCGATTTCCAGTGCAAGGGATCGCCCGGCTGCGCTAGCTGGAACAAGTGGCAGGCCTTGGCATTCTCGATGAAGTGGCTGCTGCCGCCTGCGGCCCGATTGAGGTGAAAGGCCAGCGCACGATCGAAGATCTCAGCGGCTTCGAGAGCTTCCACAACCACAGCGTTCTCGCGATCGCCTTCCTCGACCTCACCAAGCACCCGAAGCGCCTTGCGAACCAGCTCAAGCTCGTTTTCGCAGGGCGGCCAACCGGCCAGCCACATCCACAAGAGACCAGCCCCCACCGAATCTTCCTTCACTGCCGAGCCGGCCATGGATTCGGCGTCGGCGTAGCGACCCTCGTTGAACGCTTCGACAGCACCTGCCAGCGATCGCGAGGAGCCGCTGTACGTCAGTTCACCGTGCCCGACCATAGCCACTGGCGATTCCACGTACGGTCGGATCTCTACTCCCAAGAGAGGCAGGTCGACAAACGGCTCGCCTATGTCAATATACGGCGCTTCGTTGGCTTGTCCCTTGTCCTTCCACAGCTTGGCGAACTTCGGCTCTTTCTCCTTTTCCAGCTCCAGAAGGCGGTTGTAGATCGACTCGTCGCGCGTCAATCGAATGACGATCGAGCCGTCGCCTGCATCCATTGTGAACCGGACGCGATCGTAGAACCCCGTCACTCCGCTTCCCCACGTCCACTCCCGCGCGGCCCCGGAGATGCGGCGTTTCGTGCCATGGTGGAAGGTGATGTTCTCCTCGATAACCTGGTCGTTCGCGTACAGTGACACGCACCCCATCGGGGTATTCAGATCTCCCATGCTGACCGTGACGCGGTATCTGCCCGGGGAAACGTCCGCGCGGAACCGGATGTCCGCCGTGTCGCGCACACCATCAACCAGCAACGGCGTGGCGTGACGCTTGAAGTGCTCCACGGTATCGATCATGAAGCTCGGCCCCTTCTTAACCGGCTCCAAGACGAAGCTGCGGCACGTCGGCTCCAGGAAACCGTACCCGCGGCTCGGGCTGTAGATATCGTCGGCTGTGACGCGTTTGAATCCCGGCATAACGGGACTGCTCTGGGTTCCCATGTCGAACCGAATTGACTGCCCCTCCTCCTGAGCGAAAGAGAAGCCGGCGAGAACTGCGAGGCAGAGTACGAATGAAAGCTTCTTCATGATTCTTTCCCTCCAGGCGGCTATCTCGCGCACCTACCGGAAGCGCCATCCATTCAGGCGAGTCCAGGGTGTAGTTGGCCGACGGGCAGATATCATAAAACAATCCTTGCCGCAACTTCAAGCACAGTAATAAGGACGCCGCGTCGGGGAGGGACAACCCTTTTTGTGGCTCGTCTCAGTCGATTTTACTCGCGCCGGGGTTCAACCTTCTCCCTCACGGGCGAGCCTTGGGCTAATCTGCACCAATCAGCCCGGAGAGATCCTGCTCCAACAGTTCCAGTTCAAGCGCCCGTGCTCTTTCTTCCATTAGCTGCGGCCTGATCCCCATTCTCGGATCCACGAGCGTTGGCGGATAAGACTCCAGAATCGGTCGAGTTTCGTTCACCGCGCGAATTGCCTTTCGGAATTCCGCGACTGCCGACCGCGCCAGCTCCTGCCGGATGTTAACCGGTGCTGGGCTTTGTGCTCCCGCGTAGAGGAGGCGGGCCCTGAACAGATGCGACCAACGCAGGCCCGTCAGGTAGGACAGCTCGGCGCTTTTTACCAGCAGATCCAGTTCGTCCTCGGCGTCGGCCGGCACATATGGTGCAATGCGCTGTAGATCCTCCCTCGCGTCCTTGGCCTCCTGGGTGAGTTCTTCCAAGAGAACCAGAGGGTCCTTGCCGTTGCCTGTGATCTTGCCGCGGAACTCCTCGTACCACGGCTGGTCTTCGAGGTATTTGACGTACTGGACAAGCGGCACAATCTCGCGCCGGGCCCACTGCGGCGGGACATAGCCTTCGCCGATTCCCGCTGCCCTCCTCGAACGTCCGCTAAACCCGGAGAACGGCGTGTGGTGCCCCCAGGTGAATCCCTCGGTATGGCTCCATATAAGGCGGCTGATGTTGTAAGGGAGCTGAGAATATCGCTCGACGGCGCGAAGGATTTCGGGCGCCTTCTCCCCGAAGATTCTCTGGTAGTATTGCAGGGAAATCGCCTCGGACTCTCCCTTACGATTTCTGCCGAGACTATTCGCGAAAAGGACCTCGGGGAGGTACTGGACCCGCCGTGTCTTGTATTGGAAACCGTGCTCGCCGTTGTCCACGCCCATCACGTTGCGGATGCCTTTCTTGCGGCAGCTCTCGGCGATCATGTCGAACGATCCGGGAACGGTCATGACCATCGGACCGGCGTTCTCGCCCCCGACGTATTCCTTCATTAGCCACAGATCGTGCCCTTCGTCGAGGAACGCATCCGCTAACGGGTCGACGCCGGTATCGGTCATGTCGAAGACGGAGTATTTCATCACGTAGGTTGGTCCCTTAGGTAGAATCGCGGCCCACTCTTCGGGCGCGTTGAGAATACCGGCGACCCAGCTTCGGATAAGGGGACGTTTGCCTAGGCGAGTCATGGTGTCGTAAAAAACCTTGCAGAAATGGGCAATGGTTTTTCGCTTCTGGGGTGAGTCCCCGTAGCGCGCCGCAGCGGTGCGCTCCAGGCTGGGATGCTCGCCGATACAGTGAATGCAGCGGCAGCGGGCGCGTTCGCCTGGTGTCATGAGCATTCCTGCGGCGTCGGGGAAGGTCTCGAAGAACTCTTCGAAACAGGCCACCAGGAATTCGCGGTACAGAGGCTTGTTCCAGCAAAGGTCGTAGCAGTGGTTCGCGCCGGCTTTCAGCGACCAGCCTTCGCCTTTGTGCAGGTCGACGAAGTTGCCCGGACGGAGGAACTCCATGTGCGTCAGTTCGGGGTGCGCGTCGACGAAAGGCGCGGGAGCGAGGAAATTGTAATGATGGAAGTAGATGTCAACCCCCTTTTCCCTTCCGTAGCTGGTAACGGCGCGCACGATGTCCCGGTTCGCCTTGACAAAATCGTCCGGAAACACCCTGGCTTCGGGGAACTTCTTGAAGCCGATTGTGTAGTGATAGCCCCAACCGAAGCGCACGCGGTCCGGCTTGATCGGGCTGGGATACGCATCGCCGCCGTAAGGGGCGAAATGAAGCACCATGAATTGCAGTCCATTGTCGGCAAACCAGTCGATCGTCTGCTTCCACAGCTTCACGAGGTCCGGGTTCGCCGGCAAATAGCGCTGCCAGGGCCCGGTCGAATACTCGAAAATGCTTGGATGAAAATACCAGATCCCCGCTTCGTCAAACCCGTTCACGTCACCCGTTACAGCCTCTCGCGGCTCGGCTCCAGAACGCTTAGCAGTCATACGGCATGGCCTCCGTTCATTGTCTCACTCTCCTCTGTCGGTGACACTACTCACGGCGTCAACCCGATACCGCTCGCATTATTCCTGTGCGTCGGTCGCATCCCCTCCACATGCTATATGACCACCGCTGCAACTTCAAGCACGGCGACAAGGACGGGATTCTGACGGAGCGGATACAACATTGGCCTCGGACTTAGGACGGGGTTTGCGCTCGCTGCGGAGCGAGCTCCTTCTGGCACAACTCTTTGAAGTCCCGGCTCTGGCAGAGCCACCGTCCATCGGTTGGCGGGAAATTGACAATGTCAGCGACATTCTTTCCAGGGTCCGAAACCAAGCTCCGCATGTGTTGGTAGCTTTCCCGTATGTACCCCTCCGTTTGCTCCGCCTCGTCGTGGGTTATCCGGTAACGTTCCGCTGTGTCGCTTTGTAGATAGAGTGGCGTCACCCACACGGACTGCAAAGGGACCCTCCACTGGTTGACCGCATAGAGAGCGCAGGAGCCCAGCTGCGGTATCACTTCCTGTTCCTTCCGGCCGCACTTCCAGTCATAGATGTAGAACAGTCACTTCCTCCGCAGGCAGGAATCGATCCTGAGGCGAACGAGTAAGCCCTGGAGTTCGAATTCCTTCAACTCCTCGATCAAAAGCCAATCTTGGCAGTTAACCGTCCGTATGAATCCGAGAACATCGCCTTCGAAGAAGTTGTCGCCGCACGTGAGAACCTTCCGCTTTGTATAGTCGCGCCGCTGCTCAGAGACATCAACATCGTAGTAGTGTGCGAAGAGGTTTGTGCGTCTTTTTGGCCAGGGCTTCCACTGTTCGTTCTTGGATTCCGTCCAGGCGCGTCGCAGAATTTCCACGGCCCTTTCTCAGGCCTTTTCGCGAGAGATGGCGCGGCCGTTTTCCAGCCGCTCCAGCGTTTGCTGGCTAGTGCTGTGGCCAACATCTCCCGCAAGAAGGCCGAGGTTCTTCATGTTCTTGAGCACATATGCCTTGCGCGAGTCGGGAGGGGAGTCGATGTCCCATCCGCCCCAAGAAAGGTACTAAGCGTAGTAGTAAGCTGGCAAGCACTCCTCGAACAGCCGGGCTCGCGTCACCGACGGGGCCAGCTTGTTCTCGAGAACAGCTATGATCTCAACGTCACTTTCCCAGGAGCACCTCAGCGCGGTTGTTCCTCTCCGTAATCTCGTAGATCTCATCCTCTGGGTCGAGGATGCATATCACCTTGACCGGCTTTGAGGTGGGTGACCATTTCAGGGAAACCACTTCAACTCGCGGCACCAGGTCGTTCGGGGCCTCCAGGTGGCTGACGGATGCGGCCCCGATCTTGGCCTCCGGCTTGACCTCTCCCTCGTATAACTCGACGCTCAGGCCTTCGATTGGCGCACTGCCAACGTTATGAACTTTCACACGCAGCAACTGCCCATCGTACCGAATGTCGTCGCTCGAAATGCCGGCGTCAGGAAGCGCCTTGGGTACATCGCGGAGCTTCTCGGCGGCCTCCACTTCGATCACATGCGTAAGACCGGGTTGCACGCTGATGGCCACTGCGTCACCGCGATGCATCAGGTCTATCGTTGTCGAAGTGAGGGGTTTGTCCGCCGCGTCATCGCCGTCCGAATCGGGACCTACGGCGACGGTATACCTCCACCCCGGCTTGAGACGCCAGAGGCGCATTTTGCCTTCGGTTGCATCCTTCGAGAAGTTGTAGGCGAGTATTTTCAGATGCTTTTCGCTTGATTCTTTGACGAGCGGCACAAATTGCTCGTCCAGTCCCTCCCAGGTTACGGCTATCTCCGGCATCGAGACGCCCCAGCAGTGCACCGGGCCCATCACGCACCCGTCGACGAACCTTTCCAGTAGCGCGCCCAGCCCCGCCCGATCCGTCATGAACACTTCGCTCGTCAACATCTCGAAACCGCGCGCGGTCGCCGTATGGTTGATGGCGTCGGCGCCATTAACGATGTGCCCTTTGTCACCGTCAATGAGGTAACGCACGTATTCGAGCGAACTCCATTCGATTTCCCTGCCATAGTGATTTATGCGCTGCCCCGCCTTGAGAATGAAGTCGTCGTACCTAGTAGTTCCGGTAGCCTCGCGTACTCGAGAGATAAGTATGGGCAGCTCGGCCCCGTAGTAGCCCGTCGTAAGCTGCTTGCCTGTCCATTCGCGGGAGCCCATCGGCGCCTCCTGGACAGGGCTGTTCATGTAGTCGGAAGCCAACTGCCATGCGACATCGTAGGGTTCCAGCAGGCTCTCGTCCCCTGTGAGCTTGTAAGCCAGGAGACAGAGGTGATAGGTGAAGCTTTGAGGGAAGAAGGCCAGGTAGGCGCGATGCGGGGATTTGGTGATCACCTGCGTATAAGGCGCCTCGTACCAATGCTTGCTGCCCGGCGAGCCCTGCTCGCAGTCGGCGAAAGCCACACCGAGTGGCAAGAAGCCCGCCGGCTTGCCCTTCCCTGTGCTCTTGGCATCCTCAGCCCAGGCTTTCGCCCATTCGACCAGCGTACGTGTCGCCAGGGGATTCGAGTTGTACCATGCGAGTGATATGCCCGGCGGCCGCAAGCGGCCGTTGTAGATAGCATCCACCGCACCTGCAGGATCAGGATCGATCCATCCCGGTCCGAAATGCCATGCCTTGGCGTGCCGGTGTCCCCTGGCGTTAAGGCCTGTGAAGAAGTCCACCACGGGCTTGAAGGACGCCATGCACCGCTCGATATAAACCGGGTTGCCGTAGTCGAGGAAGACCATGTGAGGGTGGCTGTCGGCGCTCATTTCCAGAATGTGCTCGGCATCGGCCCGGTTGTCTTCCATGCCCCATTCGCGATTCATCATGTCCGATTCCCAGATGCCGTCTGCGAGCTTCTTGACGGTCTCATAGGCACGGGGGCTCAGACCCGAGGCAGCCACAAGCCACCAGCTCCGGAGTATCTCTACATCATCAGACCAGCCGCCGCCGATGCTGCCGTCGGCCCTCTGCCTGTTATTTCCCCACCACTCGACAATATCGATCCACCAGCCTACTGCGTCGCGGAGGGAAGCCGCCCAATCGGGAGCCCCTTCGTAGCCCCACTCGTACTTGCGTGCGACCGGAGGCAAGGCTGCTTTGGGCTTTCCCGGCTCGAGCAGGACCTCGTCAACCATCTCGCCCTTAAGGAGGTACATCTTCACGTACTTGTCATCGGGAAAGCTTTTCTGGAGCCCACGCAATAGCGCCTCGCCTCGGGCCCACGTCCCGCCGCTTCTGTTAGGGTCAATGCCACAGTTTATCCGTGCGCGGTACCACACAGCCCGAGGATACAGGGGATCTCCTGGAAATATCTGGCGGCAGATGGTTTCGGCGATCCACATGGGGCCGTATTTCCTGATTGAGGGGTCCCGGTGGAAGAGCCGCTGTGCCTCCTGGAAGATTGTTGCCAGGATCATGAGTTCATTGGCTGTCGAGTTGTCAGGTTCTTTGGCCAAGACCTCCGCAAGTACCTTCCGCGCTTCCTCCACCAGTTCCGCGTCAGTCCAGAGGTCCGGCGCTTCTGCCAGCAGCTTCACCCTGTCAATAGTGATGGCGGCGCGGAGCTTCGGATCGGCCTGTATGCGTCTTTCAAATTCAAGGTCGAGATCCAGATTGCCGGCGACCCACAGCAATCCAGCCGCCTTTGCGAGCATCAGGCTCTCCTCCTGAATATTTGCAAAAAGATTTGCTGCCTCCTGGACGGCTCCCGAGTTGTAGGCTTCCAGGGCGGCCGGCACGCGGCCGGACTGCACCTCCGGTAGTGCGGCCAGCTCGCCCTCGACCAGATGCAGGGGCATGGGCGCAAGTGGATAGATATCGATTCCCAGAACGGAGTTCTTCGTGAACCCTCGGCCGCCAAACGACCCTCCTCTGGGAGCGGGAGCTTCCGCCTGCCCCTCCCGTTCGGACTTGCGAAAGCTGATCCGGAGGACTCCTTCCTTAGGCTCCGCCGTGAAACGCACTCGCATAATGCCGCCGTAGTCGGCCGCCGTACCCCGGTCGCGATAGATGAATGCGTCGGCAGAGTCAGTGACGAGCTCGTTATTAGCATAGACTGCGAGCTTGTATCGCGACCCCCCTATGTCGCCGACACTCGCAATAAGGCGGTAGGACCCCGGGGGCAGGGACGCGACGAATGTCATGTCATCCGCGCTGGCAATCCCGTCGATGGTCAGCGCATCGGTGTTCTCCATTGCCTCTACGGCGGGCCATCTCGAGCCAAAGTGCTGGTACACGAGCTTTGACCTCTCGAAGCTCTCGCCGGTGGGGGCTTCCCAGCCGTAACCCTTCTGAGGGGTATAGACGGTCGAGGGAAGCACCTGCATATATCCTTCCTTAACGGGAGTATCGGGGCCGCCCATGTCGAACAGGCGAGACCCGTCCGCCCATCCCACCCGGGCGACACATGCAATCCCAATCAGCAAGGCTGCGATCACAGGCTTCCTAATACATCCGCTCATTGCCTTCTCCTTCGCCTCTAGAGATGTGCCTAGGTTCCGCGGGCTCTGAGGTATGATAGTACCCGCCGTATCACACTGTATCAACCCAAACAGGGGATATTCTCCGGCAATTACGCTCCCGCGCACGGCGTCAGGTTGGTCTATTTGACGTAGTTGCGAGGCTGGTCGCGAATCCGGGCTGTAAGTGGGAATCCTAAGGGGCTCGTGAGGGCAAGCGCAGTTACCAAACCTCTCGCATTAAGGATGGGCCGAGATCCGGAGTTCAGACCAGTCGCATCGAATTATGATATGAGATCTGGTACAAAGCCTGAGGGCACGTCAGCCCTTGCTTGTTCCGGTATCTCAGTGGTAGGGACTGGCCAGGACGTGGGTGAGGCCCACCGCCTCCACCTAGCCTGCAAACTCCTTCCCGAGCAAGCCGGAACGTTTACCCCGCAACAGACGTGGGTTGCGTACTGGTGGAGCCCTATTCAGTCCCGTCGCGGCCACGGCGTCCTGCGCCACTTCGCTGAAGGCACCACCGTCCATCTTGGATTGCAGACGCCAGGCCAGGACGCGGCGGGAGATCGCACACAGCTATCGCTACAAGTTCAAGTCCTGCAACAAGGACGGGCTTGGGGGGGGAGGGACAAGTCAAATCGCGCTTGGAAAAGGCAGATATGCTTCGGACAATTATTTTCGTAAGCCTGATCAGCGCAAGGCGGGCGAGATTTCCGAAAGAGTCAGGTCACGGTTATCTGTTTCCCCAAATGGTGCGAAATCGTGCTTGCAACCGGCAGACATGCGCCGCACAATTGTCGGAGCAAGTCCGATAGTCGTAGTGTGCATGGGATTCTCGGCGGCCATGGCCGCCGTGTCCGATCAAGCACATACCATGTTCTGGCGAAGAGACGAAGGAGAATGCGCCATGAGGAGCTTCATTGTCGCACTTTGTTTTCTGGGTGTCATCGCTTTGGTGCCGGCGCTGGCCACGGCCGAGAGCGCAGTTGCGATTCCCGCATTTTTTGACTTCGGCCCCGGCGACGGCGCTGTTGAGGAAAACTACATCGCGATAGCGCCGGACGGCCAGTACGACGCCGAATCCGGTTTCGGATTTCTCGACGGTCCGCATACAGGTTTCGATTCGCGAAAGGAAGACTACTCCGTCTGGGGACCGCGCAGCCCCGAGATGCATGTGGAAAACAACGCAACGCCCTTGTTGGTGGACGGGGTGCGCAGCGACAGGGAACTCACTTTCCGCGTGGACGTGCCCAACGGCGTGTATCGGGTGACGGCGGTGCTCGGCGACCTTGTTAATCCAATGGGCTCGGTGTCCCTCTATGCCAACGGTGAGCTCGTAGAAAAGAACCTCCGATTCCGCCACGGCCATTACCGGATTATGTCCGGGACCGCCAAACGCAGCAATAGGGGCGTACCCAACCAGTGGGGGTTCTACGATCGCGTGCGGTTTACCGTCGCCGCTTCGGAAGGAAGAATCGTTCTCAAGGTGACAGGCGATCAGTCTGACTACGATCGGCTAATGGCCGAGCAGCAAGACATGCCCAAACCGGCATCGTGGCTCGATGGTAGGGTGCGCCAGGAAATGGTCCCGCCCTACTGGGATGTAGGCGAGCCGTTCCTCTACGCGCCCATACTGGGACTCGAGATCCGAAAGCACGTACCTGCCCCCGTGACGAGTCCGGAATTCGGCAAGCTGGCTTACGATGGGGGGTCCCAGGGAGTGGCCGACGCCGTCGCGGCATTCAACGATAAGAATTTTCAAGAAGCCCTTGCCGGCGTGAAGCGCGGCGCAGCGGAAGACCCGCTCGCCGCGGCGCTCGTCGCAATGTGGGTGGCGGGGTGGGCGGATTTCGAACGGGAATGGGAGATCGGCCCCAAGATCAACCAGCTTCTCGAACGCGCCGTCAAAGCCGACCCCGACAACACGGCCGCAGTCGAGGCGAAGGAAGTCATGGACACCTTCTGGACCGCGCTGAGCCACCACAAGAACGCGCGCAGCTTCGCCGGCGAGTCCAATCATTTCATCAACAACATGGCGGCCCTTAACCGCTTCCAGTTCGCGCAAGCCGACGATCCCGTTTACTGGAAGGCCAAGCTGCAGGCCATGCGATGCGGGATTCTGCTCGATCCGCACCGCTGGACGCCGTCGGGACAGACCGCCATGGTTTGGGCGCGCGAGATACTGGAGAAGTTCCCCGAGAACCGCTACGCCCGGTATTTCGCTCTGGACGAATACGACAAGGAGAGAGGCCCCTGGGCGCTGCCGGATTACCAGTGGGGGCATCGCGACGACGACCCCGCGTGGGCTCGCAACGAAAACGCCATCTACCGCCTGGCGCTGGGCTTGGCTGACTACTTCATCGAGTACCGTCAGGCTGCGGACGGGTCGTTTGGCGGCGGCTGGGGTGACGACGTCGAGATCGTCGGACTCTTCGGCTATTACGGTTTCGTGAGCGATGGAGCAGGCCAGCAAGCCATCGACGGCGCCGCCAAGCTGGTCAGCGGGATGTTCGCTGCCGGCCATGACATCGAACCGGAAACCGGCTACCACTGGCGGTCACCCGACAGCCAGCATGCGGCCGAGCCTGCCGGCAACACGTTGCCCATGATGATGCTTATCGATCACGGCAATCCGGAATGGATCGAGCGCTGCATGCAAATCGGCAAATGCATGCGCGACATTCTGACCGCCGTAAATGAACGCGGCCACCGCCACTTCCGCTCGAACTACACCGGCGGCACAGCCGTGGTGGGCGGACTTCAGGCCAACGATTCGGCCATTAACCGCCGGATCATCTTTCCAGCCGAGGCGCTCTGGCGATACAACCGCCATCCCGAAGTCGAACGGTTGCTGCTGGAGTGGGCGGACGCATGGTACGAGGACGCCATGCGCACTGACAAGGGAAAACCCGTGGGATTCATCCCGGCTACCGTGTCGTGGGAGGACTGCGAACTCGGCGGCGTGGGCGCGCCCACGTGGTGGGGCAACAATCCTCAAGGGGCCCTGAACAACCAATTCGGACAGTACCACGACTATCAGATCGGTTTGCTCGAATGGGCATGGGAAGTGACCGGCGACAAGAAGTATCTGGAGCCCATCCGACTGGAGTCCGAGGCGTACGAGGCCATGACCGACGTCGAAGCGACGCAAAAAGCGCCCTACGGCGCGCCCGAGCGCATGAAGCTCACACTCCAATCAGCCCACAGACGTTGGCGGGACATTCAGGGGATCGCCCCGGAACCGGCCGAGCAGGAGGCCGGTCCATTTGCGCTGGGCACAGGAGAGGCAACCTACGAGAAAGTTGAGCGCACGTGTAAGTTCGCCCTCGGTAGCCTGATCAAGCTTTGGCCTCACAACACCACCGAGGCACAGGCCACTGACCGCATGGGTTTCCTCGGCGCCAACGCTCCTCTATCCTTCTACTGCGGCTCGGGCAAAGTCCAGAAAATCACCGAGTTGGATTGGTCGGCGAGCTACCGCGGCATCGAGCGCGACCTGGCCGCTTTCGTATCCGAAAGCACCCCGAGAAAACTCACCGTTCACCTGTTCGCCTTCCGCGACGGCGAGGTGGACATGGCGATACGCCCCTGGGCGCTCAACGTCGGCGCCGAATACGCCGCCCGCGTATACGAGGACGCAGACCTGGACGGCAATCCCGACGGGGGGCCCGTATTCGAAGGCCAGCCCGTCAAATTCAGGAGCGCCGGTCAGCCCGTGCCCGTGCGTTTTCAAAGCCACAAAACCCACATCGCTGTGATCGAACAAACCTCCGAGGGGCGAAGCGACGCGCCGCTGCCGGACCTCTGTGCATCCTCGAAAGATATCGAGTGGAACGATTACCACGACTGGGTCATGGTGCGAGTGCACAACACGGGCATCGCGCCGGCTGACTTCATCGAGGTCGTCCTCTACGAAGGCACGCCGGAGAGCGGGCGAGAGATCGGCCGTGGAACCTTAAGCCACTTGCCGTGGCCGAGAGACCTTGTGGCCATGACTCACAAACTAGGCTGGTCGCTCAACGTCCCGCCCGAGGGGATCACGCTGACGGCGGTGATCGATCCGGAAAACAAGATCGAGGAACTCGTGGAAACAAACAACCGCGCCTCAGCTCATATCAAACCGAAAGCGGAAGAAGCCCCCGCCGCAGCCGCTCCCCCAAGAGGAACGCCTGGAGGTTCCTCGCGCGGGAGCGCAAGGGGCACCTCGCGAGGCGGCCGTTGAGGATAGACTCGGAACGGTCTGACCCGTCGTAGTTAGCCTAGCGAATAATCGAAGCGAACCTGAATACCGAACCAAAGACGGGATGTTCGGGACGCAGAACCGTATGCGGCTGAGCCAAGCGGATAGTCACACCGAGAGCATACCTGGAACAACGAAACAAGGAGACACTCAATGAAGGCCATTGATGTTCTGAATCACTTCCGTGAGATTGGAACCTGGGTCAATTGGGAGAGAACGGTCGACAGGTTTTTGCACGGCGATCCACAAGTCGAGGTCCGCGGAATTGCCGTAGCGTGGATCGCCACCAACGCCGCACTGCAGGAAGCTGCAGAAAAGGGGGTGAATCTCTTCGTCACTCATGAGCCGTGCTTCTACGGGCGAAACGAAGAGCGTCCGGCGGCACAGGAATTGGCTCAGAAGAAGCGCGCCTTTATGGACCAGCACTCTATTACCCTTATGCGATGCCACGACACTTGGGACCGGATGCCGGAAGTCGGGATTCCCGATGCATGGGGGGATTTTCTCGGCTTTGAAACGGAAGAGCGCCCCGTGGAATCTTTCTACAAGATTTGCCTGATGCAAGAGTGCACGGTCGAACAGGCCGCCCGCCGCATCCTGCAAAAAGTCACCCCGCTCGGCCAGGACTGCGTCATGATCCTTGGAGATCCGCAGAAGAGGGTCAGCCGCATGGCCATCGGCACGGGGGCGATATCGAACCCGCTTCTGATGTACGAACTGAATCCCGACTGTATGCTGATTGTCGACGATACAATAAACACGCCGGGCAACGGCCATTGGGCGGTCGACAAGGGAATGCCGCTCCTTATCGTCAGTCATCCCGTCGCGGAATACCCCGGCATGATGGCCATGGCGCGCTACTTGGCCGAGAGATTTCCAGGAACGCCGGTGGAATACCTCGATGTGGCGTTTCCGTACAGCACCGTCGTAGGCTAGCCCTCTACAGCGCCGGAAGCGACTGGAAACGACGCTCCTCCCTCAATCCACCAGCCGAGAAGCCCCTGGCAGAACGGCTACATGGGATGCTTTATGGTGAAGGTGACAGATCAGCTTCTCAGAGGAGACATATCCGACACGGTGCCGGAGGCCGTCTCCAGGCTGCCCACGCGGCTGTACGAGATCGCCGGGCTGGGCCAAGGTCCCACTTGTCATGTCGCGAGTTTGTCGCTAATCTATCGCTCGGACGGCGCCGTGTTTTCCTGCGGGTGCACAGGCGATTGCTCAATAGGCATGTTGGCCGTCAGCACATTTGGGACAGAAGGGGCTTGGGTTAGAGGTGAGAGTTGGTAAGCCCTGGAGGGCGTAGCCCGGAGGGGCTTACCAACCGGTTCGGCTTCGTGGTAGAGTGTCAGACAATCACGAAGAACGGAGGACGCCATGGAGGGGGAAGCAACCGTGAAGCAGGTCAGCGCCAAGCAGGAGAGGGCGAGGAAGACGATACGAGAGGTCAGGCGTGCGACGCGGGGGAAGTTCTCCGCTGAGGAGAAGATTCGTATCGTATTGGCGGGACTTCGAGGGGAGGAGACGGTCTCGGAGCTGTGCCGGCGGGAAGGGATTGCCCCCACGGTGTACTACAAGTGGTCGAAGAGCTTCCTGGAGGCGGGGAAGCTGAGACTCGCCGGGGAGACCAAGCGGAACGCCACGAGCGAGGAGGTGCGGGGTCTGAGGCGTGAGAATGAGGAACTCAAGCGCCTGGTGGCTGAGCAGTTGCTGAAGATCGAGCTGTTCAAAAAAAGTCTGGGATGATGGAGCCTAAGTGGAGGAGGAAGTACGACCGGATGGGCGTCCGGCAAAAGCAGACGATCCTGAAGGAAGTCGAGGGCACTCTGGTGCCGAAACGGCTGGCCTTGAGACACATGGGCATTGCGCCTTCAACATACTACCGGTGGTGTCGGGCGTACGCCTGTGGGGGTATAAAGGGTTTGGAGGACCGATGCTGTGGTCCGAAGCGGGTGTGGAACCAACTGACCGGGGAGGAGCAGGACACGGTGGTGGAACAGGCGTTGCTGCACCCCCAGGAGCCGCCTCGTCAGGTCGCTTTTTTGGTGACGGATCGGTGCGGGTTCAGCGTATCGGAGTCCACTCTATATCGGCTCCTGAAGGCCAAGGGGTTGATCCCGGACCGGGAAGTGAGGAGCTTCCCTGCGGCGGAGGAGTACAAAGACAAGCCCAGGCGGGTGAATGAGCAGTGGCAGCTGGACGCCACGTACATGAAGGTGGCGGGCTGGGGATGGTACTTCCTCATAAGTGTGCTCGATGATGTAAGTCGCCGTATCCTATCCTGGCGGCTGCAGTCGAAGATGGACGGAGCCGCTTTCAGCGAGGTGGTTGAGGATGCCCTGGCGGCGACGGGGCTGGGGAGGGTTCCCCGGGTCCGTAAGCCGCGCCT
>CAZUUK010000031.1:13024-35376 GCA_964622675.1 uncultured Planctomycetota bacterium | reverse complement strand
CAGGTACTGCGACTCGTTCATCTCCGCCTGCCAGTTCGCCTTCACGACAGGATCCTCAGATGGCCTGGCATCCACCCTGTCCTCCCTGATCTCCGGCCAGTTGTGCGGGTTGTGCCAGTAAGCCTTGACGCCGTAGTTAGCGTTATTGACGTGATTGAAGAATCCGTCAAACCAGTCATCCCACGACTGCTGGCCGTTGTGCACTCCCGTAAACCATGCGGAGCACTCAGGAATCGCTATGGGCAGCCCGCGCGACACCGCGTCCTCACAAAAGGCCCGCGACTGCAGCACCGAAGGCGACTCGTGATTCCAGTTCGGATCGCTCTCAGGCCCGAGCACCTCGTGCGACCACCACTGCACGTAGTTGTCGCCCGGATACCAGAGCATGTAGTCCAGAGGCGCGTCCGTGATGTGGACGTTCCAGATGTAGGCTATGTTGGTGACGCCCATGTTATCCCAGAAGTCAACCATGTAGCGGAACGCCTCTATGAAGTACTCGACATCGTAATTGAACCAGCCCCCGTTCACCTCAAGTCCAAGCCGCATGTACAAAGGCCGGTTCATACCAAGAAACTTGTTGCCGAATTCCGTCAATAGCGCGTCGTGCGCACCTGAAGTGATCTCGTCGTCCCTGTCGTCGAACTGGAGGCTCAGGTGAGCGACCTTGTTGGAATACTTCGAAAGGAAGTTGTCAAACGGTCCCCAGCCGCGCAGCTCGTAATTCTCGAATGAATACATCATCTGCGGGGAGTACGGCAGTGTCGTCGGGAACTCCGACTCGTAGAGATCCATGTCAACCCCGCGCCATCCGAACCCATCAACGATGCGCCCGTCGGTCGGGACATACTTCGAAAGCGTAGCAAGCGGCTCGTCTGCGTAGGTGGTCTGCCGCGTCGCCAGCAAGCCGAGCAACAACGTCAAAACCACGAGCGAAAAAAGAAATGTGCGTCTGTGCATGGTCGTTTCCCCCCGAAAAATTAGACCTGCGACATCCACCATTCGTCAGAAAACACGTCACTGACGATCAACCGTCATCACCTCCTTTCTACTTTCTTCCGCGCCGCGGCCGCCCCACGCAAGCTTATCCCCCCGGCATACTCCTAGACGATACGTTAACTGTTTGGGAACGACACCTTCACAACCGACAGGCTCTGCATCGCCAAGGAGACAGACACGGCGCACAGCTTTCGAGAGGAGAGGCCATAATTGGCCTCACATCGCACCTGCCTTACCTGGCACATCTGCCCCGCGCGTCTCATGTTCGGCTCCTCCCCAACCTGCAAGCCTTGGCGACGCGCCCGTGGTTCACTAGCTAGAACGTCGCGATATCTCCGGGCACAAGCCGTACCTTACATCATGTGATCATTCTACGCCTTCCGTACTCCGATCCAACAACAGGGCCCCGAACTCTTGAAAAAGCCCCCTCTCGCTCCGATGTCCGTACAAGTATCCTAAATCTTTCACAGAGCCTGTCAAGCCTTTTTCCTGAAATTTAGCAACACAACCGCGCTCTTCGTCAAGAAGGCTTACCTCTCCCCCTTACGGCCTCTCGACGCGGCTTGCACACAGATGCTTCACTCCCCTGGACTTCCCTTTCACACCTGATGCTTACCGTAGCTCCTCGAAGGCCACTCCAACAATTCCCTTTGACACCCAGCCTCCGCACGCATAGAATTTTTCGTGCGGCTTAGGCGCTTGGAGTCCTGAATACAAAACCGGATACGATGGCGACCGAATCCACGGCAAAGGGGCTCTCCGCTACTTTTAGGACTCTCGCGGCTGCCGGAACATCATCGGCTTTGAAGGTGCTTGAGGTCGCCCTTCGCGAAAATTCGCCACACGTCCAGCACGGGGCTGTTTCAGCACTGTTATCAGATCACCGCAGAAGTCATGCCGTCCTCCTCGCCCGCAACTATCAGCACCTGCCCGAAGAACTAAGAGCTGAGATCCGCCACGCCAAACACTCTCTCGCCGCTGTCCTCGGAGAAATAATGGCCCGAGGCCAAGAACACGAAAGGGTCAGCGCCGTGGAGCTTGTCAAGGATCTCAATGACACTCGCAGCGCCAAACTCGTGGTACTTGCCCTCGCCGATATCTCTCAGCGGATAAGGGAAAAAGCACGTGCAACCCTCGCTCGCATGGTCTGGACCGCCACCTCCGCACCACAAACCTCACCGCAAGACCGCGCCCAACTCCTTACAGCACTTATCGAAGGAATGAATAGACTCCCACAGGACCAAGACCCGCTCATCATCGGCTGCATGGTCAAGCTGGATTCCTCTGAAACAAGTCCCGTCTTGAAAATGGCCGCTAGCACTGCTGAGGACCGCCGCCGCCGTGTCCTCAGATTCCTCGCCGATACGGACCTTCCCGAAGTCCGCAACCTCATACTCGAGATGCTCCAAAGCGAAAGCAGCCGCGCCAGGAACGCCGCTCTATGGGCACTCCGCTTCAAGAAAGACCCCGACTTCATAAACCAGTTTGTTAACAAGCTCTCCGCCAGCCCGACCCCTCTCCTGGAAACTTTCTTGCCTTTCTCCCAAAGCATCCCCTGGTGCTCCCCCCACAGCGACCTTCACCGAAAGCTCGACCCAAAGGTGCAGACGTGGCTCCTCAGCCTGCGAAGCCAGGGAGCACAGGGCGTCGTCCCGGTTGACAGGGTGACCACATCAAGCGGTGTCCTCTCCAGGGTCAGCATAAACGAACGCAACAGGCTCCTCCGCTCCTTACGCGACATAAGAAACCCTAACGAAATGGCAATCCTAAAAGAGGGCCTCGCCGACCCTAACGAGCAGGTCCAGCGCCTTGCAGTTGAGAAGCTGGTTGAAATGAAGCATCCAAACCGCGACAGGCTCCTCCTTGCTCAGGTTACAACGCCTTTTCCCGACGTCAGGCGGGCTGCCCTTGCCGCCCTCGGCCAATCCGTCTTTGCCAGCTACTTCCGATCATTTGACCGCCTGACGCCCCACCTCCGCCGTCAAGCAGCTCGAGCGCTTGCCAAGCTCGACCCGAATCTCATCGCGGAACTCAACGGAGAACTCGCCTCAGCAGACCCGGAAAGGCGCCTAAAGGCCCTGCTCATAACCATCGCGGCAGGAAAAGAGAAGCAACTCGACAGACCCATCTTGAGGCTTGCCACCGACGAAAACGGACGTGTTCGCGCCACCGCGGTCGGGATGCTCGGCCGCATAAGCACCGAAGAAACCATCAAGGCACTCATCACCGGTCTCGCCGACCCCGATAACAGAGTCAAGGCCAACGCAGTCTCTGCCATCGGCCTCATTGGCCGCGGCCAGTTCGCCAAAATCGTTCGCCCTTTCCTCGAAAGCTCCAACAATCGTATCCGCGCCAATGCCGGCGTCGCCATGGCTCAGCTCGGCTACGAGAAAGAAGGACTAAGAACCCTGGGGGAGATGGCCGGCGACCCGCGCGATGTCTTCCGCGCCAGTGCCGCCTGGGGACTGGGACAGGTCGTCGGAGAAGACGTTGACTTGACGCTCAAGAAGCTCGCCTACGAAGACGATATGGAAAATGTCCGACGAATGGCCACAAGAATGCTTCATGAGCGCCAGGCTCAAGCCAAGGTGACAGAAAATGTCGGAGAAGACCTCTAGCTTGCATCACTCATCCAACGACCTCCCATGGTTCGCACCAGACCCCGCCTTCGCCACCTGTCACACTCAAAGCTCGTCATCCCAGAACTCCTGGCAAACCTTCGCCCCCCCTCCTCAGCCTTCCTGTCCGAACAAGGTGGCCTTCAACAAACCAGTGAAAACCCTCTGGAAAACTGAGGAACTGAACGCCGAAAGAACTATAATGCAGGTACGTGCCGCCGACGGACCAGGTATTCACAACCAGCGTCTATTGCCGTGGGACAATCACGTCCTCCACGCGTCCAATAGCCTCCATCCGCGGCAGACGGCGACTCCGCCCAAGGAGAGACGCGATCCGTTCGCTATGCCTCTCCAAAATTAGCGTATACTAAGGGAGAAAATGCCCCAAAGCTCCGCTGAAGTCGAAAACACAATCAAAGAAGCTCTACTCCCTTCCATCGGCGACCTCCCCGACCAGACGGCTGAAACGATTGTAAAGAATTTCCTTTGGCTGTCCTCCTCGACCCGCGCCTTGGCGGTGCAGCGCTCCGGTAGGTATATGAATTTCCTCGCCCGTGCCGCCGAATTGCCCGACCAAGAAGTCCGTCGCAACGCCCTCGAAATCCTCCAGCGAACCGGAGGCACAAGAGTCCTCCGCGGCCTCGCCGCCTTCCTCAAAGACAGCCTTCCCGCTCTGCGCCTTACAGCCGCTCAGGCAATGATTACGGAGATCGATGAACACTTGCGGCTCTTAGAGAGCGTGAAAGCCGAAGCCGGCCTCTTGGCCTCCCCCGAGGTCGCCTCAAACCGAAAAGCATACCTCGAGGCAGTCTATCTCGCCCTCAACTCCTATCCTGTCCACAAGAATGACGACCTGCTCGAGGCCCTCCTTCGCCTTGACGGAGGACCCCACGGCTTCCCAATGGAAATGCTCCGCCGCACCAGGGACCCCAGGCGACAATTTGTCCTCGAGCTCCTACAAACTCGCACCTCCCCCGTAACTATCCCCTTCCTCTGCAGAATGCTCGCCGACGCCGTCCCCCGGGTTAGGAACAGGGCCCAGCAAATTATCTCACAAAAAAACGACCCCCATTTCATCCGCGCCTTCCTTGAAGAGGCCATCTCGGAACAATGGCCCAACCTCCCCAACACCCTCCCTGAACTCACCCAAGTAGGCTGGCTCGAGCCCGGCCACCCACTCCTCACTTCGCAACCACCTTCCGTCCAGCTCAAAGCCATAGCATTCCTGATGTCCACCGGCCTCCCTTGGCACACCAAGATCGCCAAACTCCAAGAGCTCGCAGACAGACCTCTTCAAAGGGCCTCACGTCGCCCCTCCCGCAAGCGGCAGCCCCCTCAGCCCCCACCCGACCTCCCACTCGACGCCCCCGACGAGGAAACCCAACTGGAGGCAACCCGTGCCCTCGCGGTTCTTCACGTCCCCCAAAAACACAAACTATTGGTCAACCAGCTTAGCAGCCCATACAAATCCGTCAGAAGGCTCGCCCTCCGCGAACTAGCCCAGGGAAGTTTTCGCCGCTACCTCGCCATGTTCGAAAAAATGGACGAAGAAACCCGCAAAATGGTCGGCCGCACTGTCGCAAAGATAGATGACTCGATGCTCGACGAACTCGAATCTGAACTCTTCGGACTCGACCCCGAAAGGCGCCTCAAAGCACTCAAGATAATTGAAACGGTTGGCGTCGAAAAGAAGCTTGAAAAACACCTCGTTGACCTTGTCAGCGACGCCGACGTGAAAGTCAGAGCCGCCGTGGCAAAACTCCTCGCCCTCGTCGGTAGCGGCACTACCCTAAAGGCGCTCATAAGCGCCCTTAGTGACACCGACCCCCGCGTCCAGGCCAACACACTGGAGGCTTTCGAGACCATAAACGAATCTAGATTCAACGACCTCCTCAGGCCTTTCCTACGCCATACCAATAATCGCGTCCGCGCAAACGCCGCCAAGGCACTCTGGACCCTCGGCGAACGCAAAGACGCCCTCGACGTCTTCACCGACATGCTTCAAAATGGAAACCTCAAAATGCGGCTCAGCGCCGCTTGGGCGCTACGTGGCATTGCTGACCCCCGGGCTCGCCAACTGCTGGAGTCCGCAGCCTTCGGTGACCCCAGCATGAGAGTCCGTTCCATGGCTCAGGAAAGTCTCGAAGGCCTGGAGAAGCAGCAGGCATGACCCAATTCTGCACCCTCCTTCTTACCCCCGCCCTGAAATTCCAATCCATTATTATCAATCTGCAGCCCTCCCGCACCACTCGCGTCAAGCAGATATCCGAGGCCTTCGGCAAAACCCCGGGCGCGGAGGCCGCCAAGCCCGTCTTTCTACTTGTCTTCCTGTCTATCGTAGGCGTTGTAGCCTTCTTTCTTCTCCGCAGGCTGTTTGCGAAAGCAATCGCAAAGAGTGAAGCCGAAAAGCTCTTCCTTCAGCTCTGCAAGGCCCACAACCTTTCACGGCGTGAAAGGCAACTCCTCCGCGAACTCGCCGCGGAGTTCGGAATTGACACACCCCCCGCTATCTTCGTCCGTGAAACCATCTTCCAGAAAGCCCTTACCAACCAAGGCTCACCCGACCGCATAAGAAGGCTTGAGGCTCTCCACGCGAAGCTTTTCGTTTGATCGGAGATCGTCACTTGGCCCCCTCACCCCCTCCCGCGCGCGCTAAAAAGAGAATCCAGCAACTCAGAGACCAGATCGAGCATCACAACTACCTCTACTACATCCTCGATTCGCCTGAAATATCAGACGCCGAGTACGACCGGCTCATGCGTGAGCTCGTAGCCCTCGAAAACCAGCACCCCAAGCTAGTCACCCCTGGCTCCCCGACCCAGCGCGTCGGCGCCACACCCCTGGATGAATTCTCCACTGTAGCTCACTCAGTCCCCATGCTCTCCCTCTCCAACGCTTTCAACAACGACGAACTCAACGAATGGTTCAGGCAGGTCGCACCGGCTGACGAGTTCACCGTCACCCCGAAACTCGACGGTTCCGCCGTCGAACTCGTCTACGAAAACGGCCTCTTCACAAGCGGCTCCACCAGAGGCGACGGCTACATCGGAGAAGATGTCACCGCTAACCTGCGCACCATAAGGATGCTCCCCCTTCGCCTGCGCAAGCCACCCGGCCGGCTCCCCGAACATCTCGAAGCGCGCGGCGAGGTTCATCTGGACAAGGAAGCATTTGACGAGCTTAACGCAGAGCGCGAGCGCGAAGGGCTCGACCTCTTCGCCAACCCCCGCAATGCCGCCGCAGGATCCCTACGCCAGCTCGACCCCAGAATCACCGCATCCAGGCCCCTCAAAATCACCCTCTACGAAGTCGGCACCGTCCGCGGCATAACCTTCAAAACCCACCACGAGATCTTGGAGTTCCTCAACTCCGTCGGCCTCAAAACCGTCGAGCACCGCCGACTCTGCAGCGGCCCCACTCAAGTCCTCGACGCCTGCCGCCATCTGGAAAGCATCCGAGACACCCTAAACTACGAGATTGACGGGGCCGTCGTCAAAGTCAACAACCTCGAATTTCAGCGCAGTCTCGGCACTAGGGCCAGGAGCCCGCGATACGCCATCGCTTTCAAATTTCCTCCTCCCCAGGAGACCACTAAACTACTCGACATAAAAGTCCAGGTAGGCAGAACCGGCGCCCTCACCCCCGTCGCACTTCTCCAACCCGTGAAAGTCGGCGGCGTAACCGTATCCCGCGCAACCCTCCATAACGAAGACGAGATTCGAAAAAAAGATGTCAGAATCAGCGATTGGGTCGTCGTCCAGCGCGCCGGCGATGTCATTCCCGAAGTCGTCACCCCTATTAAATCCAGAAGAACCGGCGCCGAGAAGCGCTTCAAAATGCCAAAGCGATGCCCCGTCTGCCGCTCGCCCGTCGTCAGACCCCCCGGCGAAGTCGTCGCCAGGTGCTCCGGCATCGCCTGCCCCGCACAGATAAAGGGGAACATAGAGCACTTCGCATCGAAAGGCGCTATGGACATTGACGGCCTGGGCCCCAAGCTCGTGGACCAGCTCGTCGAAACCGGCCTCGTAAAAGACCTCGCCGACCTCTACCTCCTCTCCCACGAGCAGTTGAGCGACCTCGAAAGAATGGCAGACAAGTCCGCAGCCAACCTCCTCGACGCCTTGCGCAACTCCAAAAAGAGGTCCCTACCAAAGGTACTCTTCGCCCTCGGCGTAAGGCATGTCGGCGAGCACGTAGCTGAAGTATTGACTCAGCGCTTCGGCAGCATCGAGGCCGTCGCCGCAGCCACCGTGGAAGAACTCGAATCCACCCGGGAAATCGGCCCTACCGTCGCCGCCTCCGTCAGGGCCTTCTTCGACAACCCTGCCAACCTTCGCGTCATCGAAAAGCTCAGACAAGCCGGCATCCGCTTCCCCAAAGCGCCCAGGAAGACCTCCTCTCAACTGCAAGGCAAGACCTTCGTCTTCACCGGAACCCTATCTAAAATGACTCGCGCCGAGGCCCAATCTTTGGTAAAAGAGCTTGGCGGCCGCCTCTCATCCAGCGTAAGCTCCAAAACTGATTTCGTCGTCGCCGGTGAAGACCCGGGCTCCAAATACGAAAAGGCCCGGGACTTCGGCGTCGAAATCATTACTGAGGAAAAGTTCCTCAAGCTAAGCCGCAAGAAATAGCCCGGAGGCCTGAATGGCAGACCAAAGCAAAGGGTTCTGGACGAGCGCCCGTCGGCCTTTCTTCAGGGGCCTCGCCGCTCTCCTGCCCACCATACTTACCATCGCCGTCATAGTACTCGTCTATAGCTTCATCACCGGCAAAATGGTCGTGCCGATTAGAAACGCGTTTGTCCGGTTCCTCATCAACAGGTTTGGCGAGCAGCCGCCCGTCCCCCTTCAGCTAGACCCCACCGCAAACTGGTTCGTCAAACTCATCGGAGTCGGCATATTTCTCGTGATCATCCTCCTCATCTATTTCGTCGGCTTCTTCGCCACAAGCTACGTGGGCAGGAAAATCTGGGGGGGCTTCGAAGGATTCTGGACGCGCTTCCCTTTCATCAAACAAATCTACCCCTACGCCAAGCAAATAACCGACTTCGTCCTCTCCGAGAAGCGCCGAAAATTCACCCATGTCGTCGCCTTCGAATATCCTCGAAAGGGCATCTATTCCATCGGGTTCCTCACCGGAGAGGGCATGCGCCAGATTAACGAGTCTGCCGGCACCAGAATGGTCAGCGTCTTCATCCCAAGCTCCCCTACACCATTCACAGGCTACACTCTCTCCGTCCCGTACGACGAGATCATTCCCCTCGCCATCACCGTTGACCAGGCCATCAGGTACACCGTATCCGGCGGAGTCATAACCCCCATCGGTCAGGACGTCGGAGAGCAGACCCGCACAATCGTCGAATCTCACTTCATGAAAGACCATGAAAATACAGACGCACATACAGGCAAGGCTGAACCGGCTGCGCCGCAAGATGAGACAAAGGAAGGCTGACGCCTTCCTCCTCACCAATCCCCTCAATGTAACCTACCTTTCAGGCTTCTCCGGAGAGGAAAGCTCTCTTATCGTCACCGGAAACAAGGCCATCCTCGTCACCGACCGCCGCTACGCCGAGCGTGCCGAAAGTGAGGCTCCTTGGCTCGACATCATTACCAGAAAGCGTTCCTTGATAGCCGAGTCCGCCGCCCTTCTCTCCGGCCTCTCCGCTAGGAAAGCCCTCTTCGAAGAGGACCACATCTCACAGCATGACTACTCCGCTCTCCGCCGCAACTGCCGCCTGACACTCCCGCCCTCCAAAGGCATGATTCAGCAACTCCGCGCGAAAAAAGACCACCAAGAGCTTAAAGCCATCCGCAAAGCCATTTCCATAGCGCAGACCGCCTTCCGTTCCGTCAAACACAACCTCGCACCGGGTATCCGAGAATGCGACGTCGCCGCCATGCTCATCTACCAGATGAGGCAGCGCGGCGCTGAAAAAGAACCATTCGACCTTATCGTTGCAAGTGGCCCGGCTACCTCTCGGCCTCATGCAAAAACATCAACCCGGAAAATACGCATCGGCGATATCCTTCTCATTGACTGGGGCGCCAAATACCGCGGCTACTGCTCCGACTTGACAAGGGTCTGCTTCATCGGTAAGATTCCCCCGAAAGCGCGCGAGATATATCAGATCGTCCTCGCCGCCCAGAATCGCGCTATACGCGAGATTCGTCCAGGAAGAGGGGGAAAGAGAATAGACGGGGCCGCACGGGCTTTCATCCGGCAAAAAGGCTACGAGAGGAACTTCATGCACGGCCTTGGCCATGGCATCGGGCTTGCGCCCCACGAAATCCCCGCAATCGGCCCCTCCACCGACTTACGCCTCACCAAAGGCATGGTCATAACAGTCGAGCCCGGTATCTATCTCCCCCTTTGGGGCGGCATCAGAATCGAGGACATGATCCTTGTCACCAAAGACGGCGCCGAGCTTCTCACCAGCCTTCCACGTTCCATTGGCGCCGCATTGGTTCCAGCTTGAGGAGACCCCACCCATGATCTCTACCAACGACCTGAAGAAAGGAATGACCATCCTACTCAACGATAAGATATACCAAGTCGTGGACTTCCAGCACGTAAAGCGCGCCAGGGGCGGAGCCTTCATGCGCGCGCGTCTTAAAGACATTCAGTCCGGCCTGTCCCTCGAACACACCTTCAAAGGCGACCAAAAGGTCGAACAGGCTTTCCTCTCCACCAAGACCATGACCTACCTCTATCATGATGCCAGCAGTTACCACTTCATGGACAACGAAAAATTTGAGCAGATCGCACTCCCCGAACAGCAGGTCGAGCACATTCTCGACCTCCTCTTGGAAGGAACAGAAATAAGCTTCACCGTTCACGGCCAAAACATCGTCGGCATCCGGCTCCCGGATACGGTCGTCCTGGCCGTTAAGGAAACCTCCCCCGGCTTCAAAGGCGATAGCGTCTCCACCAGCTCCAAACCGGCCACACTCGAAACGAACGCCGTAATTCAGGTCCCATTCTTTATCGAAGTCGGTGATAAAATTAAGATCGATACCCGCACCAGAACCTACGTCGAGCGGGCCTCCTGAACCAACCGCGTGAGGAGCTTTCTCATGGACCTGCAAACCATACAAATGCTCCTGAAGCTGATGGAAGAGCACGACCTCGCCGAACTGGAAGTAGAGCGCGAAGGGGAGACAATTCGCCTTAGAAAAAAGGAATCCCAACCACCCCCCCAGGTCGTCGCGCTTTCCCCGCAGCAAGTCCCACAGCCGCAACCCTCTTCCACCCCTTCAGAACCCCCAACCGATCAACTCGTTCAACAAAAAGTCCTGCCCGAGATCTCCTCTCCTATGGTCGGAACCTTCTACTCCAGGCCCGATCCCGAATCACCTCCCTATGTCGAAGTCGGAGACGTCGTTGAACCAAACACGGTTGTCTGCATCATCGAGGCCATGAAGGTGATGAACGAAATAAGGGCCGAGGCCAGCGGCCGCGTTGCAGAGATCCTCGTTAGTGACGGCGAGCCCATCGAATTCGGCCAGTCGCTCTTCAGGATCGAATCCTTACCGTAGGAGGCGTACTTGTTCTCCCGAATCCTCGTGGCAAATCGCGGAGAAATCGCACTGCGCATCATGCGGGCCTGCAAAGAACTCTCCGTAGAAACGGTCGCCGTCTACTCCGAAGCCGACAGCGGCTCGGCCTACCTGCAACTGGCCGACGATGCCATCTGCATAGGGCCCGCCCAAAGCTCGAAAAGCTATCTCAACATCCCCGCCATAATCTCCGCAGCCGAAATCTCCGACGTCGAAGCCATTCATCCCGGCTACGGCTTCCTCGCAGAAAACAGCCACTTCGCCGAAATCTGCGAGTCATGCAACATAAAGTTCATCGGCCCCTCCCCCACCGCCATGGAACTCGTCGGAAACAAAGTCAAAGCCCGCCAGATCGCCGCCGAACGCAAAGTCCCCATCCTCCCGGGCGCCGAGCTGCCCCCGGATGATGAAGACGCCGCGCGAAAAATCGCAGAGGATATCGGCTTCCCCGTTATGATAAAGGCCACCGCAGGAGGCGGCGGAAGAGGCATGCGCACCGCTCACAACGAAATAAGTCTCGTCTCTAACCTCCGCGCTGCACGCGCCGAAGCCGAAGCCTCCTTCCGCGACACCTCCCTTTACCTCGAAAAATTCATACCAAAGCCCCGGCACATCGAAGTTCAAATCGTCGCCGACGAGCACGGAAACTTCGTTCATCTCGGCGACAGAGAGTGCAGCGTTCAACGCAGGCACCAGAAACTCATAGAAGAAGCCCCGGCACCCAACATACCCTCCAACACAAGAGACGAACTACGCAAGGCCGCACTCCGCCTCGCCGAAGCTGTCAGATACACCAACGCCGGAACAGTTGAGTTCCTGCTCGACCCCGACGGGAAATTCCACTTCATCGAAATGAACGCCCGCCTCCAGGTCGAACACCCCGTAACCGAAGTCGTAACAGGCATCGACATCGTGAAACTCCAGCTCTCCATCGCCGCCGGAGAAAAGCTCCCCCTAAAGCAAAAGCGCGTAAGTTTACGCGGCGCTGCCATAGAATGCCGAATAAACGCTGAAGACCCTGACGACGACTTTAAGCCCATCCCGGGAGCAATATACTTCTACTCCCCACCTGGGGGAATGGGCGTACGACTCGACTCCCACGTGCACGCCGGCTACCAGGTATCCCCCTACTACGACTCCCTCCTGGCAAAGCTGATAGCCTTCGGCCCCGACAGAAAGGAAGCCCTCGCCCGCATGCTTAGAGCCCTTGACGAATACAGAATAGAGGGTCTCAAAACCACCGTACCCCTCTACAGAAAAATCTGCAGATCCGCTAGGTTCCAGCAGGCCAATGTGGACACTGGCTTTGTCGAGGAGCTACTATCTAAAAGCTAGTGCAACCTCAACACCTGTCGTTGAAAACGTCTAAGGAGGCGCAAAGTGAAACCGTTTACAAAGTTCGTTCACTTCGTCGACTGGGTGTTCACCCTTGTCGTCGCTCTGCTCTTCTTCTGGTGGCTGGCTCAGTATCCCCCATTCCTCAGCTCGCTCGCGACCAGATTGACGGCAGCCGCGAGAACATCCGACACCGTCATCATCAGCACTCTCATTGCCTTTGCCGCAATAATCTTACTTAACCTCATCTACATACTCGTCGCCCTCAGAGCACTTCTGGCAGCATCCGATAGAGGGCTCGGGCTCGAACGCCCCGAGGGAAACGTTGTTGTCAAAGCCTCCGCCGTCGAATCCGTCCTCGCACAGGTCCTCAGGACCTCCCCCCAAATAGAGCAGGCCAAGATCAACGTCAAAGGCGGCAGGCGCGAAAAATCCCGCACCGTCGTTACCGCCCGCGTCCGAATGAGCGAAGCCCTCGACATCCCCGCCGCAGTACGCGAGACCCAGGCAGTCCTCAAAAGCCGCTTCGAGGAGCTTTTCGGCCCACAGCGCCCCGTCTCCATAAACATCGTCGTTACCAGGCTGGGCAAGAAACTGCCCGCCGAGTCGGAACCTCCGCAAGACGAAGTCATACGACCAAGGTACACCGTCGAGGAAGAGGAGGATTAACAAAAGGGCGTGGCATGAATGGCAACATCACTCGGCCTCGACATAGGAACACGTCACGTCAGAGCAGCTCTCCTGAAGGAAACCCGTACCGAAACCATTATACTAAACCACAAATCCATCCCCCGTAATGAATGGGACCTCCAAGGGCCGAATCCCTTCTTCGCCCGAACCCGCCTTCCGGCTTCGAGAATCATCGCCACTTTCCCCTCTTCCCTCTGCTCATTTCGCACACTCTCCCTACCTGCCGCCGGTAAATCACACCTCCGCGACGCCCTCAAGTACGCCATCGAGGAGCTCATTCCTCACCCTCTCGAAGACGTCGTCGTCGCCTCTCACCCGCCCCTGCAGACCGAAGGTAAGCAAACAGTTCTCGCTGCCGCAGCCCTCAAGCACGACCTGACACAGCACATCGCTCAGCTTCACGCAGCCGGCCTCGAACTCGCCGGAGTCGTCCCAGACGCCGCAGCACTATCGAACCTCTACCGCATCGCTCCTCACGACACTGGCGAGACCGTAGCCTTCCTCGACATCGGCTCAAGCTCCTCCACCCTCGCAGTCTGTCAGCAAGATACACCTCCATACGTGAGGAGCATGAAGATCGGCGGCGACGCCTTCACAACGGCCCTCGCCGAAGAACTCCGCGTCGGAGAAGAGCAGGCCGAGGAAGCGAAGGCCCGGCTCCAAACCCTCCCCGACCCTCTCAAATCACTCACGCGCCACCTCGCCACAGAGCTTTCAAGAGCGTTCCTCCTCGCCCCCGCCGATACCCCTGTGGCAAAACTATGGCTCTGCGGCGGCGGAGCGCTTCTAGCCGGCCTCCCCGAGGAGCTTTCGTCCACCCTCAACATCCCCGTCGAAATCGCCGACGTCCTTGCCTGGCTCGGCGCACGGGACCGCACGGCGGAAAGCCCCCTCTTCGCTACAGCCATCGGTGCCGCAATCTCCGGAACCCGCCCCAGAATCCCCTTCAATCTGCTACAGGACGAATTCCGCGCCAAGACCCGCTTCGAGAAAATCGCCGCTCCCCTCGTCCTGGCCATAATCCTCACCTTCCTCTCCCTTGCTTCCCTCACCACCTCCCGCCTCATCCTCAATAGACGCCTTTCTCGCCAGCTCGCGCACACCCTCGCTCAAGAACGTGCCATAGCTGACGAGATCCTCAAACAGGACGCCACCGGAAGCACCCTTTACGCATTGCTTCACTCCAAGCTCAACCAACTTCAGTCAAACGCTCTCGACCGGGCGCCTCTTCACGGCATCTCCGCCTTAGCCGTACTCCGGGAATTCGCCAATCGCGTCTCCTCCAGCGGGATCAAAGATCCAAAGGACCTCACCATCGAAAACCTCAGCATCACCCAGGAGGGCATGACCGCCAATATGAAGGTCCTCTCCCCGGCCCACATCGACGCCATCCTGGACAGCCTCAACGCCTCCGACCTCTTCCGGAACGCAGACGCCCCCAGCCGCACCCCTGTCGAGGGAGGCATTCGCTTTTCCCTGCACGCAGCTTACACGGCAGGCAAATGACCCAACCCGAACGGAAAACCAGACTCATCGTCATCTTAGGCGCGCTCATCTGCGCAGCACTGGCCCTACTACTCACCCAAACATCCTCTAAAAACCGTGACCTGCAAAGCCGCGCCGAAAAGCGCATCCAGAACCTCGAAAGCTGCAGAGAACTCGCTGCCGGCATTCGCATTCTTGCTAAACCCGACGCCGAAAGCCTCAACGATTCCGAAGCCTACGCCCAGCTCCTACGCGCCTCCTTCCCGTACGACCTCGCCGACCAATACACCGATAGCATGCGTGTCATAAAAGACGACAAAACTGACCGCCAATCTCTACCAGCCTCCGAACGTGTAACCCGCACCATCACCTTCGAGGACCTCACCCTCCAAGAACTTTTATCCATACTTCGCGACGCCGAAAAAACCGCCGGCATCCTCATCAGCGAAATTAACCCCCTCGCTCCCATGCCCCAGAGACCCTGGCAATGGAAAGCCACAGTGAGACTCGTAGCGGAAAAGAAAACACCACAGGAAAACACCGAGGAGAGCAAATGAGCCACTACGCAATCGGATTGGACTTCGGCACTGAGTCCGCCAGAGGGCTTCTGGTTGACCTCGAAACCGGCAAAGAGGTAGCGACCGAGGTCTTCACCTATCCCCACGGCGTCATTGACGAAGCCCTCCCTGAAGGCAACGTCCACCTTGAACCTGACTGGGCCCTCCAGCATCCCGCGGACTACCTCGAGGCCCTGAGAGTCCTCCCTCCAGCCATACTCAAAATCGCCGGCGCACGACCGGACGACGTCATCGGCATCGGCATGGACTTCACCTCCTGCACCATCCTCCCCACCGACAAAAACGGCGCACCCCTCTGCCTCAAAGACCAGTTCAAAGCCAACCCGCACGCCTGGGTGAAGCTCTGGAAGCACCACTCCGCCCAGCCCGAAGCCGACCGCGTTACCGAAGTCGCCGCAGAGAGAAATGAGCCCTTCCTCGCCAGGTACGGCGGCAAAATCTCATCCGAATGGTTCTTCCCCAAGACCCTCGAAATACTGAACGACGCACCCGAGATCTACGACGTAGCGGCACGAATCCTGGAAGGCGGTGACTGGATCACCCTGAAGCTCACCGGCCGCGACATTCGCAACGCCACCGCCGCCGGCTACAAGGCCCTCTGGGAAAAGCGCACCGGCTTCCCCAGCAGAGAATTCTTCAAAGCCGTCCATCCCCGCCTGGAAAACGTCATCGAAGAAAAGATGTCCGCCGACATTCGTGCGCCAAGCTCCCGCGCCGGCGAACTCACCGAAGAAATGGCCGCCCTCATGGGGCTCCCGCCCGGCATCGCCGTCGGCGTGCCTTCCATAGACGCGCACGCAGCCGTCGCCGGCGCCGGCATCGTCACGCCCGGCAGAATGCTCCTGGTTCTCGGCACCTCCTTCTGCCACATGGTCCTTGGTGATGAGCTCCATCTCGTCGAGGGCCTCTGCGGCGTCGTCGAAGACGGCATCATCCCCGGCTTCTACGGCTACGAAGCCGGGCAGGCAGGCGGCGGCGACATGTACGCCTGGCTCATGGAAAACGCCGTCCCTCCGGCCTATCACGAAGAAGCCCGCCAGGCCGGCACCGACATCTACTCGCTCATGGAGAAAAAAGCCGCCGCACTAAGGCCGGGCGAATCCGGCCTCGTCATACTCGACTGGTGGAACGGCGTCCGCCTTCTCGGAGACTCCGACCTCACCGGGCTCGTCCTCGGTTACAACCTCACCACCGGACCCGAAGACATCTACCGCGCCATGATAGAAGCCACCGCCTTCGGCACCCGAAAAATAATCGAGCGCCTCCGCGGCGGCGGAATCCCGATTGACGAAGTCGTCGCCTGCGGCGGCCTCGCCAACAGAAACAAGCTCCTCATGCAGATCTTCGCCGACGTTCTCAAAACCAAAATGACCGTCGCCGGTTCCGAGCAGGCAACCGCCCTCGGCGCCGCCATCTACGGAGCCGTCGCCGCCGGCAAAAACGCAGGCGGCTTCGACTCCATCGCCGACGCCGCAGGGAAACTCACTGCCCTCCGCGAAGAGAAATACGAGCCCATCGAGGCCAACGCCCGCATATACGACGAACTCTACCGCGAATACGAAATCCTCTTCGACCACTTCGGCACCGGCGGAAACGACGTCATGAAAACCCTCAAAGCCATCCGCTCCCAAGCCACAAGAACCTGACCCAGACATTTTGCGCCGCTGCCCACCCCGCGGCGCTTTTTCTCTCAGCCACGCCGATTCCGCTACGGGCGTTGCTTGCCCCGCCCTGGACACTCCCTCTCTCAACCATCATAAATCCTTGACTCGGCGCTCAAACCGTCGCAAGATCGCTCACAGAGGCGCCGGACGGCTTGCCATAGCTCGCCGCCTCGGCTCGCCCTGAATCTACGCAGGCGGAAAGGAGACTCACAATGAATCCCCTCAAGCTTTTGAGAAAGCTCATCCGCATCTTGCGCGGCGGCGCCGCCCCCGCTGAAGTATTTCTCGCCGTCGCCCTCGGCATCGTCACCGGCTTCGTGCCCGGCTTCAATTTCTCCCTAATTTTGTTGCTCCTCATTCTGCTCCTCCTCAATGCAAACGTCGCCGTCTTCCTCTTCTTCCTTGCGGCGGCCAAGCTGGTCTCCCTGCCTCTCACCCCTGTCTCATTCGGCCTCGGAAAGGCGCTTCTTGCTATTCCCCCGATACGCGGCCTCGTGAGGACACTGGTCAACGCTCCCGTAACGGCACTCATGGACCTTGAATCTTACACCCTTCTCGGGAGCCTCGTAATCGGCGCAATCATCGGGGTGATTTTGGGAATCATCTTCGCCCGGGCGATCGGCCTCTTCCGCCGGAAAATGGCCGCTCTCGAAGAAGGCTCCGAAGCCTTCAAGAGAATCACCGGCAATCTATTCGTCCGGATCGCCCTTCGATTCCTGCTCGGAAAGCGAAAGGCCGGCCGGAAAACCTATCTCGAACTGCTCGACCAGCGCGCCCGCATCCTTCGCAGAAGGGGCATAATCCTCGCCGTCGTCATCCTCCTCCTCGCCCTGATTCCGACATTCATCCTCGGCGACTACGCCCTCAAGCGCGGCCTCGAAGCCGGCCTCACCTCAGCCAACGGCGCTACCGTGGACGTCGCCTCGGCCAGCCTGAGCATTCTCGGAGGAAGGCTTGCCCTGGCCGGCATGGAGTTCTGCGACCCAGAGCAGCTCGACCGAAACCGTGTCGAAATCGGCGAACTCACCGCCGACATAAGCGTCCCGAACCTCCTCCGCCGCCGCGTCGTAATAGATGAGGCCGTTCTCGGCGCCCTCAAAACGGATACGACCCGCTCCCAGCCGGGTGCGCGGGTCGAAAAACCCACCCCCGAGCCCCCGGCTCCCGAACCTGAGCCCGAAGCTCTGGGCCCCGCCGATCTTCCTCTCGGCGAGCTATTCGCCCGCCGCGAAGAGATACTTGCGCGCCTACGCCAGTTGCGAACCGTACTCATCCACGTGAAAAACACCGCCGCCCGCCTCAAAAAAGACAAAGGCGAGCCCTCCCAGATGGAAATAGCCGCTCGCGGCTACCGAAACATCAAGGCTGAATACCTCCTCGACAAACATCCCCAACTGCTCGTCCGGCGCCTCGCCGTCAAGAGCCTGCCTCTTTCCATCGAGGGCAAAGAGCATCTGGTGAGCATCGAAGCCAAGGGCCTCTCCTCCAACCCGCGCACCGCGCCGCAAGACCCCTCGCTCGACATCCGATCGGAGGAACTCCCCCTATCCGCGGGCCTCACATTGAGCTTCAAAGATCCGTCCGTTCCTCACAAGCTCCAGTTCGCCGCCGAAAAGCTCGACGTCTCCCGCCTCCAGAACTTGCTCTCCGAAAAAAGCCGCGTCCGCTTCGAGCAGGGCGCAGCCCGCGCTGAAGGCAGCGGCAGCCTCAGCTCCGATTACATTGACCTGAGCATCAACGTTCAGATCGATGACCTCAAACTGGGCCTCGCCGGCAGCAAGGGCATCCTCGGCCTGGATGCTGAAACCTCCCGCGCCGCTCTCGACTCGATCTCCAGCCTCAACACCACCTTTCGACTCCGCGGCCCTCTCACCTCGCCCGTGATCACCCTGGATCACGGACAGCTTCTGGCAAACTTCAAAGACGCCCTCCTCGAAGCGGGCAAGAAGGAACTCACAAACAGGGTCCAGCGCGAGCTTGACAAGGCCATCTCGGAAAAGCTCGGCGAAAAACTCCCCGGCCTCAAGGCTGAGGAGTTGCTGGAAGGCATCCTCGGCGGCGAGAAAAAACAGGAACAGCCCCAGGAAGAGGAGGAAAAGCCAGAGGCCCCGAAAGATAAACTACCCGGCCTGATAAAGGACCTGCTCAAATAGGGATACTGACGTTCTGACGCCCCAGGGCGGTCCTAAGAGTACCCCATATGCGAAATGTCGGATCATGGGGGGCATTGTTACGGAGAGTCGGTCGTCAACAACTTCACGCGCGGTTTTCAAGGCTGGAGGAATGCGAATGGCTGCCATGGACGAATTGAGGGAAGCCGTAAGGCGATCGTTGCCCGAGATCGCCGAGATATCGAATGAGGAGTTGCGTAATAAGGTCGTCGAAGCCTGGGCCCTGTCCCTGTCGAAGTCACAATTCACTTGCATCGAACAGATGACCTGTTCCGGTATGGTTGGTCTCAGGCATGTCCCTGGCTTGACCCAGGCGGACCATCTGCGGGGCGTGGGGCGCATTGCGCGAAGCATGGCCCAGGAGATGGTGGATCTCTACGGGGACACAATCCAGATCGACCCGGATATGGCACTTGCAGGAGGGCTGCTTCACGACGTCGGCAAGCCGTTGTTCTATGACACGAATAACATCGCGCGATGGCGCGAGAACAGGTCATACACCGGGAGACCCCCGTTCCGTCATACCATGTACGGCGCTCACCTGGCCCTCACCGTCGGCCTTCCCGAGGAGATCGCCCACCTGATAGCGGCTCACGATACTCACATGGACGGGCAGTACGTTGAGCATAGTGTTTACTGCACGATAGTTGCACACGCCGACCAGGTGTACTGGTCAGTTCTTTTCCGGCTCGCCAACTCGGAGAAGGATCCCACGGAAGTTGAGGGACCGGCAGGTTAATGATTGCCTGTCGAGTGTGATCTGGACACATTCACTTCACATCTCAGATACCGGCCGGGGCCCCTTCTCGTCGCAGCGGTCCTCTCCCCCTCAAATAGCCCTGCTCGGGCCCCATCCTCGCGGCACCTTCTCTCCACTAGCGGGCGTCAGACCGCCCCCGAAAACGCTCCGAAAATTCTACCTAAGCAGCCCCGAAGGCATCCGCGCCATCGCCCGTCACCCTTATCCACCCGCACCAACCCCTGCCCACCCACCGACCAGGCCGCACGGAATCGCGGGAGCCCTCGGCGTGGGATTGGTTCCTCAGTATCGCTGCAAGGAAAGACTCTTAGCTGGCCCGGGAAGCCCCCAACGCCGGCCATCCTCCCCAATCGCCCTGAAAGGAGATATCCTTACCCCACCCCCGGAGCCTGTCAATGTGGCCTGTGGCGTTCAATCCCGCCAGAAGGAAGGGCTTTCCCCTGCTCCCCGGGGAGCCCCCACCGTGCGCTAGTCCTCTCAATCGGCCTCAAAAGGAACGTTCTTCTCACCCCTTGGCCGCGACCGCGGGTCATCCCCTTCACTCGCCCCAAGCGCAAGACTTTCACCGCACCCCCGGGGGCCGTCATCATCGGATATGGGCTCAGTTCCAATGGGAAAAGAATGTTTATCCGAAGCTACCTTGCACAACATGGTACCATGCGCTATACTTATCAGCGATGGAAACGACCGACTGGCTCACGCAGCTCAGAAAAGGCGCCCTTGAGCTCTGCATCCTCGCTCTGCTGGCCCGACGCCAGCGCTACGGCTACGACATCGTCCAGGAGCTGAACTCGCCCGCCCAGGTCGTCGTCCCCGAGGGCACCATATACCCGCTTCTAAAACGCCTCAGCTCCGAAGGCCTCCTCGCCTCCGAATGGCGTGAATCCTCCTCCGGACCGCCCAGAAAATACTACCGACCCACGGAAAAGGGTCTTACATATCTCCGCCAAATATCCGCCCAGTGGCAGCAGTTCTCCACTTTCGTTAATAGCCTTGTGGGAGGTATCCGCAATGAGCGCCCTGAACCCAGAATCTCAGAAGCTGGTGGACGAGTACCTGACTCGCCTCCTTCAAAACCTCTCCGGATTGACCGACGCCGAGAGAAATGACGCGCTGGCTGAAGTCCGCAGCCACATCGAGGAGGCCATCGCGCGCGCTCGCCAGGACGAAATCGCAGCCGTCTCCATCGTCCTCCGCGGCTTCGGCGAGCCGGAGACCTACGCCGCCTCCCTGCTTGCCGCAAGCCCCCTCGGCCAAAAGCGCCGCTGGCGCATCCGCCTCGCCGGAGTCATCCTGGTCGCAGCCGCCGCCTCATCCCTTCTCGCGGCATTGTTCCTGGGATCCCTCCAGCTCTACAGCCTCCATCAGCGCCGCCAGAACCTCCAGCGGGAAATCGCCCTCGTCACGCGGGCGGCTAAAGACCAGCTCAGCCCCGAAGAGCGCGCCGCGCTCCTGGCCAAAGCCCACCCCATCCTCTCCCAACTTGCCGACGCCGACACCAAGGCCCTTTTGATCCAGTTCGCCGACCTACCCGATTCAGCGCGCCGAGAACTCTCCCAGAAGGGTTACCTGAAATGGAAATTCTCCTCATTGAAACCCGAAACACAAAAACCCTGGCGGGACTCCGTCCAGGTACAGCTCGAGCCATCGCCAACCTTTCCCAAACGTTCGCTTGAAACCCTCCAGCGCGCAAGCGTCGGATTCGCCCTCGTCGACATCCCCGAAACGAACCAGCGCGTCATCAGCTGGTTCATCATCTGGCCCGACCTCGAAGCCCTCCACCAGTGGGTCACCATCGTCAATGCCAAAGCCTGCGACGGCAGCCAGGCCTACTTCGCCGCGCACCACAAGAGACTCCTGGCCCTGCGCGCCATGCCCGACACCGGTTCATTGGAATGAGGTGCCTAATGCAATCAGCTCGCTTGCCGAAAATTCGAGAGACCGGTTTTCGCCCGAGTCGTTCTCTTCCCCTCGCAGGTCACCCAATTCCGAATATCGGCGCAGCGCTCGCGCCGCATTTTCATTTCAAGCCGCCCAAAGTCTTTTTGCCTAAAAGGAGATACCTCCGATGACAAGGCGTCGAAAAAGGCTGTTCTCAATCGCCTTCGTTTCCTCGGCGATCTGGGCTGTCGCCCTCCTGGCGATCAGCTTTCAGGCCTGTGTTTCCGACTCTCGCAGCATGGAAGCTTCAGACCGCATCGTCCTCGAAAACGGCCTCACGGTTTTCCTATACCCCGTGCCGGAGGCCGACCAGGTCGCCATCGAATCCATCTGCCGGGTCGGCTTCCTACACGAGCCCAGAGGCATCCCCCAGGCCGCGCATCTCCTGGAGCACCTCATGTGCCAAGCCGCGACCAAAACCTACGCTCCGGGTGAATCCTTGGCGCTCCTCAATCAGAAAGGAATGGCTAATGCGGAGACGCTGGCCGACTTTACTCACTACGATTACGTCGTCCCCTCCGGCGACCTGGAATTGGCGCTGAAAATCGAAGCGGAACG
>CAZUUK010000031.1:0-12924 GCA_964622675.1 uncultured Planctomycetota bacterium | reverse complement strand
CTCCTCGTCCTGGTCGGCGGCTTTGACCGCGACTCAGCGCTGAAACTCATTCAGAAGCATCTGGGTTCCATCCACCCCTCCCAGCTCCCACCTCCCTCCCCGGTTCCCTGGGCAAAAGTCTCAAAAAACATGAGCGTTCGGTGGGACAGCAAAGTCCGCGCGGTCTGCATCGCTTTTCCTCCACCCGAAGGGGCCGCAGACCGCTCCGCCCTCAGCCTCTGGGGCGGCCTCCTCATGCAGAAGCTCATGTCCGACCCCGATATCCAGGCTGCCGCCGACTCGGTGTTCTGCTCAAACCCGAGCTGGAGCGTCGGAACCCTCCCCTTCTTCCTCTACGCCACCGCCAAGCCCGGAACGAGCGTCGCTGACCTGACGAACCTCCTGGCGTCTCGTCTCCAGACCACGAGGTCCCAAAAGCCGGCCGCTCTCGAAGTGATGCAGCTTAAGCTCATGGCAAACCAGTTCACCCAATCGCCCGTGCCGGACTGGAATACCATCACCCAGCAGAGCAACATGCTCGCATCGCAGCTTGGCGCAGACCCGAAGAGAGCCGTGGGAATGGTATTGGGAAATATCGCACTTCTATCCGGCGCCCGCGAATCGCTCCTGGGCCCACAGCCGGAAGACTCCGCGCGAAAGCTCCAGCAGCTTACAGCCGACAACCTCCACAGCATCATCCAGCGCAGCCTTGACCCGTCCAGACAGTTCGTTACCATCCTGACTCCGCTCGAAGAGGTGCGGCAGCCGGGACGAGCAGCCGGGCGGAGTTCTCGCGGGAGATAAATAAATCACCAAGGGATGATTTACTGGACGAGAACTCGGCGAGGCGGAGGAGCGCAGCTAACTTCTGTTTCGGGTTCTGGAAATCGCACAATCCGCGCGCCGCTTTGACCCATCCAAGCTTGCCCGAAAGCCGGCACCGCTATTTCCCGCGCTTGCTCCGCACATACTCATCTATCGCCTTCGCCGCGTGCTTTCCCGCCCCCATAGCCGATATCACCGTGGCCGAACCCGTCACTATATCCCCGCCCGCAAACACCCCCTCCCTGCTTGTTTCCCCAGTCTCAGGATCGGTCTCGATATACCCCCACTTATTCAGCTTCAGCCCCTTGGTCGTCTGCAGCACCAGCGGATGAGCGCTGGTCCCAATCGCAACTACAACCACCTCGGCAGGGATCGCAAACTCGGAGCCCGGGATCGGCACGGGCCTCCGCCTCCCGCTCTCGTCCAGCTCTCCCAGCTCCATTCTGATGCACCTCATTCCCCTGACCCATCCCTTCTCATTTCCTACAATCTCGACCGGGTTCGTCAGAAACCGAAACTTCACCCCTTCCTCCTCAGCCCGCCGGATCTCCTCTATCCTTGCGGGCATCTCCTCCCGCGACCGCCTATAAACGATAGTTACCTCCTTCCCTCCCAGCCTCAGCGCCGTCCGCGCCGAATCCATCGCCACGTTGCCCCCGCCTATCACGCTCACGCGATCCCGAACCACTATCGGAGACCGGTAATCCGGATGGTACGCCTTCATCAGGTTGGCCCTGGTCAGGTACTCGTTCGCCGAATAAACCCCCACAAGATTCTCGCCGGGAATGCCAAGAAATCTCGGCAGCCCCGCACCCGTCGCCACAAACGCCGCATCAAAACCCCGCTCCAGTAGCTCGTCCACCGTATCCAGCTTCCCTATCACGTAATCCAGCTCGATCTTCACCCCCAGCTTGCTCAGGTAACTCACCTCCTCCTCAACGATGCTCTTCGGCAGACGGAACTCGGGAATGCCGTACACCAGCACCCCGCCCGGCTTGTGCAGCGCCTCGAAGATCGTCACCGAGTGCCCCATCTTCGCCAGCTCCCCCGCCGCCGCAAGCCCTGCCGGCCCCGACCCGACAACCGCAACCCGGTAGCCCGTCGGCTCCGGCGCCGGCGGAACCTCCACCTCCCCCGATTCGCGCTCGTAATCGGCAACAAACCGCTCCAGGTTCCCGATCCCCACCGGTCCCTCCCTACCCCCAAGCACGCAGAGCGCCTCGCACTGATCCTCCTGCGGACACACCCTCCCGCATATCGCCGGCAGCGCGTTTGCCATCTTCACCACCCTCGCCGCCCCTGCAAAATCCCCCTCCCTCACAAGCTTTACAAACCCGGGGATGTCCACCCCGACCGGGCAGCCCTCCACGCACTTCGGCTCCTTGCACTGAAGGCAGCGGCTCGCCTCCAACTGCGCCTGCTCCGCCGTATAGCCGAGCGGCACCTCCGAAAAAGTCTTCGCCCGCCCCTCCGCCTCCAGCTCCGCCATCTTCTGTCTCGGCGCCCTCTTCCCGCTCCCCATCTCCGCCACCGCCTCACTCCGCGCGCATATACCGCCCACGCACCCTTCCGGCTTCGCCTCCTCATCGTAAGCCCCGAGCCTCGCCAGCAGCTCCTTGAAGTTCACCTCAAACCCGTCGAACTCCGGCCCGTCAACGCACACAAAACGCGTCCTTCCCCCAACCGTCACGCGGCACGAACCGCACATCCCCGTCCCGTCCACCATGATCGAGTTCAAGCTCACTATCGTCTTGATCCCGTGCGCCCGCGTCACCTCAACCACCGCCGCCATCATCGCCGCCGGACCCACGGCCAGCACCATATCTATTTCCTTCCCCTCACCGATCCACTGCTCGAGCAACTGCGTAGGAAATCCGTGATACCCCGCCGACCCGTCGTCCGTCGTCAAGTACACCTCGTCGCTCGTCGCGCGCATATCCTCTTCCATGATCAGCAGATTCTTACGCCGCGCGCTTATTACCGAAATTATGTAGTTGCCCGCCTCCTTCAGCGCCTCCGCGATCGGATAAACCGCAGGAACACCTACCCCTCCGCCTATGCACACGCACCGGCCGTAATTCTCGATATGCGTCGGCCTCCCCAGCGGCCCCACCACATTTGCGATTGAGTCCCCCACCTCAAGCTCCCCAAGACAACCAGTGCTCTCCCCCACAACCTGGTAAACCAGCCTGATTGTACCTTCCCTCCCGTCCGAATCCGCTATCGTGAGCGGAATCCTTTCCCCCTCCTCATCCGCACGAACTATCACGAACTGCCCCGCCTTCCGCCGCTCCGCTATCCTCGGCACCCTCACCCAGATCGAATATATCTCGGGGGCAAGCTCTTCCTTCCTCGTAATCTCGTTCATCCCGTCCTTCCTACCGTCTCACTGTCCCCTCGAACTCGATGCTGCCGCCAATCGTGACCTTTTTCCTCCCCTTCCCCAGCGGAAAGCCCTCCTTCCCCAGGCGTTTCCTCACCGTTCCAGCGCTCCACTCATCCGTGCCCAGCAGCTCGTTTAACCCCCGAGCTACCGCCTCCTCCCCCGTTCCCGATGCCTCCGCCTTATCCGTGACCCTGTACCTGATCCTCGGATTCATTGCCTCCAGCACAAACTCAACCATGTTCCGCTGATCATCAGGATGCCGCCGCAGATGCTCCCTGATGGAACTCAAAAATTCCATCATCTCCACCCACCTCACGCTTATCTCCACCAGCCTCACGTCCGGCGGCATGTATTTGAGGAAGAAATTCCGCGCGATCACTTCCCGCTTTACCCCGGAGTTCTCATCCCGCAACCCGTGGCCAAGCGGCCGCTCCTCCCACGGCACCGGCCCGTTATCGTACGCCATAACCCACGCCGGCTTCCCCAGCTCAACCAGCTTGCGCGTGAGCGTCAGCGACTGACTGTACGGCACGATGCTGTCGTCGCTCCCGCAAATGAGCAAAAGCGGCGACTCGGTGTTCCCCGCAATGTAATCGTATCTCGAGAACTCCCACGCCGCCGAGTCTTTGCCGAACGGCTCCTTCGTGCTCTTCAAAAGCCTGTGCCAGTACGAATAGAAGAAACTCCGGTAGAAAAGTAGATCCTCTCCCGCGAACCTGCTCGGAATAAAACCATGCACAAAATCATGCAGTGACGACGAATCAACCGCAGCCGACCACCCCACCGCCGCAGCCACCTTCACCGGCGTCTCCCCTCGCGAAATCGCATAAACCGTCGTCATCCCGCCCCAGCTCCTCCCCGTTACTCCCACCCTATCCCCGTCAATTCCCCCAAGCGACTTCCCCACCTGTATCCCGCCCAGCACGTCATGCGCGTCATTCAGCAGGCTATCCGCCTTATAGAAGCGGCAAAATACGTAGAGCAGCGCGTAGCCGTTGTTTACGTACCAGTCCATGTTGTTTGCCAGCGCTCTCAGAGGCCTCCTCGCCACATGAATTCGAACATCCACGTCCGTCTTGATCTCCATGTCCGCATCCGGTAGCGGCCCCTCCCCTTCCCGCTCCCGCAGCTTCTCCGCCCATTTGGTATCAACCGCATCCCCCGTCTCCGGAAACACGCTGTACGGATCCGAAAACACGACGAGCGGCGTCGGCTCAGGCACTTCCTTCGGCCTGACCAGCGCCCCGTAAGTCCACTCCCCGTCCAGAGGATTCCGCCACCGCAAAAGCTGAATCTCAAAAGACTCGCCCGTGGACGGCGAAACGTACCGCGCCTCACAGGGAATTCCCTCAACAGCCGCTTCAGGCCCCGCCATAGAGAAACACACCGCCGCCCATACCAGCAAAAACCCCCATCCCGCGCTGAACCTGCGCCTCCACTTAGCCTGCATCTTTCCTCTCCCTTCCGATACTTGCCGAAATCCTCAAGCAGAAACTGAAACGACATCATATCACTGCCTCCCCCTTCCGGCAACGTCACCCCTCGCACGATTGACACTCCACCGGCACGATGCTAACATGGCCCTGTCCGGATTCCCCGGACTCACGGCGCCCTTCTGCGAGGCGGTTCGGTATGAATCCCGAAGAAGGCTACATGCGAAAGGCTCTGGGACTCGCCCGGCTCGGCCAGGGCAAGGTGCAACCCAACCCTATGGTCGGCGCAGTCGTCGTCTCAATGGGCAAAGTCATCGGGACCGGCTATCACTCGGGCTTTGGGGGGCCGCACGCCGAAATCAACGCACTAAAAGCCGCAGGCCCCAAAGCCCGCGGCGCTACAATCTACGTCACACTTCAGCCCTGCAATACCTTCGGCAAAACCCCACCTTGCACCGACGCTCTCATAAAAGCCGGCGTAAGGAAAGTCGTCTACGCATGCTCCGACCCTCTGCAAAGCTCATCCCAAAAAGACCTCCTCGCCTACGGAATCGAGGTGGAGCACGGACTCCTCGAAAAGGACGCCCTCGACCTCAACGCCCCCTATTTCAAACTGGTCAACACCGGCCTACCCTACGTGACCGCCAAGTGGGCCATGACCCTCGACGGCCGTGTAACCATACCACGCGGAGAGGAGCGCTGGGTATCCTCAGAACTCTCAAGAGCCCACGTCCAGCGCCTCCGCGGCCTCATGGACGTCATCATGCTCGGTATCGGCACCGTCCTCAAAGACGACCCCGAACTCACCTGTCGCATCGCCACTCCGCGCAAGCCCAAGCGCGTAATCCTCGACTCCAAAGCCCGAATACCTCTACACTCAACCCTCGTCAGAACCACTGACATCGCCGAACTGGCCGTCGCAACCACCACACACGCTCCCCCAGAAAAGCTCCGCGCCCTTGAGAAAGCCGACTGTCAGGTTATCATATGCAGTGAGAAGGACGGCAGAGTCGATCTCCCCGAACTCATGGAAAAGCTCGCCGCCGAGAAGGCAACCAACGTCCTTCTCGAGGGCGGCCCTACTCTGTTCGCCACCGCATTCAGAGAAGGCTTGGTGGACAAAGTAATCACCTATATCGCCGGCAAGATCGTCGGAGATGACGGCGCCCGCAGCGCCATCGAGCAGCCCATCCAGCGCTCCGTCCCAATACACCTCGAAAAGATCACCCATGAGCGCTTCGGTAATGACCTCATGATGGTCGGACTCGTTCCTGACAGCCACAGGGACCTAAGACCCAGAAGCTCAGCCGCATCTGAGCAAACACCCGCCGCAGACGTCAAAGAATAGGAGGCAGAAATGCAGGGAAAACCCCAAGATCACATGAAGGTCGGCCTCATCCACTTCATGGCTTTCCCCGAAGTCATGAAAGGTGAAGGTCCCGTCGTCGAAACCCTGAAAAAGATCTGCTCGGACGGCTACTTCCAGGCCGTCGAAGTGACCCATATCGCCGACCCCGCCGTTCGCAAAAACGCCATCCAGACCGCAAAGGATGCCGGCTTCGCCGTCGCCTACGGCTGCCAGCCGGTCCTCCTCGGCGGAAAGCTCAACCTCAACCATCCCGACAAGGCCGAACGCACCAAAGCAGTCCAGGCCGCCAAGGCCAACATCGACGAAGCTTACGAATGGAACGCCGCCGGCTTTGCCGTCCTATCAGGCGTTGACCCGGGCGACGAGCAAAGACCCAACGCCTGGAAGCTCCTGGAAGATTCCATCGCCCAGCTATGCGAATACTCCGCCGGCCGCGGCGGCATCCCCGTCGTACTTGAAACCTTCGACCGGCAGCCTTACGGCAAAAATTGCCTCGCAGGACCCACTGCTGAATCAGCCGAGTTCGCCGAAAAGCTCGTTAAGGACTTCCCCTCTTTCGGGCTTATGCTCGACCTCAGCCACCTCCCTCTCCTGGGAGAAAGCGCCCAATTCGCTCTCACCACCGCTGAACCCTTTCTCAGGCACGTTCACATCGGCAACTGCGTCATGCGCTTCCCCGACCACCCCGCCTACGGCGATAACCACCCCGTATTCGGCATCGAGGAGGGTGAGAACGGAGTCGAAGAACTGGCCGAATTCCTAAGACAGATCCTGAAAATCGGATACACTTCCGACCAGAACAGGCGCATAGTCAGCTTCGAGCTAAAGCCTTACGGCGACCAGACTTCCGAACAGGTAATCGCCAACGGCAGGGAAACGCTGGACGCCGCTTGGGCTAAGGTCTAGGGAACTTGCAGACTCCTCACAGCGTCCAACCTTATGGAGACGGAGCCACACAGGACTTCCCGGAGGAGGTCCTTGTAGAGCGCGCCGTAAGCGGAGACCCCGCCGCCTTCGGCTGGCTCACGCGACGATACCAGAATTCCGTCTTCAACGCGCTCTACCGCATGACCGGTAATGAGGAGCTGGCATATGACCTTGTCCAGGAGACGTTTCTCAAAGCCTACAGGGCAATCGCGACTTTCAGCCGCACCTCCCGCTTCTACACCTGGATATATAGAATCGCAGTAAACTCGCTTAGGAGCCACTGGAGAAAACAGGGCAAGCTTCAATCAATCCGGCTCGACGGCGCAGACCCGGAAAACTTCTCACCGCCGGATCGCTCCGACGACCCGGCCGAACTGGCTGAGGCAAACGAAATGGAAAAGCTCGTACAGCAATCAATCCTTTCCCTTCCCTCCGACCAGAGAACCGTTCTGGTACTCAGGGACATCGAGGGACTTGAATACGAGCAGATCGCCGAACTTCTCGAACTCAGCCTCGGCACCGTGAAATCCCGCATCCACAGGGCCAGAATGGCCCTCAAAGATAAGCTCAAGCCCGTCTGGGAGGGGAGCACCCGATGAATTGCGACGAGGTCAGAAAATACTTGAGCGAATACCTCGACGGGAACCTGCCCGAGACCCCGGCGCCGGAGCCGCCGAAGGCCGAGGCCCCTCCCGCGCTTCCGCCGCGCCCCGAGGTCGAGGCGCACCTCAAAACCTGCCCCGACTGCTCCCGCGAACTCGAGCTTCTCAGAAAAACCGTTCACGCCGTTCGCTCCCTCCCCAAACGCTCTATCCCCGCGCACGTTCAGCTCCAGATAGAGCGCAGCGTCGAACGCGAGATGCTCGCCGCTTCCGAAGCCCCACCCCCGCTCGGCGAAGTCGCCCCCGCGAGATCTCCACTCCGCTGGCTCTACCCGGCGGCCGCAGCCGCCTCACTCCTCGTCGTAGTCGGCCTCGCCGCCTATTTCTACCTCAATACCCGTCCACCTGCCGAAACGCCCCTCATCGCCAGAGGCATCAGCCCGACACCAGAGGGAGCTGCCAAGGGAACTTCCTTGTCGAGAGAAGAAGCCGCCCTCGAAGAGGAACTCCTAATGGAATTGTCAGTACCCACAACAAAGGTGCCGCTCGACGCGGGCGCCGTGACTGAAGAACTGCGCAGTCATCTCACGATCAAAGGCGCCGAGGAAAAGCTTGGAGAAGCGCTCGAGCCCGAGGAGACAGTTGACCACGCCAAGAGCATCGGAGCCCTACGTTACAGTTTCGAAGGAGAGAAGCCCGAAGACGGCGACGTGAGCGACATGGCCGCCGGAGATTCCATAGTTGCTGGCAGACGATTCGTCGCCGGAGGCCCCGCCCAGCCCATCGACTCCCAAACCCAGGACTTCTACGTGCAAATTACGCAAGCCGAGGAGCGCGGGAAAGCCCCCCTCAGTAAAGAAAGCGTTGCAGATGCAGTCGCCGAGCTCGAATCAATCCTCTCGCAAAACCAAGCGCTCGCAAACACCACCCGCACCGACAACGTATACTTCGTCAACAGGATGAAAACCGCTCAACTCCCGGCCCTCGTCAACGACCTCTCCCGCGCCCAGCAGCTCAAGCTTCAATCCCCCCCCACCTCAGCCTTGGGCGGATACAGCTTCGGTGTGCTGGCCTACAACGGGCTCGCCGAGATTAGGGCTACGCCATTGCGGCCAGCGACGGAACCCGCGGCCTCGCCCGCCCCCGGCTACGTCAACATCCGCATTATCCTGCAGACCCTCGCCGAGTAGAGTTTCTCCTCGACCATCCCGCCGAGAAAGCTACCTCGCCCTTTCCTCCAGACAAACCACCGCGTGAGCCGCAATCGCCTTACCCTCGCCTATCGGCCCCAGCCCCTCGAACGTCTTCGCCTTCACCCCCACACCTCCCGCGTCAATCGAGAGCAAACGGGCCAGGTTCTCGCGTATCTCACCCTTCACATCCCCGAGCCTCGGCCGTTCGGCGTAGATCACAACGTCCGCCGACGCCACCCGAAACCCCTTTCCCTCCGCCATCTCAACCACCTGCTTCAAAAGCTCCGCCGAATCAATACCCCTGAACCTCGCATCACCTTCAGGAAAATGCTCCCCTATATCCCCCAGCGCCGCAGCCCCCAACACCGCATCGCACACCGCGTGAATCACAACGTCCGCGTCCGAGAACCCCTCCAGTCCAACCTCGTACGGCACTTCCACTCCCCCCAGCACCAGCCTCTTCCCCTCAACCAGCCTATGTATGTCGTACCCCAGCCCTACTCGCATATCTACCCCCAAAAAACGAGGCCACCGGGCCCATTAGACCCGATGGCCTCGTCAGCATCAAGGTAGCACGCTAGAAGACGAGCTTGGTTCCCAGACTCAGCAGGAACCCGCTGTCCTCTTCATCAGGCGTCGCCGCCTCCAGAACGTCGGAGCCCATGATGTAGGCGGCTTGCGCCGTAAACGTCAGGTTCTCGCTGTACTCCCAGGTGATCGAGCCGTCGATTTCGGTGCCCAGGTCATCGGCCTCGCCGCTCGCTACCTCGTTCAGCACGAAGTAACCGCCCTTCAGGCAAACCGTCACGTCTTCGGCCGGCCGGGCATCAGCAACGAGCTTGACCCCCCAGAAGTTCGAGTCGATGTCGTACCCGTAGTGGTTCTCCTCGATGATCGCGAACGTGTCCACATCCTCCATCGAGATGTAGTTTTCCTCGTCAGTGTCCGCCGCGTCATCGTCACCACTCAGATACCAGTAAGACAGGTCGATGGACGGGGTGTACTCGTAGTCGCTGGCGGTGTACTTCCCGCCGACGTATCCACCCCAACCCGCGGCGTCCACGTCCTGAGCTATTTCACCGAACTCGAACACGGCTTCACCGTAAAGCTCGGTGTCCTCGTTCAGGAAGTAGTCAACGCCGACATCGGCTGCCAACATCTTGTGGGAGTCAAGATCGACGCACGCGACACCCACGGCGACCGTGCTCATGTCGTCCTCGAACGGGTAAACACCGCGCACCGCGTACAGCGCGACGTCCTGCTTGTCACTGAGGGTTTCGACAATCGTGCCTGCAAAGGCCGTCAGCATCACGGGATCCGCATCATACATGGCGCAGAACCCGCCGGCCTCGCCGGCAAAACCCTCATCAACGTTCAGGAAGAGCTCGTCGCCGTTCCCGCGAAGATCCCACGCAAGCGGCTGAATACCCATGCGCAGGCTCATCGCCGGATCGAGAAACTCGACCACGTCAATGTAGGCCTGCTCGACTTCCAGCCCGAGATCGTCCTCAGCCCAGTAGTTCACCCCGCTCTGAAGGGAGATGCACGACCCAAAATCGTCCCCAATCTCCTCGCTCTTCCAGTCCGTCCTGAGCTGGATGAACGCGCTAACGTTCTGGGTAAAGTCAAGCCCCAGATCGATGGACAGATCCGTCGATACCCACGCCGTCCCCCCGAATGGGTAAGGCGTCGCCGCGACGGCCGAGACCACGGCATCGTCGAATATGCCGTCATCCCTGTAGACGCCGTCGAAGATAAGCGTGCCGCCGATAGTGAGCTTGCTTGACTTCGCGCCCACTACCTCTTGGCCGGGCGCCGCCGGCAACAACATCCACCCTAATACAACCGCGACGCCCAACACTACCAGAACTTTTCTCATCCGTTCCTCCTCGATCTTAGGTTCGGCAGTCAGGCAGCCCTTGCAAATCTCGCCTTGGGCCCTTCGACTTTGCGCCCTACCCTTTCGGGCAGTTTGCCCTTTCGGCCAAGACCATCTTATAAACCGTCCAGTCCCGCTTCACTGCATTCGGGCTGAACATCCAGCTATTTCCCAAGTAAGACCTTTTGATCTGGCCGCGGTCTAGCCTTCTCTCACTCGGCCTGACCGCCGGCTGGGCTATCACCCCCTTTCCTCATCAAACTTCTGCCAGGCAAGACCTAGTCCCAAAATAACTTCTGTCGGAAGCACTAACTCCCGACAGCTCTCTGACAAGTTCGGTTTTCTCCATCCATCCCCGACCCCCTCCCTCGGTCCCATCCCACTTGAGAGGCATTATATTAGCCCCTTTTCCACATTGTCAACCAAAAACTGGCCCTTTCCTGACACAAAACCACCCCACCCCTATTCCTCTCCTTGTCTCGTTTATCGGCCCCACGCCAATCAGACTTTAGGTTTTCTCCCCTCACGTTCGCCCCTCAAAAGACTCTCCGCCAGATACAAATCCTCCTGCCGCGTCACCTTTATGTTGTCCCTCCTACCCTCCACAACCACTACCTGTTCGCCCATCATCTCCACAAGCTCCGAATCATCCGTCACCTCCACCTGCCCGAATCTCCTGTAAGCCTCCACTATCAACCCTCGCCTGAACGCCTGAGGCGTCTGCACCGCCCACAAACCCTCCCTCGATACTGTCCGCACAACTCTCCCCCCTTCATCACACTCCTTCAACGTATCGCTTGCCCTCACTCCCACCACCGCAGCACCGAACTCCCCCGCCGCCTCCGCACACCGGACCACCTCCTCCGCCCGAACAAAGGGTCTCACCGCGTCGTGGATCATCACCAATTCACACCCCTCCTCAACCTCCGCTATACCGTTGGCCACCGAATCCTGCCTCCGCTCGCCCCCCGCCACCACTCTGTCCACCTCCCTCAGCAAAGGCTCACCACCCGCCTCGTCAACCACCCACTTACGGTACTCCTCCGGCACCACCAGGACCCTTTGAGAGATGAACTCCATGCCCGAAAATACCCTCAGCGATCTGACCAGAATCGGCTCTCCCACTAGCGGCAGGAACGCTTTTGGCACCCCACCCCCCAGCCGCGCACCCCGGCCACCAGCCACCAAAACAAGCGAAACACCCCCTAACACCCCCCTCATCTACCCTCTCCCCACTCCGCTCCGCGCAACCTCACAGCCGCTACTCCTCCTTCGCCTTCCCAAACAGCATCTTCCCCGCGCTCGTTCGGAAAACGCTCGTTACAAGAACCCTCATCTCCCCCCCAACCTTCTCCCGCGCGTTCTCCACACCCACCATCGTACCGTCATCCAGGTACCCCACCCCCTGCCCCGCCTCCTCGCCCGCCTTTATGATCTTCAACCCGATCTCCTCCCCGGGAAGCACCACCGGCCTCAGCGCCCCTGCCAGATCGTTAACATTCACCACGCTTACTCCCTGAAGCTGCGCGATCTTGCTCAGGTTATAGTCGTTCGTCACGATCTTCCCGTCCAGTCGCTTCGCCAATCTCACCAGCTTGTTGTCCACTCCACCCACACTTGGAACGATCGAATCGTTCACCTCGATATCTATCCCATCGTTCCGCTGCAGCCTGTTAAGCATCTCCAGCCCGTGCCTCCCACGACTCCGTTTCAGCTTGTCAGGCGAATCCGCAATGTCCTGCAGCTCCTGCAGCACGAATTTCGGTATCACCAACGGGTTGTCAATCAGCCCCGTCTCCGAAATGTCTGCAATCCGTCCGTCAATGATAACGCTCGTGTCCAGGATCAGCGGCTTAGGAGCCCTGGCCTGCTTACGGATAAAATCAAGAAAAGGGGTTATAAATCGGAACGCCGGCTGCGCCCTGAGCAGTAGCGCTATCCCAAGGTAGATGAAGAACGCAAAAAAAGTCGCCTTCAACACATTCTCCGCCGCCCCTTCCAGCCCCACCGACACCTGCAGCCTGTCGAACCGCGCCACGATCGCATCCGGCACAAAGCTGAATACCTGTGCCATCGCAATCCCCAAAAACAAACCCAGCACCACCGTCGGGACAAGCGCACTGTATCGCCGTGTCAGAACCGATTCCACCCCCACAACCAGCATCGCCCCCGCCATCCCCATAATCGGCCACACGAACTGCGCCGACGTCCCCTCCATTCCCAGAAGACCCGGTAGCAACCAACCCACAAGCCCTCCTACTAAAATCACGAGTATGCGCAAAAACCAGATCAACACCTCGTCACCTCCTTCGCAACTCCGCTGGTATATCA